>JBDTNO010000008.1:0-36184 GCA_039933715.1 Betaproteobacteria bacterium
CACGGCGACCTCGGGGCGGCCCGTCGGTCGCCAGCGTCCCCCCGAAGCGCGCTGCGCGCGCCTCCCCCCGGGGGGCACGGCGACCTCGGGGCGGCCCGTCGGTCGCCAGCGTCCCCCCGAAGCGCGCTGCAATGACGCTTCCGCAGCGCGAGCCGGTTCTGCGCGTCGTGCCGATGCCCGCCGACGTGAACCAGCACGGCGACATCTTCGGCGGCTGGATCATGTCGCAGGTCGACATCGCCGGCGGCGTGCTCGCCGCGCGACGCGCGCGCGGCCGCGTCGCCACCGTCGCCGTCAACTCGTTCACGTTCAAGCAGCCGGTGCTGGTCGGCGACCTCGTGACGTTCTACGGCGAGGTCGTGCGCGTCGGACGCACGTCGGTGACGGTCGACGTCGAGGTGTACGCGCAGCGCAATCCGCGCGACATCGTCACGGTCAAGGTGACCGAGGCGTCGCTCACCTACGTCGCCGTCGACGCCGAAGGTCGGCCGCGCGCGATCCCCCCGGAATGATGCGCCGCACCATGCCGCGCGTGAAACCCGCGTGTATAGTCGTTCGGCACGCGAACGACCGTCGAAGGGGAGCCGAAGGGGAGCAACAGACGGGCGATCGCGATCTCCGCTTCCCACGACCGCTGACGAACCACAACGCCGGGCGACCGGAGCGTCGCCATGCCACCGAGAGGAGACCCACGATCATGAACGCCCCGAACTTTCGTCCCCGCCGCCTCGCCGCCGCGGTCGCGACGTTGTGCGCGCTCGGCGCGGGCCACGCGCAGGGCGCAGCGTTCGCGCTGCAGGAGAACAGCGGCAGCGGCCTCGGTAACGCATTCGCGGGGGGCGCGGCCGTCGCCGACGACGCGAGCTCGATGTGGTCGAACCCGGCGACGCTGTCGAAGCGCACGACGATGGAGGCGGCCGCGGCGATCCACCTGATCACGCCGTCGATCAAGTTCAAGGACGACGGCTCGCTGCCGGCGTTCGGCCAGTCGCTCGGCGGCAACGGCGGCGACGCGGGCAGCACCAACATCGTGCCGAACATGTACATCGCGGTGCCGATCAACCGGCAGTGGGTGTTCGGGCTCGGCGTCAACGCGCCGTTCGGCCTCGTCACCGAGTACGACGGCGACTGGCTCGGCCGCTACCAGGGCGTCAAGTCCGACGTGAAGACGGTCAACGTCAACCCGGCGATCTCGTTCCGGCCGAACGAGAACTTCGCGATCGGCGTCGGCCTGAACTGGCAGCGGATCGATGCCGAGTTCACGAGCCGGGTCAACTATTCGGGCGCGATCGCGACGGCGGCGCAGGCGGCGGCGGCCGGCGGCCAGATCCCGGCGGTCGCGGTCCCCGGCATCATCGCAGCGACGTCGGGCCTCGACTCGAGCGCGACGATCGACGGCGACGACAGCGCGTGGGGCTGGAACGTCGGGCTGATCTACGACTATGCGCCGAACTCGCGCATCGGCGTGAGCTACCGTTCCGAGATGAAGTACAAGATCAGCGGGAACGCGAACTTCGACAACCCGACGCCGACGGTCCCGCCGGCGCTCGCGCCGGTCGTGGGCTTGCTCACCGGCGCGATCAACAGCACCGCGCTCTACAACAGCGGCATCACCTCCGACATCAAGCTTCCGCAGATCTTCAACGTGTCGGTCTTCCACCGGCTGAACGATCGCTGGGACGTGATGGCCGACGCGCAATGGACCGGCTGGTCGTCGATCAAGGAGCTCAAGTTCGTGCGCACCAACGGCGTGGTGCTGCAAAACACGCCGGAGAACTTCGACGACGCCTGGCGCGTCTCGGTCGGCGCGAACTACCGCTACAACGACCGCTGGATGTTCCGCGGCGGTTTCGCTTGGGACCAGACGCCGGTCAACGAGGCGGACCGCTCGCCGCGGCTGCCCGACGAGGATCGCGTCTGGATCTCGTTCGGCGCGCAATACAAGCACTCGAACAACCTCAAGTTCGACGGTGGCTTCACCTACATCCAGGCGAGCGACGCCGGAATCAACCAGAACGCCGGCAGCGTCGCGGCGAACGGCCTGATCAAGGGCCATTACGACGCGAACGTCACGATCTTCTCGGTGCAGGGCACTTACACGTTCTGACCCGCCTCGGTCACGCCTGAACGCGGGCCGGCGGCAGCGCCGGCCCGCGCGTTTCCGCGCTTCGCGCCGACGGCCGCGCGCCCGGGCCGGCAGGCGTGCCGATCCCACGCCTCCGTGGCAACTCCTTCCACCCTCCTCGTCCGCCGCGCCGCCGTCCTCGGCGCGGGCGTGATGGGCGCTCAGATCGCCGCGCACCTCGTGAACGCGGGGGTCCCGGTCGTGCTGTACGACCTGCCGGCGAAGGAAGGCGATCCGTACGGAATCGTGAAGAAGGCGATCGAGGGCCTCGCGAAGCTCGACCCCGCGCCGTTCGCGACCAGGGACCTCGCCGCGCAGATTTCTCCCGCGCACTACGCCGCCGACCTTCCGCGGCTCGCGTCGTGCGACCTCGTGATCGAGGCGATCGCCGAGCGGCTCGACTGGAAGCGCGACCTTTACGCGAAGATCGCGCCGCATCTCGCGCCGCACGCGATCGTCGCGTCGAACACCTCGGGCCTGTCGATCGCTTCGCTCGCCGAAGCGATGCCGCCGGCCGCGCGCGCACGGTTCTGCGGCGTTCACTTCTTCAATCCGCCGCGCCACATGCCCCTGTGCGAGCTCGTGGCGGCGCCGGCGACGGACGCGGCGATGCTCGACGCGCTCGAAACGTTCCTCACGACGACGCTCGGCAAGAGCGTGATCCGCGCGAAGGACACGCCGAACTTCATCGCCAACCGCATCGGCGTGTTCTCGATGATCGCGACGCTGCTGCACACGGCGCGCCTCGGACTCGGCTTCGACACCGTCGACGCGCTGACGGGGCCCGCGATCGGGCGCGCGAAGAGCGCGACCTACCGGACGATCGACATCGTCGGGCTCGACACGACCGAGCACGTGATCGTCACGATGCGCGACACGCTTCCGGACGACCCCTGGCATTCTCATTTCGAGGTGCCGCGAGTCCTCGCCGCGCTGGTCGCGAAGGGCGCGTTGGGGCAGAAGGCGAAGGCCGGCTTCTACCGCAAGGTGGGCAAGGACATCCAGGTGATCGATCCCGCCTCGGCCGACTATCGCGCGAGCGCGGGCGCCGTCGATGCAGGGGTCGCCGCGATCCTCGCGCTCGCGTCGCCGGGCGAAAAGCTGGGCAAGCTGCGCGCGTCGGCGCATCCGCAGGCGCAATTGCTGTGGTCGATCTTCCGCGACGTCTTCCATTACGCGGCGTACACGCTCGCCTCGATCGCGGACAACGCGCGCGACGTCGACCTCGCGATCCGCTGGGGATTCGGCTGGCAGGCGGGACCGTTCGAGACCTGGCAGGCCGCGGGCTGGAGCGACGTGGCCGACTGGATCGACGCGGACATCGCGGCCGGCAAGGCGATGGCGAACGTCCCGCTGCCGGCGTGGGTGCGCGGCGACAAGGTGCGCGCGGCGAAGGGCGTGCACGCGCGCGAGGGCGCGTACTCGGCGGCCGCCGACCGGTTCGTGCCACGTCCGTCGCTCCCGGTGTACGCGCGGCAACGGTTTCCCGACGCGGTGCTCGGCGAGCGCTTCGACCGCGGCACGACGGTGTTCGAGACCGAAGCGGTGCGCGTGTGGCATCTCGAGCGCGACGTCGCGATCGTCTCGTTCAAGACCAAGCAGCACACGATCGGCGGCGCCGTGCTCGACGGGCTCGACCGCGCGCTCGACGAGGCGGAGCGCGGGTTCGCCGGCCTCGTGCTCTGGCAGACGGCCGAACCGTTCTCGCTCGGCGCGAACCTCGCGGAGCTCGCGCCCGCCGCGCAGTCCGGACGATGGGACGAAGTCGAAGGCGTGGTGGCGCGCTTCCAGGACACGTCGCTGCGCCTGCGCTACAGCCTCGTGCCGACGGTGGCCGCGGTGCGCGGCATGGCGCTCGGCGGCTCGTGCGAGTTCATCCTGCACTGCGACCGCGCGGTCGCCGCGCTCGAATCGTATCCCGGCCTCGTCGAGGCGGGCGTCGGCCTGCTGCCGGGCGGCGGCGGCACCAAGGAATACGCGCTGCGCGCCGCGGAGGCGGTGAAGCACGCGCCGACCGGCGGCCAGGCCGATCAGTTCCCGTTCCTGCGCGCCGGCTTCGAGACGCTCGCGAAGGCGACGGTCGCCAGGAGCGCGCTCGAGGCGAAGGCGCTCGGTTTCCTCAAGACCGCCGACGTCGTGGTCATGCACCCGCACGAGATCCTGCACGTGGCGATGGGCCAGGCGCGCGCGCTCGCCGACGCCGGCTACCGTCCGCCGCTGCCGCCGGCGGCGATCCCGGTCGCCGGGCGCACCGGCATCGCGACGCTCGAGATGATGCTCGTCAACCTGCGCGACGGCGGGTTCATCAGCGCCTACGATTTCGTCGTCGGGCTTTCGATCGCCCGCGTGCTGTGCGGTGGCGACGTCGACGCCGGCACGACGGTCGACGAGCGCTGGCTGATCGACCTCGAGCGCGCGGAGTTCATGACGCGCGTGCGCGACGCGCGCACGCCGGCGCGCATCGCGCACACGCTGGCGACCGGCAAGCCGCTGCGGAACTAAAGGCGACGCGCGTGACCCGCCCACGATCCGAAGCCTTCATCGTCGCGACGGTGCGCACGCCGGTCGGCAAGGCGCCGCGCGGCATGTTCCGCACGACGCGCCCCGACTCGCTGCTCGCGCACGTGCTGCGCGGCGTTCTCGCGCGCGCGCCGGGGCTCGACCCTCGCGCGATCGACGACGTCGTCGTCGGATGCGCGATGCCCGAGTACGAGCAGGGGATGAACGTCGCGCGCATCGGGCTCCTGCTCGCGGGCCTGCCGTCGTCGGTGCCGGGCATGACCGTCAACCGCTTCTGCTCGTCGGGGCTCAACGCGGTGTCGATCGCGGCGGATCGCATCCGCACCGGCGAGGCCGACGTCGTGATCGCGGGCGGCACCGAGAGCATGAGCATGATCCCGATGCTCGGCCGGCTCGCGCTCAACCTCGACGTGTTCGGGCGCGACGAGAACGTCGGGATCGCGTACGGCATGGGGCTCACCGCCGAGAAGGTCGCCGAGCGCTGGAACGTGTCGCGCGAGGACCAGGACGCGTTCGCGCTCGAGTCGCACCGGCGCGCGCTCGCCGCGCAGGCGGCCGGCGCGTTCGACGCCGAGATCGCGCCGGTCCCGGTGCATGCGCACGTGCCGGACGCCAACGGACGCACTGCGGTGCGCGACAAGACCGTGTCGCACGACGAGGGCCCGCGCGCCGACACGAGCGCGGAAGTGCTCGCCAGGTTGAGGCCGGTGTTCGCCGCCAAGGGGTCGGTGACGGCCGGCAACAGCTCGCAGACCTCCGACGGCGCGGGCGCGGTGATCGTGGCGTCCGAGGCCGCGTGCCGCGAGCACGGGCTGACGCCGGTCGCGCGCTTCGTCGGCTACGCGGTCGCCGGCGTTCCGCCCGAGATCATGGGCGTGGGCCCGATCGCCGCGATCCCCAAGGTGCTCGCGACGACCGGCATCCGGCTCGGTCAACTCGACTGGATCGAGCTCAACGAGGCGTTCGCCGCGCAGAGCCTCGCGGTGATCCGCGACCTCGGCCTCGATCCTTCGAAGGTCAATCCGCTCGGCGGGGCGATCGCGCTCGGGCATCCGCTCGGCGCGACCGGCGCGATCCGCACCGCGACGATCGCGCACGGGCTCGCGCGGACCGGCGGGCGATACGGAATGGTCACGATGTGCGTAGGCACCGGCATGGGCGCCGCGGGCGTCTTCGAGCGGGTCTGACGAAGGAGGATTTCGATGCGCAGGTACGCGATGGGCATGGCGGCGCTGGCACTCGCATGGAGCGCGACGGCGCAGGCGGTCGAGGTCGGCGGCGTCGACATCGCCGAAAAAGCGAGCGTCGGCGGCAAGGAGCTCGTGCTGAACGGCGCGGGCGTGCGCACGCGCGTGGTCTTCAAGGTATACGTCGCGAGCCTCTACCTTCCGGCGAAGGCGACGACGCTGCAGGGCGTGCTCGCGAGCGGGCCGCGGCGTATCCAGATGAACCTGTTGCGCAGCCTTTCGGCCGACCAGCTCGTCGACGCGCTCGTCGACGGACTGAAGGACAACCACGGCGAGGCGGAGCTCGCCGCGATGAAGGCGCAGCAGGACCAGCTGGTCGCGACGATGAAGGCGTTCCCGCAGGTCGGCGAGAAGGACGTCGTCGCGCTCGACTACGCGAACGGCGGCACGCAGATCCTGCTCAACGGAGCGTCGAAGGCGACGATCCCCGGCGACGCGTTCAACGCGGCGCTGACGCGCATCTGGCTCGGCGAGCGCCCGGTGCAGGGCGACCTCAAGAAGGCGATGCTCGGCGGATAGTCGCGGCGGCCCGCGCGCACGGCGCGTCCGCACGATCCTCGCAGCCAGCGCGCCCCTCATGCCCGGCAACGACTACTGGGAGTCCAGCGGCTACCGTCACCTGACGGTGGGCGCGGACGGCCGGCTGACCGTCACCGACGCGTTCCTGCGCGTCCAGCTGCTGCGCCCCGAGCTCGCGCCGATCCCCGCGTCGTGCGACGCCGAGCTCGCGCTGCACGACGCGCTGGTCGCGAGCCCGCGCCGCGCGGTCGCGCCGGCCGGGATCGACGCGATCCGCGACCCCGACGCGCGCGAGAACTATCGCGTGTGGCTGCGCTTCCGCGACCGGCTCGTCGCGGCGCCGTCGCTCGAGGCCGCGTACATGCGGCTGTTCCAGGGCGATGGCGTCGACGTGCCGCCGCTGTTCGTCGACGAGATGACGCGCGTGCTCGTTCGCCACATCCTCGGCGACGCGCCCGATCCGCTCGAGGCGCGCGCCGGCGAGATGCTGTACCGGCCGCAGACGGTCGCCGTGCTCGAGGACGGCGCGGTGATGGCGGCCGACGAGACGACCGTCGAGCTCTTCGCGACGACCGGCGGCTTCGGGAACCTCGGCGAGCTCCTGGCGTCGAACCGGACGCCGATGCGCACGGTCGACCTCGACGTCCTCTCGCGCGAAAACGCGGACGAGTACTGGCTTCGCGACGAGCGCCATGACCTGTCGCTGAGCCTCAACCGCGGGCAGGCGGGGCTCGACGCGCTCGCTCGCGTGCTCGAGCGATGGGTGCGGCATTTCCTGGACGTCGAGGTGACGATCTCGCCGCAGCGGCGCATCGACGACGCGCGCTGGGTATGGCACGTGGGGCTCGACGCCGAGGCGACTTCGATCCTGAACGACCTGTACAATCAGCTCGACATCGACGATGCGCGGATGGAGCGGCTGGTCGCGCTGTTCCAGCTCGATTTCGTGCATCCGGCCGACATGCGCCCCGCGCTTGCGGGACGCCCGGTCTACCTCGCGATGGCGCTCGACGAGCGCCGCCGACTGCGGCTCAAGCCGCAGAACCTCCTCCTGAACCTGCCGCTCGCGCGGACGCAATGACCATGACGCAAACTCAACGCCCATTCCCGTCGATCGCACGCGACGTGCTCGCGATCGCGCTCGCCGTACCATTCCTCGCCTTCGCGCAGGCTCCCGCCACGCAGCCGCTTCCGGCGGCCGAGACCCACGATGCCGCGAAGGAGCGCGCGCCCTCGCCGCCCGCGAAGGACGCCCCGGTCAACGCCGGGAAGGAAGCCGAAGCCGCTCCGGATGCGAAGGACGCGCCGGCGCCCACCGGACCGATCGCGCCGCTCGCGTGGCTCAACGGATGCTGGTCGGGCAACGTCAACAAGCGCGAATTCCGCGAGTTCTGGCACCCGCTGCGCGGCGGCATGATGGTCGGCGTCGGCCACAACGCGCTGCCCGACCGGACCGTCAGCTACGAGCACCTGCGGCTCGAGTCGAACGCCGACGGCGTCTTCTACTACGCGACGCCGAAGGGGCAGCGCGACATTCCGTTCAAGCTGTCCGAGACGAGGCGCGACGGGCCCGACGAGATCTTCCTGTTCACCAACGGCACGAACCCGTTCCCGACCAGCATCATCTACCGGCGCGCGACCGGCGGATGGCTCTATGTCGAGGTCGCCGGCAAGGCCAACGGCCAGGACACGAAGGTGATCTATCCGTTCCGCCGCGTGAGCTGCGAGACGGGGGAGTTCATCCGGAAGTAGCGGCGGGCGGAATTCGGAATTCGGCGAGCGGAATTCGGAATTCGGCGGTCGGAAGTCGGCGGTGCGCGGTCACGGGCGCGCCGGAACCGAACCGGCGCACCGCGGCCGAATCTTAAGAGGTTAAGCATCCGCGCGCGCCGCCGCCGCCGCTCATCGGCGCGTCGCGGCATCGCGCAACGCCGACCGCCGGGCGACATCACCGCTCCGGCACCCCGCGGTTCGCCAGCGCGTCGGCGCGCAGGTTGCCCTCGTTGTCGGCGTGACCCTTGACCCAGTGCCAGCGCACGCGGTGGCGCGATGCCTCCGCCTCGAGCTCGCGCCACAGCTCCGCGTTCTTGACCGGCTTGCGGTCGGAGGTCTTCCAGCCGTTGCGCTTCCATCCGTGGATCCAGGTCTCGATGCCGTTCTTCACGTATTGCGAGTCGGTGTGGACCTCGACGTCGGACGGCGCCTTCAGCGCCTCGAGCGCGCGGATCACCGCGGTCAGCTCCATCCGGTTGTTGGTCGTCGCGGCCTCGCCGCCGAAGATCTCCTTCTCGCGGCCGTTCGCGATCAGGAGCGCGCCCCATCCGCCCCGACCCGGATTGCCCTTGCACGCGCCGTCGCTGTAGACGACGACCGCCCCACGCGCATCGCTCATTCGCCGTGGCGCCCCGCGGCCGTCAGGCCTTCCTTGGCGCGCGCCGCGGGCGCGAGCGACTTCTTGCGCCGCTCGCGCCGCTCCCAGGCCGGCGCGATCACGCGCATGCCCGCCACCTTCTTGGTCGCGCGGAGGAAGTAGACGCCGCCAGCGATCGGCCACCAGCGGTCGCCGGCCTTCTCGAAGAACGCGAAGCGCTTGAGCCACGCCTCGTTCGCGAACGGCGGAGCGTAGCCGTCGAGCCGGCCGCCGATCACGTCGAAGCCGAGGAGCGAGAGCCAGTCCTTGAGCCGCCACAACCCGATGAAGTTGCCGTTCCACGGCGGCATCTGCTCACGGCCGAAATAACGCTTGGCGCCGTAGAGCGAGAACGGGTTGAAGCCGGCGATCACGATCTGGCCCTCCGGGCGCATCACGCGGTAGGCCTCGCGCAGCATCAGGTGTGGATCGTCGGTGAACTCCAGCGCGTGCGGCATCACGACGAGGTCGACCGTGTTCTCGGCGAACGGCAGCGCGTGCGGGTCGGCTACGAGCTCCGCCGGCGGGTCGTAGTCGAGCGTCCAGCGCGAGGGGATCCGGCTTTGCGCGAGCGTGGGGATCTCGGGAAGTCCGACCTGGATCGCGTAGTAGCCGAAGATATCGGCGACCGTCTGGTCGAAGTAACTCTGCTCGCGCGCGCGAAGATAGCCGCCGAGCGGCGTCGCGAACCACTCGGCGAGCGTCGTTGACACGCCGCCCGCGCCCTCCGAAGATGCGTCCATGCCGGCGATTATCCCGTTGGCCGCCTTCACCGACAACTACGTGTGGGTGATCCGCGACGCCGGCCTCGCCGCCGTCGTCGATCCCGGCGACGCGGCCCCGGTCGAGGAGTGGCTCGCGCGCGAGCGCGTCACGCTCTCGGCGATCCTCGTCACGCACCACCACCGCGACCACACCGGCGGTATCGCCGACCTCGTGCGCGAGCGCGCGGTGCCGGTGATCGGCCCGTCGCGCGAGGCGATCCCGGCGCGGACGCAGGCGGTTCGCGAGGGCGACCGGTTCACGCTTCCCGGGATGGCGCTTTCCCTCGACGTGCTCGACATCCCGGGGCACACGGCGGGCCACGTGGCGTTCGTCGGACGCGACGCCGGCTGGGGATCGCCGGTCCTCTTCTGCGGCGACACGCTGTTCGCGGCCGGTTGCGGCCGGGTGTTCGAAGGCACGCCCTCGGAGATGTGGCGCTCGCTCTCCACGCTCGCCGCGCTGCCCGGCGAGACGCGGGTTTTTTGCGGGCACGAGTACACGCTGGCGAACCTTCGCTTCGCCGGCGCCGTCGAACCGGGCAATCCGGCCATCGCGGCGCGCGTCGTGCGCGAGCAGGCGAAGCGCGACCGCGGAGAGCCGACGCTCCCGTCGACGATCGCCGATGAGCGCGCGACCAACCCGTTCCTGCGTGCCGGCGAGCCGCAGGTCCGCGCGATGGCCGAAGGACGCGCAGGCAGGAAGATCGCGGGCGCGGTCGAGGTGTTCGCCGCGCTGCGCGAGTGGAAGAACGCGTTCTGACGGACGGGCGCCGGGTTGCGCCGGCCCGCCCCAAGCGCCTACCATCTTGGGGCGGGCCCCGGGCCCGGCCACTCGCATGCCCGATCCGGGCATCGGCATCACCGGAGAAGACATGCGATTGCGACGAGGTGGGGCCACGCTTTGCATCGCGCTCGCGCTCGCGGGCTGCGCGACGGCTCCGGTCGACCGCCCGCCCGAGCCGCTGCCGGCGCCTCTGCCGCCTCCCTCGCCAGCTCCCGTGTTCACCGAGCTCCCGGCGCTGCCGCCGGTCGTCGCGCGCGCGCCCGACCCGTTCCCGGCCGCCGCGGGCGCCGAGCTCGAGCCGTTGCCGCCGCCGGCGAAGAGCCTGTGGGAGCGCATCGTCAAGGGCTACGCGGTCCCCGATCTCGTCGACGATCCGCTCGTCGCGAAATGGGAGCTGTACTACTCGGAGCGGCCCGACTACATCGCGCGCATCATCGACCGCGGGCGCCGCTACCTCTACCACATCGTCGTCGAGATCGACGGGCGCAGGATGCCGCTCGACCTGGCGCTCCTGCCGATGATCGAGAGCGCGATGAATCCCAACGCGCTCTCCAGCGCACGCGCCGCCGGCATCTGGCAGTTCATGCCGTCGACCGGCAAGCACTACGGGCTCGAGCAGACGTTCTGGTTCGACTCGCGGCGCGACGTCGTCGCCGCGACCGGGTCGGCGCTCGACTACCTGATGAAGCTCCACGGCGACTTCAACGACTGGCAGCTCGCGCTCGCCGCGTACAACTGGGGCGAAGGCAACGTCGGCCGCGCGGTCGCGAAGAATCGCGCGAAGGGCAAGCCGGGCGACTACGCGTCGCTCGCGATGCCGGCCGAGACGCGCAACTACCTGCCGAAGCTGCAGGCGATCAAGAACATCATCGCCGACCCCGAGAAGTACGGGCTCGTGCTCGCCGAGGTGCCCGACTCCCCGTACTTCGCGATCGTCAAGACGAACCGTGAGATGGACGTCAAGGTGGCGGCCGAGCTCGCCGAGATGTCGATGGACGAGTTCCTGTCGCTCAACCCGCAGCACAACCGGCCGGTGATCGCGGGCGGCGACGAGCACTCGATCCTGCTGCCGATCGACCGCGCCGAGGTGTTCGCCGCGAAGCTCGAGCTATCGCAGCACCCGCTCGTCACCTGGCAGGCCTACCGCGTCCGGCCCGGCGAGACGGTCGCGCAGATCGCCGCCAAGTTCGCGCTCCAGGTCGAGACGCTGCGCACGGTCAACGGCCTCGGCAACCGCTCGTCGCTGCCGGCGGGGCACGCGCTGCTGGTGCCCGCGCAGCGCCCGTCCGACGAGACGGTCGATTCGG
This sequence comes from Betaproteobacteria bacterium, assembly GCA_039933715.1. GTDB lineage: Bacteria > Pseudomonadota > Gammaproteobacteria > Burkholderiales > Casimicrobiaceae > VBCG01. The sequence continues at coordinate 11,677 of JBDTNO010000008.1, forward strand.
TGGTGAACACGGTGTTCACCACGGTTCCTTCGGGCCGCACGTTCTACCACACGGTGCGTCGCGGCGAGACGATGAGCGCGATCGCACGGCGCTACGGCGTGGCGGCCGACGACCTCCGGCGCTGGAACGGGCTTACGCAGAACGCGGTGCGGTCAGGCCAGCGGCTCCGCGTGACGACCGACGTGGTCACAGGCGGCAAGACGCGGAAGCGGCCTTCCGCGACGGTAGCCAAGCGCGTGTCGGGCACGCTGCCGCCGCCGAAGGCGAGCGGCGCCGTCGAGCCGGCGCGCTCCCGCGCGACGATGAAGCACGCGCGCTAGCGCCGCGACCGGTCCCGCGGTCCGGGCGCCGCAAAAACGAAACGGGCGACGCCAGGGGCGCCGCCCGTTTTCCTTGTCCGCTGCACGCTTGCGGCGGACCTTTGGGCCGAGAGCGTTACTTCTTGGCCTTGCGCTTCGCCTTGGACTTGCGCTTGGTCGCCTTCTTCGCGCCCTTGCGCTTCGTCGCCTTCTTGGCGCCCTTGCGCTTCGTGGCCTTCTTCGCGCCCTTGCGCTTCGCGCCCTTGCGCTTGGTGGCCTTCTTCGCGCCCTTGCGCTTGGTCGCCTTCTTGGCGCCCTTGCGCTTCGTGGCCTTGCGCTTGGTGGTCTTCTTGGCGGCCTTCTTCTTGGCAGCCTTCTTCGCCTTCCGCTTCGGCGCGGCCTTCTTGGTCGCCTTCTTCGCGGACTTGCGCTTCGCGGCCTTGCGTTTCTTCGGCGCGGGGGACGCGGCCGCCGGCGCCATCATCGACATCATGTCTGCCAACATCGTTTTCTCCTGTCTGAGTTGCTGGATGTTATGTACTGCTTCTTGGCAGGCGTCGTCCGATTCACGGACCTCTTGACAAAACCTCTGGCACCTGCTGCCAGCATTCTAGCCAAGTTTCAACGATTTGCAAGATTTCGGCCGGTCGGAAAACGACGCGGACCCCCGGTGTTGCGTATTCGCACACGCTCGAAAGCGCGCGTTCAGCGCGGCAACGTGGCTTCTCCCGCGAAAAGTTCGGCGGCGGATTCGCGTCGGCGCACGAGGTGCGCTCGGTCGCCGTCGACCATCACCTCGGCCGCCCGCGGGCGGGCGTTGTAGTTCGAACTCATCGCCATCGCGTACGCGCCGGCGCTGCGGATCGCGAGGAGATCGCCCGCGGCCAGCGCCAGCATGCGGTCGCGCGCGAGAAAATCCGCGCTCTCGCAAACAGGCCCAACGACGTCCCATCGCGCGACCGGCGCTTCGCGCGGACGCACCGGCTCGACCGCGTGCCAGGCGCCGTAGAGCGCCGGGCGCAAGAGGTCGTTCATCGCCGCGTCGACGATCGCGAAGTTCTTCGCGGTGCCCGGCTTCAGGTACTCGACGCGCGTCAAAAGCACGCCCGCTTCGCCGACGAGCAGCCGGCCCGGCTCGAGGAGCAGCGTCTCGTCGCGGCCGGCGAAGAGCGCGCGCAGCAGCGCCGCGTACTCGGCGAGCGGCACCGGCGTCTCGTCTCGGTAGCGGATGCCGAGCCCGCCGCCGAGGTCGACGTGATGGAGTCGGATGCCCTCGCCGGCAAGGCGATCGACGAGGTCGAGGAGCTTCGCCGCCGCCTCGCGGTACGGACCGAGCTCGGTGATCTGCGAGCCGATGTGGATGTCGATGCCGCGGATGGCGATCCCCGGCATGCCGCGGGCGCGCCGGTAGAGCGGCAGCGCGTCGTCCCAGGCGACGCCGAACTTGTTCTCCTTGAGGCCCGTCGAGATGTACGGATGCGTCTTCGCGTCGACGTCCGGATTGACGCGGATCGAGAGCGGCGCGACGCGGCCGCTCGCCCGCGCCGCGGCGTCGAGCCGCTCGAGCTCGGCCTCGGACTCGACGTTGAAGCACAGGATGCCGGCGTCGAGCGCCTGGTGGATCTCGGCGAGCGACTTGCCGACGCCGGAGAACACGGTGCGCCGGGGGTCGCCGCCCGCCGCGACGACGCGCGCGAGCTCGCCGCCCGAGACGATGTCGAAGCCGCTTCCCAGGCGCGCGAACACGTCCAGCACCGCGAGGCTCGGATTGGCCTTCATCGCGTAGCAGACGAGGTGCGGCACGCCGGCGAGCGCGCCGTCGAGCGCGCGCCACGCGCCCTCGAGCGCCGCCCGCGAGTAGACGTAGGTGGGCGTGCCGAACCGTTCCGCGATCGACGCGAGCGGCACGCGCTCGGCGCGAAGCTCGCCGTCGCGAAGCGCGAACGCGGTCATTTCAGCGGGAGCGTGGGGTCGGGCGGCGTGGTCGGCGGAGCGCCAGTAGGCGCGGTGGCCGGCGCATCGGCGCGCTTCAGCGGTCCCTTGATGCCGCAGCCCACGACGGTCGCGGCGGCGAGCACCGCAGCGGCCACCGCGAGGCGGCGGACGCTGCGCGAAGCGCGACGGGGATCGCGTAACATCGCTGGGATCGTATCACGCACCCCCCGCCGATCCGGACCCCATCCATGAGCGACGACAGCGCGTTTCTCGCCGCCGCGGACGCGACGCTCGCCGCGATCGGCGCCGCGCTCGACCGCGCGCTCGCGACGAGCGACGCCGACGTCGACTGGAGCCTCGTCGACGGGATTCTCGAGATCGCCGCCGACGAAGGCGGCAAGGTGATCGTCAACCGGCACGCGCCCAACCGCGAGGTGTGGGTTGCCGCACGCTCGGGCGGATTTCACTTCCGCGCGGTCGACGGGCTGTGGCGCGACACCCGCGGCGGCGGAGAGCTCGGAGCCACGCTCGCCGCGATCCTGCTGGAGCAGGTGGGGTTGGAGGTGGAACTCGGTGAGCTGAAGGCCATGAGCGGGACCGGCTGAAGGCGGCGGTCGGCGGTCCGCGGCTTGCCACCCCTCGCGCGCGACGCCCGGGCGGTCGGTGACGCGGAGAAGCGGACTGCGTCCCGAAGCGGGGCGTGACCGACGGCCGCCGCAGTCACGCCGCCAGCAACGCAGTCCAATCCTCCAGCTCCTTCCGGTGCGCGTCGTGCCCCGGCAGCAACGATTCGACCAGCGTCCAGAACTTGCGCGAGTGATTGAGCTCGATCAGGTGGGCGACCTCGTGCGCGACCACGTAGTCGGCGAGGATCGGCGGGAGCTGGATCAACCGCCAGTTGAGGCGGATCTCGCCCTTGTGGTTGCAGCTGCCCCATTCCATGCGCGCGTTCGACAGGCGCACGGGCGGCAGCGACTGCGTGACGCGCCGCGCGAAGTCGGCGACGCGCGGCAGCACGCGCTGCAGCGCCTCGTCGCGCAGCCAGCGCGCGACCGTGTCGGCGACCGCGCGCTCGTCCTGCGCGGTCGGGTGCAGCACGGTGAGGTCGAAGAGGTCGGCGCGCACGGCGGTCGCGCGCGACCGGAACACGGCGAGCTTGAGCTCGGCGCCGAGGTAGAGGATCGGAGCGCCGGTGCGCCATTCGCGCGGCAGCACGTCGCGCTGGCGCGAGCGCCACTCGGCGAGCGTGCGCACGATCCACGCGTCGCGCTCGGTCAGCGCTTCCTCGATCTCGCGGATCGTCACCCAGCGCGGCGCGCGCACGGTCAGGCCGTCGAGGTCGACCGACATGCCGATCGTCTGCCGGCGCGCGCGGGTCAGCCGGTAGTCGACGCTCTCCCCGGCGAGCACGATGCGGCGCGCCGACGACACGCCGTCGCCCTTGCCGTTCGGCCGGGTCAGGCCGGCGCGCCCAGCCTCGCGACCTCGTCCTCGATCCACGTCTCGACCTCCGCGGTCAGCGCCGCCGGATCCTTGCCGCGCGTCGCGATCGGCGCGCCGAACACCATCGTGATCTCGCCGGGGCGCTTGCCGATGCGGCCCTTCGGCCACAGCCATCCGGCGTTGTGCGCGACCGGCAGGATCGGCACGTCGAGCGCGGTCGCAAGACGCGCGCCACCGGTCTTGTAGCGCCCGCGCGTGCCCGCGCGGATGCGCGTGCCTTCCGGGTAGACGACGATCCAGAATCCGTCCGCGAAGCGCGCGCGGCCCTGCTCGGCCATCTGGTCCATCGCGTCGCGGCCGGCGCGCCGGTCGATCGTGATGGGCGAGGCGAGCGCGAAGCCCCAGCCGAAGAACGGCACTTTCAGGAGCTCCCGCTTCGCGACGAACGCGAGCGGCGGCAGGTAGAAGTTGAGCGCGAGCGTCTCGAAGGTCGAGCTGTGCTTCGACATCACGACGTGGGGCGTCCCCTGAATCCGGTCGAGCCCCTCGACGCGCCAGCGCACGCCGCAGATCCAGCGCGCGCCCAGGAGCGCCGTCCGGCACCACGAAGCGGCCATCCGGTAACGCGGCACGCGCGGCAGCCAGAACGTGGCGACCATGACCACCGCGTAGAACGGCGTGACCAGCGCCAGGTAGACGAGGAAGAGGATGCCGCGCAACGTCTCCATGCGCTACTCGCCCGCCAGCAGCGCCGACGCGGTGAACGCGAGGTCGGGATAGATCACCGTGCGGTCCGGGAATCCGCCGTCGCGCAGCGTCTTCTCTCCCTTGCCGGTGAGCACGAGGATCGGCCGCGCGCCGGCCGCATCCGCCGCCTGCAGGTCGCGCAGGCTGTCGCCGACGCACGGCACCGTCGAGAGGTCGGCGCCGAAGCGGCGACCCGCCTCGATGATCATCGCCGGGTGCGGCTTGCGGCATTCGCAATGCGCCTCGGCCGTGTGCGGGCAGAAGAACACCGCGTCGACGCGCCCTCCGGCCAGGGCGAGCGCGCGGTGCATCCGGTTGTGGATCGCGTTCAGCGTGGCCATGTCGAAGAGGCCGCGCCCGATGCCCGACTGGTTGGTGCAGACGGCGACGCGGTAGCCGGCATGAGACAGCCGCGCGATCGCCTCGAGGCTCCCGGGGATCGGCCGCCACTCGTCCGGCGTCTTGATGAACTGGTCGCTGTCGTGATTGATGACGCCATCCCGGTCGAGGATGATGAGTCGCGTCGTGCGGGTCGAGGCGAGGGTGTCGTTGGCGAACTGGACCACGGGCGTAACTCTATCGATAAACCGACACCCCGGGTACCACGTACCAACGTGGTTCCGGCGGCCGCCCGGAACCACGTTGGTACGTGGTACCTGAGGCTCGCCGGGACCGGGCGGCTACAGCTTCGAGAGATCGGCGACGCGATTCATCGTGGCCGCGACGGCCGACAGCAGCGCGAGCCGGTTCGCCCGCACCGCCGGGTCGTCGGCCATCACCATGACCTCGTCGAAATAGCGGTCGACCACCGGCTTCGCGGTCGCCAGCGCCTTCAGCGCGCCCGTGTAGTCGCCCGCGTCGCAACGCGCGGCCACCGCCGGCGCGAGCTTCTCGAACGCGGCGTGGAGGTCGCGCTCGGCGCCGTCGGCGAGCCGCGCGCGGTCGACGCCGCTGGCGGCCTCGGCGCCCGACTTGCGCAGGATGTTGACGATGCGCTTGTTGGCGGCGGCGAGCGCGGCGGCTTCGGGGAGCGCCTCGAAGGCCTGGACGGCCGCGAGGCGCTCGGGAAGCGCGGCGAGGATTCCGGGCTTCTGCGCGAGCAGCGCCTCGACCTCGTTGGCGCTGCCGCCGCGATCGCGCAGGTAGCCGCGCAGGCGCTCGATGACGAACGCCTCGAGCTCGGAGGCGGCCGGCTTCACCGCGGGCAGCGTGCTCAATGCCTTGAAGGCGCGCGCGATGGCGTCGCCGAGCGGCAGCGCCAGCTTCTTCTCGACCAGGATGCGAACGACGCCCAGGGCCGCGCGGCGGAGGCCGAACGGATCCTTGTCGCCGGTCGGCGCCTGGCCGACGCCGAAGAGGCCGGCCATCGCTTCGAGCTTGTCCGCGAGCGCGACCGCCTGCGCGACGGGTCCTTCGGGCAACGTGTCGCCCGCGTGTCGAGGCCAGTAGTGCTGCGCGATCGCGTCGGCGACTTGCGGCGCCTCGCCGTCGTGCAGCGCGTAGTAGCGGCCCATCGTGCCCTGAAGCTCGGGAAACTCGCCGACCATGTCGGTGACGAGATCCGCCTTCGCGAGCAGGGCGGCGCGATCGGCGAGCACGGGATCCGCGCCGATCGCGGGTGCGAACGCGCGGGCGAGCGCGCGAACGCGCTCGACGCGTTCGGCCTGCGTGCCGAGCTTCTGGTGGTAGACGACGCCCGCGAGCTTCGGCAGGCGCGCCTCGAGGCGCTGCTTGCGGTCCTGGTCGAAGAAGAACTTCGCGTCCGCGAGCCGCGCGCGCAGCACGCGCTCGTTGCCCGCGACGATCGCCGCCGGGTCGCGCGTCTGGAGGTTCGACACGACGAGGAAGCGCGCGCGCATCGTCCCGCCGGCATCGGTCAGCGCGAAATACTTCTGGTTCCGCTGCATCGTCAGGATCAGGCATTCCTGCGGCACCGCGAGGAACGCCGGGTCGAACGTCCCCGCGTAGACGACCGGCCACTCGACCAGCGACGTCACTTCGTCGAGAAGCGCGTCCGGCGCGATCGTGCGGTCGCCCTGCGCGGCGTTTCCGAGCGCCTTCTCGATCGCCGCGCGGCGCGCGTCGAACGACGGGATCACCTTGCCCTCGGCCTCCAGCGCCGGCGCGTATGCGTCGGCGGTCGCGACCGACACGTCGCGGCGCCCGAGGAAGCGGTGGCCGGCCGACGTGCGGCCTGCATCCAGGCCGAGCGCATGCACTTGCACCACGTCGCCGCCGTAGAGCGCGACGAGGCCGTGCGCCGGGCGCACGAACTTCTCGTCGTTCCAGTAGCCGGCCGCGGCGTAGCTCATCATTTTCGGGATGGGCAGCGCGGCCAGCGCGGCGTCGAGGGTTTCCTGAAGCCCGCGTTGGAGCGACTGGCCCTTGGCCAGACTGCGCAGGTACACGTAGTCGGCCTTGCCGTCGGAAGCGGTGTAGCGGTGATCCGGGCCGTCGCGAGCCTCGGCGTCACGGGTGGCGAGGTTCTCGCGACCCAGGGAAGCCAGCTTCTTCCTCAGCGCGTCGCTCGGCTCGCCGGTGGGCGCGAACGCGACCTTCGCCGGCATCAACTTCTGCACGAATTCTCTGTCCGCCGCCTCGGACATGACGGACGTGATCGCGACCGCGAGCCGTCGCGGCGTCGCGTACGGTGTAACCACCGACGCCTCCGACAGGAACCCGCGCTCGCGCAGTCCGGCGGCGAGCGTCTCGGCGAACGACGCGCCGAGCTTGCGCAGCGCCTTCGGCGGGAGCTCCTCGGTGACGAGCTCCACCAGCAGCGTCGCGGCGCTCATGCGTCGGCCTTCGCGTACTGCGCGGGCAATCCGGCGCGCTCGCGCTCGCCGAGCATCGGATAGCCGAGCGCCTCGCGCGACGCCAGGTACGCGGTCGCGACGAGCCGCGACAGCGCGCGGATGCGGCCGATGTAGCCGGCGCGCTCGGTGACCGAGATCGCGCCGCGGGCGTCGAGCAGGTTGAACGTGTGCGCGGCCTTGAGGATCATCTCGTAGCCGGGCAGCGGCAGCTTCGCCTCGAGCAGGCGCTTCGCCTCGCCCTCGAACAGCGCGAACTGGCCGAACAGCTTGTCCGCGTCCGACGCGTCGAGCGCGTAGGTCGTCTGCTCGACCTCGTTCTGGAAGAACACGTCGCGATAGCTCATCGTGTCGGAGTACGCGAGGTCGTAGACCGACTCGACGTCCTGCAGGACCATCGACATGCGCTCGAGGCCGTAGGTGATCTCGCCGGTGATCGGGTTGCAGTCGAGGCTGCCGACCTGCTGGAAATAGGTGAACTGCGTGATCTCCATGCCGTTCAGCCACACTTCCCAGCCGAGCCCCCAGGCGCCGAGCGTCGGGTTCTCCCAGTCGTCCTCGACGAAGCGCACGTCGTTCTTCGCGAGGTCGAACCCGAGCGCCTCGAGCGATCCGAGGTAGAGGTCGAGGATGTCCGGCGGCGAGGGCTTCAGCACGACCTGGTACTGGTGATGCTGGAACAGGCGGTTCGGGTTCTCGCCGTAGCGGCCGTCCTTCGGGCGGCGCGACGGCTGCACGTACGCGGCGCGCCACGGCTCGGGGCCGAGCGCGCGCAGAAACGTCGCCGTGTGCGACGTGCCGGCGCCGACCTCCATGTCGTAGGGCTGCAGCAGCGCGCAGCCGCGCGAGCCCCAGTACTCGTGCAGGCGCAGGATCACTTGCTGGAACGTGAGCATCGGTTCTCGAAGGGGCGCGCCTCGCGCTTCAGCGCGCGGCGGAGCCCGTCATTCTACCGGGGCCCCGTCCGGCGACGCCCGGTGCCCGCGCGTCGCCCGGCGCCTGCGCCGCGCGCCGGAGGCCGGTAGCATGGGGGATGCCCGCGGCGAGGAACCGATGAGCGACGCGCTCGAGCCGGTGATCAGTGTCGTGATGCCCGTTTACAACGGCGAGCAGGTGCTGCCGCGCAGCCTCGCGCCGCTGGTGCTGCTGCTGCGCAATCGCGAGATCCTCGAGGTGGTCGTCGTGGACGACGGATCGAAGGACTCGTCGGCATGGATCGCCGCCGAGGCCGGCGCGCACGTCGTTCCGTCGGGCGGCCGGCTCGGCCCGGCCGGCGCGCGCAACGCCGGCGCCGCGGCCGCGCGCGGCAACGTGCTGTGGTTCGTCGACGCAGACGTCGTCGTGCATCCGGAGGGCGCGCGCGTGCTGAAGGACACGCTCCAGAAGAGCGGCGCGGCGGCGATCTTCGGCATCTACGACGAATTCCCGGCCGCGACGAACTTCCTCTCGCAGTACAAGAATCTCGCGCACCGCCACCACAGCGTGCGCGCGGGCCGCTCGGCCGAGACGTTCTTCGCCGGATGCGGCGCCGTGCGCACCGCCGCGTTCCGCGCGGTCGGCGGCTTCGACGCGAAGCGCTATCCGCAGGCGTCGATCGAGGACATCGAGCTCGGCGTGCGCCTGCGCCAGCGCGGCTACCCGATCCGCATCGAGCCCGAACTGCAGGCGCGCCACCTCAAGGAATGGGGGTTCGCCGACATGGTGCGCACCGACGTCCTCCAGCGCGCGTGCCCTTGGGCCCGCCTGCTCGCCGACCGGCGCGTTCCCGACGCGCTGCGCGTTTCCTGGCGCGAGAGGCTGCGCGTGCTTCTCGCCTGGACGTTCCTGTTCGCGACACTCGGCTTCTGCGCGGGATTCGTCCCGCTCCTCGTCGTGCTCGCGCTGCTCCTGGCGATCGTCGGCGCCAACGCGCGCCTCTTCGTGCTGTTCGGCCGCGCGAACGGCTGGTGGTTCGCGCTTCGCGCGATCGCCTTCCACCAGTTCCATTACGTCTACACGTCGGCGGCGTATCTGGCTTGCCGCCTCGGCTGGTCGCCGGACCTTCCGCGTCCGCCCGGGAGCGCCGCGAGCAACGAGGCGCCGCGGCGCGACTAGGGAAGCGCTGCGTTCAAGCGCGCGGCATGGCCGTTTCATCGGCGGCGCGCGAGCGCAACGCGATGCGCCGCTGCGCGCTCGGGCGCCAATGGTCGCGGTGGCGGCTGCCGCGCTCGGGCGGGCCGTCGCGCACGACCCTCCATCGGTAGCCGAGCGCGAGCTCCTCGACGAACAGGCGCCCGAGGAAGTAGGTGACGTGCGCGCCCATGCAACCGTGCGGATGGCCGCCGAACGGCGAGAACTCGGCGCGCGAATAGGCGCGGGCGCGGAAACGTCGCGGATCGAAGCGATCCGGATCGGGGAACACCGTCGGATCCCGATGCGATTCCTGGATGCACAGGCGCAGGATCCAGCCCGCCGGAATCCTGAAGCCGTCGAGCTCGAACGGGTGCGCGACGCGCCGGTACAGGTACTCGCTCTGCTCGAGCCGCAGCGTTTCCATGACGAACGCCGTCGCCGGATCGTTCGGCACGCCCGGCCGCTGGACCCCGGCCGTGCGACCGTGCGCGCGCACGTCGTCGAGCGCCCCGGGCGCGGTGCCCGCGAAGTGGAGGATCCAGTCCATGAGTCCGACGAGATCCTTCGACGCGAGCCGGAACACCAACGCGAAGTTCTCGATCCGGGCCGGGCGGTCGAGACCGCCGTCGGGAGCGGACGCGAGAGCCTCCAGCGGCGTGCCCCCGGCGATGCCGGGCGCGCCCGTCGCGCGATCGCGCGCGATCGCGCGAATCTCCGGCGCGAAGCGGGCGATGCCGTCGGCGAGGTCGCGGCGCCAGCGCGCGCCCCCGGCGCGGTCGACCCCCAGCTTCGGCAGGATCGATGCGAGCGTCGCGACGCGAGCGTCTCCGGGGTCGAGGCCGAGAAACAGGCGCGCGAACGAGGCGACGATCCAGCGCTCGAACGCTTCGCGCGCGTACGCGCCGCCGTCGCTCGATCGCTCGGCCAGCGCGTCGAGCTCGTGGCGCAGTGCCGCCCGCAGGACGTCCTCGGCCCCCGCGAGATCCAGCCGCGCGAACGCGGCGCGGAAAACCGGCGCCTCCGCTCGATGGTCGGCGGCGGCCATGTAGCGCAGGATTCCCTTGGTGAGGAGCCGGTTGAACGGCAAGCTCGCAGGCGCGAGCGCCTCCGCGTGTTCGGCCAGGATCCGTTGCCCGCGTTCGACCCCCACCACGCAGGCGACGGGCCGGCCGAACTGGCTCATCTTGAACACCGGTCCATGGCGGGCCGCCTGGTCGAAGTAGTAGCGTCGATCGCCGATGGCGTCCAGCGATGCGGCGAGGCCGAGCGACCCGCGGGGCCAGCCTCGCGCGGTGCCGTAGCCGGGGCGCGCACGCCACGCGAGCGCCGCCATCGTCGCCAGCGCGGCCGCGGCCGCGGCGTGGCGAAACGGCGGCCACGCGATCGCGCCGTACGCCACCAGCGCGCCGATCGCCAGCGCCGCTGCCAGTGTCAGGGCGAACGCCGGATGCGCGCGCGCGTCGTGGCGCAACGGCGGCTTGGCGAGCAGGCGCACCGTGAGCGCCGCTGCGAGCGCGAGCAGCGCGAACTCGACCCACGCGATGAGCGCGACGATCAATCTCCTGCCTGCATGGGGTCCCGAAGGTCCGCATTGTGCGAACGGTCCCGTCCGGCACGCAAGCGCCGCGTCGCGCGCCCTCTCTGTCATGATTCGCCCTCTCGCCCCGGCGCCGCGCCCGCGCGCCCCGAGCCCGCCCGGGCGACGGAAATCCGCGATGCGCTTTGGCATGGTCACGACGTTCTACCCGCCGCGGCACTTCGGCGGAGACGCCTTGCATGTGCAGTCGCTCGCGCGCGCGCTGGTGCGCGCCGGCCACGACGTCGAGGTCGTCTCGTTTCCCGCGGCATACCGCGCGGCGGGCGGGCATGTCGTCGGCGGGACAGTTGCCCGCGGCCCGACGCTCGAGCCCGACGGCGTGATCGTGCACCGGCTCGAGCACCCGATGGGCGTGCTGGCCGCGGTCTGGATGCACCAGGCCGGGACGGCCGGGCCCTACCGCGCCGCGCTCGCCGCGATCCTCGACCGCGGCTTCGACGTGCTGCACTTCCACAACGTTTCGCTCGCCGGCGGTCCCGAGGTCCTCGGCGCGGGGCGGGCGCGGCGGCGCGTGCTCACGCTGCACGATTTCTGGTTCGTCTGCCCGATGCACGCGCTGTGGAAGAATCGCGAGCGCGCGTGCGACCGGCCCGAATGCACGAGCTGCTGCCTGCGCTCGCACCGGCCGGTGCAACTGTGGCGCCTCGGCGGGGCGCGCGACCTGGCGCTCGCGGGCATCGACGTCGTGATCGCGCCCTCGGCGTGGTCCGCGCGCACGCATCGGGATCGCGGGATCACCGTGCCGATCGACGTGCTGCCTCTGTTCTCGCGCTTCACCGCGAGCGATTGTGCGCAGGCGTCGTTGCCGGCGCGCGCACGCTACCTCTACGCCGGTCGGCTCACGGCTTCGAAGGGCGTGCGGTTGCTCCTCTCGTTGTTCGCACGGTTGCCCGAGTACGACCTCGTCGTCGCGGGCGACGGCGACGAGCGGGCGGCGCTCGTCGCGGAATACGGCGGGCTGCCCAACGTGCAGTTCGCCGGGCAGGTCGACGATGCCGCGCTCCGGATGCTCTTCGTCGGCGCGACCGCGACGCTGATGGCGTCGCTCGGTCCGGAGAGCTTCGGGCTGGTCGCGATCGAGTCGATGACGCTCGGCACGCCCGTGCTGGCGCTCGACGCGGGCGGCGTCTCCGAGCTGATCCGCGAGAGCGGCGGCGGCGTCGTGTGCGCGGATCTCGACGCGCTCGAGAAGGCGATCCGACGTATCGCCGCCGACGGCTCGCTGCGCGAGACCTTGTCACGACGCGGACGCGCCGCGGGCGCGGAGCGCTATTCCGAGCGCCGGTTCCTCGACGACTATCTCGCGCTGGTGACGCCGCGGCCCGCCGTCGACCGCACGGCCGTCGCCTGACGGGCATGCGCGCGGTCATCACGTTTCACCACCTCGGCGATGCGCGCGGGCCACTGGCGTTCCCGGTCGCGTCGTTCACCTCGCTCGTGCGTTCGCTCGCGACGCGCGGGCCCCCCATCGTCGACCTGGATCGCCTGCTCGCGCCGGGCGCCGGGGCGGGCGTCGCGCTCGTGTTCGACGACGGCGGCCGCAGCGTCGCCGACGCGGCGTTGCCGGTGCTGCGCGACGCCGGTGCCCCCGCGCATCTGTTCCTTTGCACCGGCTGGCCGGAAGGCGATGCGCAGGCGCGGCGCGGCGGCGATGCCTTCGATCCGCTCGACTGGGGCGCCGTCGAGCGCCTGCACCGGGGCGGCGTCGCGATCGAATCCCACACGCACGGCCATCCCGACCTGCGGGGCCTCGATCGCGCGCGCGTCGAGGACGAGTGCGCACGCGCCGACGCGCTGATCCAGCGTCACGTCGGTCGCGCTCCCCGCTATTTCGCCTTTCCGTTCGGCCGCCACGACGCCACGTCGCGTGAAGTGGCGTCCACGCGCTACCGCGCGGCGTTCGGGACGCGCCTCGCGCGGCTGCGCGACGGCGACGATCGCTACGCGCTGCCGCGGCTCGACGCGCATTACCTCCGCGGCGCGATGGTCCGCGACCGCATCGACGGCTTCCCCGCGCGCTTGTGGCTCGCCGCGCGCGCGGCGTTGCGTCGTCTCCCGGGGCGGCGTTGACCGCCCGTTCGCTTCCGCCGTCGGTCAGCGTGATCGTGCCCGTGTTCGACGGCGAGGCGGTGCTTCGAGGTTCGCTCGCGCCGCTCGCAGGCTTCGCGCGCCGCGGTGCGATCGCTGAACTGATCGTCGTCGACGACGGATCGACCGACGCTTCGGCGCGGGTCGCCGCGGAGCTCGGCGCACGCGTGATCGCGTCGGGCGGGCGCCTGGGTCCCGGAGGGGCGCGCAACCGCGGCGCGGGGATCGCGCGCGGCGATGTCCTGTGGTTCGTCGATGCCGACGTCGTCGTGCACGACGACGCGGCGGACGTGCTCGCGCGGGCGTTCGAGGAACGGGGCGTCGCGGCGGTGTTCGGGACCTACGACGACGCTCCCGCGGCGCCCAATTTCCTGTCGCAGTACCGCAACCTCCTGCACCGGCACCACCACCTCGACGCGGAGGGGGCTGCGGAAACGTTCTGGGCCGGGTGCGGCGCGGTGCGCGCCGACGCGTTCGCGGAGGCCGGCGGGTTCGACGCCGCGCGCTACCCGCGACCGTCGATCGAGGACATCGAGCTGGGGCTGAGGCTGCGCATGCTCGGCCACGCGATCCGCCTCGAGCCGCGCCTGCAGGCCAAGCACCTCAAGGCGTGGCGCCTCGCAAGCCTCATGCACACCGACGTCGTGATGCGCGCGCTGCCGTGGACGAGGCTCATCGTGGAACGGCGCATCCCGGCGGTGCTCAACGCCCGCGCCGCCGAGCGTTGGCGCGCCGCGCTCGCGTGGCTCCTCGCGCTGTCCCTGGTCGCGACGCTTTCCGGGGCGATTCCGCCGCTCGTTCCCGTGTTCCTCACGCTCGCAGCGCTCGCCGCGAACGCCCGGCTCCTGGCCCGGCTCCTGCGCGCCCGCGGTCCGCTCTTCGCGCTCGGCGCGGGTCTCTTCCACCAGTTCTACTACCTCTACGCCTCGGCGGCCTTCGTCGCGGGCGTGATCGCCGCGGCGCTCGACGGCGCGCGGGCGTCGAGGAACAGCAGGAGAACGTAGAACGCGAGGGTCGGCGCCGCGTGAAGCAGGAAGCGGTTGACCAGCGTCTCGTCGAGAACGCCGCCCGCAGCGGAAGTGAAATAGAAGATCACGACGATGAGGCCGGCCATCGCAGCGACCGTCATGGTCATCGGCGCAAGCGCCGGCGACAGGAGCGCGCGCCGGCGCCAAACGACGAGCGCGACCAGCAGGTAGCCGGCGAGGTGCCAGTTGCCGAAGACGAACACGTGGTCGACGAGCGTCCCGGTCACGTCCACCGGGCGCGACAGCAGCGCATAGCCGAACAGCGGCAGTCGCTCCGGTCCGAGGACCAGGTACGCGAGGAACGCGACCAGCGCGGCGATCGCCAGCGCGAAGCCGGCGCGACGATGCAGCGAGGTGACGACCGCCGGCAACAGCGTGGCGACCCAGAGCACCCCTTCGGCCTTCATCATCGCGGCGGCGACCGCGCAGACGAGCGCGAGCGCGCCCATCGGCGGCTCGCGCGTTCGCGTCCAGCGCCACGCGGCCATCGCCGCCAGACCGAAGGAGGCCGCGAGGAAGATGTCGGCCGCGCCGGCGATCACGACGTGCCCGTCGAGCACCGGCAGCGACAGCAGGAGCGCGGTCGCGACCGCGCCCACCGCCACCGCCGCCGCGGCGAGCCGCGCTTGCGCGTAGAACGCCATGCCCAACGAAATCGCGAGCACCGGCCATGGCAGGTTGATCAGCGATTCGGACCAGTCGCGCAGGAATAGCGCTGTCCACACCTGCAGCAGCGGCACGTTGCCCGGATGGCCGGGGTTCGAGTCCGTGTAGAGCGACGGGTCGCCGCGCGCGATCCAGGTCTCGGGCGTCACGAAGCGCGACATCGTGCCGTTCTCGAGCCATACGCGCGCCTTCGTCGCCCAATGCGCCCACGTGTCGTAGCCGCGCAGCGGGCTCACGAGCGTCTCGGTGGCGAGACCCCCGATCCGAATCACGATGAGGGCGAGCGCGACGGCGATCGCGACGCGCTCGAGCAGCGACGCTTTCGCGTGCTCCCGCCGGGGAAGCTCGGCGCGAGGACCGCGCCCGAGCCACGCCGCAACCGCGCCCACGATGACGAGGACGCCGACGAGGACGGCCAGGTTCCAGCGCAGCTGCGCCGCAGCCATGGCGCGCAGCGCGATCGTGACCGCGAACGCGCCGACGAGGTAGCCGTAGCCTGCGGCGACCAACGGCGTCGCGTCCGGCGTGCCACGCAACATCGCGCGCACGACCAGCGCGCCGACGCACCACGGCAGCGCGACGCTGGCAACCGCGGCGATGGCGTCGATCATCGAGGCGTCCGCTGGATCACTGGATCTCCAGCAGCGCGAAGTCCGGGCCGTCGGCCAGGATCGCGCGCGCTTCGCGCGAGCTCCCGTCGGGCCACACGAGCTTCCCTCTCGCGGCGTCCCATGCGAGCCCGCGCTTGAGGAGGAGCACGACCTGGTCGCCTTTTCGCAGCGCGTCCGGCCGCAGCGGCGCGGCACGCCCGCCGCGGCGCGATTCGACCCACACGTTGTCGGGATAGAGGAACCACGCCACGCGCGTCGCGAGCGGCGTGCTGTCCGACAGCACCAGCACGCGCCCCCCGCGCGGCCGATCGGCGTCCCGCACGCGCCGCGCCACCGCGAAGATCGGCGCATCGCGGTCGGCGGCGTGCTTGTCGTCGAGCGTGCGCCCCGCGAACTCGCTCCACGCGCTGGCGTGCCCGAACCACAGCAGGGTCTGCCACCGGAGGTCGACCACGAGCCAGCCCGCGATCACGATCGCGACGATCGTGCCGAGGTCCGGTGCGACGCCGCGGCGACGTCCCCGCCAGACGACGAAGGCGACGGCGAACGCGAGGGCGGCGGCGACGACGGGCAGCAACGGCGCGATCTGATCGCTCTCGTCGCGCAGCGAGGTCTTCGTCTCCCTGCGTTCGGTTCCGCGCGCGCCCCACCACTCGCCGACGATGTCGTCGAGCGTCGCTTCCCACGCATTCGATCGCAGGCTCGCGTCGGCCACGACGAGGGGCGCGGGTAGCCGTCCCCGGAACACGAGCCCGAGCCCGTGCACGGGCCCGATCCAATCCCGGTGGCGCGTCAGGTCGATCCTCGCGTCGCCGCGGCTCCACTCGATCTCGGCGCTGTACACGGTTCCCGGACGGTCGCGACGCATCCAGGTCATGGCGAGCCCGAGGCGCCCCGGGGGCGCCACCGCGAAGCGCCAGACGACGCGCGAGTAGGCATCGGCGTCGAGGTCGCTGTCCGGCGCGACCACCCAGCCCACGCCGTCGGCACCGGTGGCCTCGAGCTGGATGCCCTGCGGCGTCGCTCGTCCCTCTCCGCGAACGAGCGTCATGGCGCTCGCGGGCACGACGATCGTCGACGGCGACGCCCGCAGCCGCGCTCCGGCGTTCAGCGCGACCGCGCCCGCGAGCGCGATCGAAAAGGCGATCGCGAAAAGGAGCGCGATCGCCCACCACGCCATGCGCGGCGCAGGGATGGAAGACAGGTCGGCGCGGGACATGGCGGAGCGATTCAGGCGCGCGCGACCCGATCGCGCGGCGCGTCGCGATTATGGCGCGCGGGTCGTCCGGACGGCGCCGATATACTCACGCGCCCGTTCCCGCGCCGGGAATCGGCCGGACGCCGCGGTCGGCGCCCGCGTTCGCAACGCCCGCCCCGTCGGACTCTCATGACCCCTACCCCCTTGCGCGCGCTCATCATCGGCGCGGGACCCGCCGGGCTCACCGCCGCGCACGAGCTCCAGCGCGCGGGGTCCTGCGCGATCACCGTCGTCGAGGCGAGCGACGACATCGGGGGTTTGTCCCGCACCGTCGACTACCACGGCTACCGGATGGATCTCGGCGGCCACCGGTTCTTCTCGCGCTCGGACTGGGTGATGGACTGGTGGCGAACGATGCTGCCGCTGGACCCGCAGGCGGTCGCCGAAGGCGCGACGGTACGGCTGGGCTATCGCGCGCAGCAGCGGGACCTCGACCTCGCAGCCCGGCCGACGGCTCCGGGCGCCGACCCGGACGGTGTGCTGCTCGTGCGCAAGCGCCTGTCGCGCATCTACCACCGGCGCCGCTTTTTCGATTACCCGATCCGCCTCGACCTCAAGACGATCGCGAGCCTCGGCTGGTGGCGATCGGCGGCCGCCGGATTCTCGTATGTCGCCGCGCAGGTGTTCCCGCGCCGGCCCGAGCGACATCTCGAGGACTTCCTGGTCAACCGCTTCGGCAAGCGGCTCTACGAGGCGTTCTTCAAGTCCTATACCGAGAAGGTGTGGGGCGTGCCGTGCACCGCGATCAGCGTCGACTGGGGGGCGCAGCGCATCAAGGGGCTTTCGCTCACGCGCGCGCTCACGCACGCGGCGGCGCGCGCGCTCGGCCTCGAGCGTCGCAACGCGCCGGTGAGCCTCATCGAGCATTTCCTCTACCCGAAGCTCGGGCCAGGGCAGCTGTGGGAGGAGGTCGCGCGGCGCGTCGTCGCTTCCGGCGGCACGATCGCGATGCGCCACCGCGTCGTGCGCATCGCGATGCGGGACGGGCGTGTCGTCGCGGTCGACGTACGCGACGGCGACACCGGGACGGTCGAGACGCTCCCGTGCGACTACGCGATCTCGTCGATGCCGGTCTGCGACCTGGTCGCGTGCATGGATCCGCCGCCACCCGCGGCGGTGCGCGACGTCGCCGAGCGGCTGCCGTACCGCGACTTCATCGTCGTCGGCCTGATCGTGCGACGTTCGGTGCCGGGAGCCCTGGCGGGCGGCCTCGACCTGCCTCCGGACAACTGGATCTATATCCAGGAGCCGGACGTCCGCCTCGGGCGCCTCCAGGTGATGAACAACTGGAGTCCCGCCCTGGTGCCGGATCCTTCGACGGCGTGGCTCGGGCTCGAGTATTTCTGCGCCGAGGGCGACGACCTGTGGTCGCTGCCCGACCCCGCGCTCCTCGCGCTCGCCAAGCGCGAGCTCCAGCAGATCGGCATCGTCGTCGCCGCCGACGTGCTGGACGGCGTCGTCGTGCGCGTGCCCAAGGCCTATCCCGCGTACGTCGGCGCGTACGCGCAGTTCGCCGTCGTGCGCGACTGGCTCGACGCGATCCCCAACCTGTTCCTGGTCGGCCGCAACGGCATGCACCGCTACAACAACCAGGACCACTCGATGCTGACCGCGAAGGCCGCGGTCGACAACATCGTCGCCGGGCGCACCGACAAGGCGAACCTGTGGTCGATCAACGTCGACGACGACTACCTCGAGGAGAAATAGCGGCGCCCGCGCGTGCGCGACGCCGTCACGGCCCGAGGGTCACCGGCATCGTGTTGTCCTTCGGCCGGCGGTCGATCAGCTTGTTGAACGGGTCGATGCCCGCGCGCGCGGGCCTGCGGTCGACGACGAAACCGTAGGTCGAGCGCTCGGCCACGATCCGCCGTTTCTCGATCGCGAGCGCCTTGCCGTCGGCGTCGAGCACGCCGACGTCGATCCAGTCGTCGAGAGGGGCGTCGGCCTCCCGGCCGAGCTCGTCGGCCTTGCGCTTCTTCGCGAAGACCTCGACGGTGACGTCGAAGCGCCCGTCGGGCCGTTCCTTCGCGCTCGCCGCGGTCGCGCGGTTGTCGTAGAGCGTGATCGATTCGAACAGGTCGTCGACCGCGCCGAGGAACCGCGGCGGCGTGACGGCGCGCACGTGCGCGAGGAAGTCGAGCGTCGTCGGGTAGGGCGGCCCCTTGAACGCCCACTCGTCGCGGAACGCGCGGATCGCGCGGTTGAGCGTCTCCTCGCCGAGGTAATCCTGCAGCGCGACCATCACGAGGCTGCCCTTGCGGTAATGGATGTACGGCTGGTTCTCGACGCGCGCGAGCGGCAGCTCCTTCTTTTGCTCGGTGCTGCGGCCGATCAGGTAGCGGTCGAGCTCGTAGCGCAGGAATCGCTGCAGTCCGGCCTCGCCGACCTTGCGCTTCATCACCATCAATGCCGAGTACTGCGCGAGCGTCTCGACCAGCATCGTCCCGCCCTGGACGTTGGCGCCGACCACCTGGTGCGCCCACCACTGGTGCGCGAGCTCGTGCGCCGTCACGTAGTACGGGTAGTCGATGTCGTCCGGATCGTCGTCGCGCACGCGCGCGATGAACCCGATCCCCTCCGAGTACGGGATCGTGTTCGGGAACGCCTGCGCGAACGCCTGGTAGCGCGGGAACTCGATGATGCGGAACTGCCGGTGCTGGTAGGGCCCGAACGCGGCGGTGAAATAGTCGAGGCCGTCCTTCGTGGCCGCGATCATCCGGTCGAGGTTGAACGCGTGCCCCGGCTGGTACCAGACCTCGATCGCCACGTCGTTCCAGCGGTCGCGCTTCACCGCGTAACGCGCCGACTGGAAAGCGAAGAAGTTGAGGATCGGCGCGTCCATCCGGTACGCGAAGTAGTGCCGGCCGCCGTCGCTCCAGTCGCGCTCGAGGTAGCCGGGCGCGATCGCGAGCTGGCCTTCCTCGGTGCCCACGACCGCCTCGAACGTGATGAAGTCGGCGTCGGTCGTGATCTCGTTCTGCATGCGCCCGACCGGGTCGTCCCGCGCGCGCATGCGTTCCTTCGGGGCGAGGCCGAACTTCTTGCGGTCGTGGTCGGAGACGAGCTCCGCGCGGTCCTGGTAGCCGATGATCGGCAGCACGGTCACGCCGTTCACGAACGATCCGTTCTCGACGACGTCGGTGTAGGCGCCGCTGTTGCGAAAACCGCGCTGCGCGAGCTCGAGGTCGAAGCGGAGCTCGGTCTTCGCGCCGGGGGCCAGCGGCTCGGCGAGCCGGTAGCTCCGGACGCCGATCGCCTGGTCGTCGACGAGAAGGGTGGCCGGCATTGCGAACGCGAGCTCGCGGACATTCAGCAACGGCCCCGACAGGAATCCGAGCTGCACGACCTCGACCGGCCGGCCCGAGCGGTTCTCGAGGCCGTAGCTGCCGCGCATGCGCACGCGCTGCTCGGACGGGAAGAGATCGACGGCGAGCTTGACCGCGGTGATCCTGGGCTGCGGATCGTCCCCGGTGGCCTTGTATTTCTTCTCGTAGTCGGCCTGCCGCTGCTCGAGCTCGAACGTCGTCACGTACGGATTGAGCACGTTGGTGTTCCAGTAGACCCATGCGCCGAGCGTCGCCATCGCGACCGCGGCGACCGCGGTGAGCGCGCGGACCGGCACGGTGAACCGGCGGCACGCGACCGACAGGCGCCCGCGCAGGTCGGTCGTCGTTCCGCGCACCCATGCGAGGTAGGCGGCGATCGCGAGCAGCGCCGCGGCGGCGCCCCAATACGCCTCGAGCGAGCGGAAGCGCGGCGGATAGGGGCCGAAGCCGTTCATGTCCGACAGCACGTAGCCGCCGGTCACGCCGAACTTGTAGAGGATGTGCTGAAGCCCGACCAGGTCCATCGCGGCGACCGCGATGAAATACACGATCATCGCGAAGTGGCCGAGGTACTTCTGGTTGACGACCGAATGCACGGTGAACGCGAGCACGCAGACGAGCCAGTAGTCGACCAGGTCGATGCCGAACAGCGCGTGGACGTAGAGCCCCGGCTCGAGGTGGGTGTAGCCCTTGCCGAGCTGCACGCCGATCGCCGCGAGCATCAGCACCGCCTGAAGCACGACCGGTACGAGCATCAACGCGGCGAGCTTCGCGGCGAACGGCAGCCACGTGGGAAGCGGCAGCGCGTCGTGGATCTGGTCGAGTCGGCTGTCGCGCTCGCGCCACGCGAGCTCGCCCGCGTAGAACGCGATGATCGCGACCATGAAGATGCCGAACGAGCCCGACACGAGCTCGAGCATCTGCCAGGTGACCGGCCAGGTCGTCGTGCCGAAGACGCTGCCGGCAGTCGTGCTCGCCGTGATGAAGAACAACACGCCGGCGAGCGCGATCACGCCGAAATAGACGTTCTTCACGGTTTCGCGAAAGTACATCCAGGTCATGCGCGGCAGCAGCCGCCACGGCTTCACCGGCACCTGCGCGGTCACCGGCAAGCGCGCGACCGCGGTCGCGCGCTCGTCCGCCGCTGTCGGGCTCCCGGACGCGCGGCGCCCGCCGCCCTGCTGCGGCACGGCGAACCGGTAGCGCCAGAACGCGATGCCGACGACCGTCGCGGCGATCGCGAGCCACACGAGGCGGTTCGCCGCGAGCAGGCCTTCGAACGGGATCAGCCATTCGTTGCGCTCGGCAATCGACCAGTATTCGGTGAGCCGCGACATCGCGATGCTGCCGAACGGATCGAGGACCGCGGCGAGCGCCTTGTTCTCCATGTCGCGCATGAGCCCGTTGGCGGCGAGATAGCCGACCAGCAGCACCACGCTGCCGACGTAGACCGGCAGCATCTTGCGCGTCAGCGCGCCGAGGCAGAAGAACAGCCCGCCCAGCACGACGAGGTTCGGCAGCAGGATCGTCAGGTACGGGATCACATAGGGAAGCAAGCGCACCGGCCCGACGCGGTCGGGGTCAATGCCGGGGATGAACAGGCCCGCGAAGCCGCCGAGCGCGATCGACGACAGGATCACGAGCAGCACGACCGCGGCGCCCGTGAAACGCCCACCGAGGTACGCGAGCTTGGAGATCGGCGCCGTGTGGAAGAACGATTCGGTCCGGTACTCGGCGTCCTGCTGGATGCCGCGCCCCATGATCGCGCCGATCACTGTCAGCGCCGCCATGCCGAGGAACGCGACGGTCTGCGCGATCGCGAACGGCGAGTTGATCCACACCTTGCCGCTGCCGAACGAGACGATCGCCCCGGGAATCGCGCCGCCCGCGGCCGCGACCCAGAGAATCGCGAGCGCGAAGAAGATCGCGAAATAGACCCAGGTCGACAGTCGCTTCAGGCGCGTTCGGACTTCGAACGCCGCGATCGTCGCGAACGCACGCATCACGCAGCCTCTCGCTCGGGCGACGCCAGCGCCGGCAGGTCCGGGTGCCTTCCTGCGATCGCCGCGAAGTAGACGTCCTCGAGCGTCGCCTCGACCGGCACGAACCCCGTCGCAGGCGGCTCGTCGCCGATCACGTGGACAAGCGTGCGCCCGGCGAGAAGCCGCGTCGAGATGACCGGGTAGGCGGCGCGTGCCGCCTCGAGGTCGCTCCGTGCGATCGCCTTCTGCCAGACGCGCCCCTCGATCGAGCGCGTGAAGAGCGCGGGCTCGCCTTCGATCAGCACGCGGCCGCGGTGGATGATCGCCATGCGCGCGCAAAGGTCGCTCACGTCCGACACGATGTGCGTCGACAGGATCACGATCACGCTCTCGCCGATGTCCGCGAGCAGGTTGTGGAAGCGGACGCGCTCCTCGGGGTCGAGTCCGGCGGTCGGCTCGTCGACGATGACGAGGCGCGGGTCGCCGAGCAGCGCCTGCGCGATGCCGAACCGCTGCCGCATGCCGCCCGAATAACCGCCGAGCGCCTTCCTCCGCACGTCCCACAGGTTGACCTGCTGCAACAGCGCGTCGACGGTGTCGCGCCGCACGCCGCGATCCGAGAGCCCCTTCAGCCGCGCGAGATGGTCGAGCATCTCGAGCGCCGAAACCTTCGGATACACGCCGAAGTCCTGCGGCAGGTAGCCCAGGATGCGCCGCACGCCGTCCTTGTCGCGCAGCACGTCGAGCTCGCCGAGCGTAGCGCGGCCCGCGTCCGCGTCCTGCAGCGTCGCGAGCGTGCGCATGAGCGTCGACTTGCCCGCGCCGTTGGGGCCGAGCAGCCCGAACATCCCGGGCGGGATCGCCAGCGTGACGCCGTCGAGCGCGCGCACGCCGTTGGGATAGGTCTTCGAGAGGCCGGCGATCGAGAGCGTGGCGGTCATCGTGGCAGGTCCGGGTCGGAGAGGCCGTGGAGAATCAGGCTTGCGGCGGCCGGCGTGCGGCGTGGCGCGCGAAGGCGGCCGCGATCGCGAGCACGAGCAACGCGACGACCACCGCGGGCAGGTTGAGGAAGCGCATGAACGGCGTGTCGCCGGTGCGGCCGGCGACATTCGTCTCGAGGATGCCGCGGCGGAACCAGGGTAGCTGCACGCGCACCGAGCCGTCGGCGTCGATGACGCTGGTGACGCCGGTGTTGGTCGCGCGCAGCATCGGGCGGCCGGTCTCCTTCGCGCGCATCGCGGCGATCTGGTTGTGCTGCCATGCGCCGATCGAGGTGCCGTACCACGCGTCGTTGGTGACGTTGACGAGGATCGTCGCGTCGCGCGACCAGCCGGCGAGCTCGGCGCCGAACGCGTCTTCGTAGCAGATGTTGACCGAAAGCCGCTCGCCCGCGATCTCGAAGGGCGGCTGCGCGTCCGGCCCGGGCGTCTGGTCGGAGAGCGGGATCGCGAGAATGCGTTCGATCACCCAACCCACGAGGGGCTTCGCCGGGATCGTCTCGCCGAATGGCACGAGGTGGCGCTTGCGATAGAGCTGCGTGGGCGCCGTGCCGAACGACACGACGCTGTTGTGGATGCGCGGCTGCGACTCCCCTTCCGCGGGCGCATTCGCGATGAACATCCCGGCGAGCACGTCGCCGCCGCGCGCCTTCATCGTCGCGGTCAACGCGTCGATCGTCTCGGCCGGCACCTGCTGCGCGAACACCGGAAACGCGCTTTCCGGCAGCACGACCAACGCGCCCTTGCTCAGCGCGACGAGCTCCGCGTAGATGCGGAACGCCCGATCGCGCAGCTCCGGATCGAACTTCTCCTGCTGCGGGATGTTGCCCTGGACGAGCGAGACCGATACCGGGGCGGCGTGCGGCCGCGTCCATGCGATCGTGTCGAGCGCTGCGCCCGCGAAGAGCAGCGCGGCGATGGCGGCGGCCGCACCGAGCGCGGGCCGTACCGTGGAACGCGCAGCGGCGTCGATCGCGAACGCGACGAGCCCCGCGACCGCGGCCACCGCGAACGACACGAGGAACACCCCGCCGATCGGCGCGAAGCCCGCGAGCGGGCTGCCGGGAAGCTGCGCATGTCCGACCGCGAGCCACGGGAACCCCGAAAGCACGAAGCCGCGCAGCCACTCGGCGAGCGTCCATGCGCCCACCGCGGCAACGAGCCTCGCCGCGCCGCCGGGCGGGGCGATGCGCGCCGTCACGTAACCAGCGAGCGCGGGCCACAGCGCCAGGTACGCGCAGAAGCCCGCGATCCCGATGACCGCGACCGGCGCGGGCATGCCGCCGAAGCGCTCGAGCGCCAGCGCGATCCACGACACCCCGGCGCCGAAGAGCCCGGCGCCGAACCAGAAGCCGAGCCACGCCGCCTGCCTCGGCGCCGGCGCGTCGCGCCAAAGCATGAACAGTACCGCCAGCGTCGCAACCGGCAGGAGCGCGACTCCGAACGGCGCGTAGCCGAACACGGTCAGCGCGCCGGCGAGGGCGGCGAGGAAGGCGCGAAGCACGGGAACGGGGAACCGAAAGCGCGTGGGGCGGGAGCGGCGTGCGACCCGCCGCTAGGGAAGCTCTGCGTAACCCGCGGATGCGCGACGCGTCGGGCGGGTGG
>JBDTNO010000009.1:0-35901 GCA_039933715.1 Betaproteobacteria bacterium
GGCGGCATCAACCTCGAGGACATCAAGGCGCCCGAGTGCTTCTACATCGAGCGCATGTGCCGCGAGCGCATGAAGATCCCGGTGTTCCACGACGACCAGCACGGCACCGCGATCATCGTCGGTGCCGCGGTGACGAACGGGTTGCGCGTGGTCGGCAAGCGCTTCGAGGACGCCAAGATCGTGTGCTCGGGCGCCGGAGCGGCGGCGCTCGCGTGCCTCGACCTCCTGGTCTCGCTCGGCATCCGTCGCGAGAACGTCTTCGTCTCCGACATCAAGGGCGTCGTGTACGCCGGTCGCACCGAGGAGATGGACGACAACAAGGCGCGCTACGCGCAGGCGACGCCGGCGCGCACGCTGAAGGACATCCTGCCGGGCGCCGACATCTTCCTCGGTCTCTCGGCGGCGCGCGTGCTGAAGGCCGAGTGGCTTCCGCTCCTCGCCGAACGGCCGCTGATCCTCGCGCTCGCGAATCCCGAGCCCGAGATCATGCCCGACCTCGCGAAAGCGGCGCGTCCCGACGCAGTGATCGCGACCGGGCGATCCGACTTTCCGAACCAGGTCAACAACGTGCTCTGCTTCCCGTTCATCTTCCGCGGCGCACTCGACGTCGGCGCCACGACGATCAACGAGCCGATGAAGCTCGCCGCGGTGCGCGCGCTCGCCGACCTCGCGATGGCCGAGCAATCGGAGGTCGTCGCGCACGCCTACAACCTCGAGAACATCCGCTTCGGCGCCGACTACCTGATCCCGAAACCGTTCGATCCGCGCCTCATCGTGCGGATCGCGCCCGCGGTCGCGAAGGCGGCGATGGATTCCGGCGTCGCGACGCGCCCGATCGAGGATTTCGACGCCTACGTCCAGAAGCTCACGCAGTTCGTCTACCAGTCGGGCCTCCTGATGAAGCCGATCTTCGCGTCGGCGAAGCAGGGGCCGCGCCGGATCGTCTATGCGGAGGGCGAGGACGAGCGCGTGCTGCGCGCCGTGCAGGTCGTCGTCGACGAGGGGCTCGCGATGCCGATCCTCGTCGGGCGGCCCGCGGTGCTGCAGCAGCGGATCGAGCGGTTCGGACTCCGCCTCGTGCCCGGCAAGGACTTCGAGGCGATCAACCCCGAGCACGACGACCGCTACCGCGCCTACTGGCAGGAGTACTACCGGCTGACCGAGCGCAAGGGCATCTCGCAGGAGTACGCGAAGATCGAGATGCGCCGGCGCAACACGCTGATCGGCGCGATGATGATCCATCGCGGCGACGCGGACGGCATGCTATGCGGGACGTTCGGCACGCACCAGATGCACCGCAAGTACGTCGACCAGGTGATCGGCCTGCGCCGCGGCGTGAAGACCTACGCGGCGATGAATGCGCTGATGATGACCAACCGCACGGTCTTCATCGCGGACACCTACGTCAACGCCGACCCGACCGCCGAGCAAGTCGCCGAGATCACGATCCTCGCGGCCGAGGAGATGCGCCGCTTCGGCATCACGCCGAAAGTCGCGCTGCTGTCGCACTCGAGCTTCGGGACCAGCGACCAGCCGTCCGCGGTGAAGATGCGCCGCGCGCTCGTCCTGGTGAACGGCATGGATCCCGACCTCGAGATCGACGGCGAGATGCAGGGCGACGCCGCGCTGTCGGAGGAAGTCCGCGGCATCGTGTTCCCGAACTCCCGGCTCAAGGGCGAGGCGAACCTGCTCGTGATGCCGACCGTCGACGCCGCGAACATCTCGTTCAACCTGCTCAAGGTCACGTCGGGCGGGGGCGTCACGCTCGGACCGATCCTGCTCGGCGTCGCACGTCCGGTGCAGATCCTCACGCCCTCGGCGACGGTGCGCCGCATCGTCAACATGACCGCGCTCACGGTGGTCGACGCCAACGTGTTTCGCCAGCAGTCGCTTTTGTAGAGTTGCGTTTCCGCCGGCAGGCGTCTCGCCACCGTCGGTGGATGCCGACATTCGCATCCGCCGGGCGCCGATGCCCCGCTGGCCCGCGTCGGGCGATGCTGGTCGTCTCGACCACGACGAAAGACGCACGATGACCCAGCATCCCCCGGCCCTCCCCGCCGAGCCCTCGCGCAGCCAGGCACAGGGCGCCGGATCGTTCGCCGCGACCGGAATGCTCGACCTTCCGCAGGACGCTCCGCAGGCGACCGACGAGGCTCGCGAGCAACTGTTCGAGCGGCTGAAGAAGACGCCGGTCGCGATGGTCGTGACGACCGACCGCGGCGGGGGCGTGCGCATCCGGCCCCTGACCACGCAGCAGGCCCAGAAGCCGGGCATCCTGTGGTTCTTCATCGCGGTCGACGGGGGTGTGGCCGATGACGTCGGTGCCCAGCCGGAAGTCATCCTCACCTATGCCGAGCCGGGCGACAACGCGTACGTCGCGCTCGCCGGGCGCGCGAGCGTCGTCGTGGATCCGGCGAAGGCGAAGGAGCTGTGGTCGCCGATCGCTGGCGCCTGGTTCAACCAGGGTCCCGACGATCCCCGCCTCGCGCTCCTGCGCGTGGAGCTCGATCGCGGAGAGGCGTGGGAGTCCACCGAAGGCAAGGTCCTCGAGTTCCTGAGAATGGCGAAAGCCGCGGTCACGCGCACGCCGCCCGACCACTCGCACGACCACTTCGTGTTCTCGTTCTAGCGCGGCCGGCGCCGCGGCGCATCGACCGGCATTCCGCGACCGCATGCCGCGGCCGGGCATCCCGCTCGCCCGCGTGGCAAACGTTTCGCTAAACTCCCACCTTCGGGCCTCCGGAACTCTCCGGAGGCCGTAGCGCGCCTCGGTTCGGTGCAGGGCTCTTCCGCCTCGCCCCGTGGCGGTGCGCGAACCGGGAGATGGATCATGCGGCAAGAGGGTGGAGCACGGCGGTCCGGATTCGCGGGCCGCGCGGTCGTGGGGGTGCTGGCGGCGATCGTGGGGTTCGCGCCCGCACTCGCGTCCGCACAGGAAAAGATCAAGTTCCAGCTCGACTGGCGCTTCGAAGGCAACGCGGCGCCTTTCCTGCTCGCGAAAGCCAAAGGCTATTTCGCGCAGGAGAAGCTCGACGTCGAGGTGGACGCCGGCAGCGGCTCCGGCAGCGCGGTGAACCGCGTCGCGTCGGGCGCCTATCAGATCGGTTTCGCGGACCTGGCGTCGTTGATCGAGTTCATCGGCAACAACCCGACGGCGCCGAACAAGCCGGTCGCCGTGATGATGGTCTACGACGCGACGCCCGCCGCGGTGTTCTCGCTGAAGAAGACCGGCATCCGGAAACCCGCGGACCTGCAAGGCAAGAAGATGGGCGCGCCTCTGTTCGACGCCGGGCGTCGCGCATTCCCGATTTTCGTCAAGGCGAACCAACTCGACGCGTCGAAGATCGCGTGGACCGCGATGGACCCACCGCTGCGCGAGACGATGCTCCTGCGCGGCGACGTCGACGCGATCACCGGCTTCTACTTCACGAGCCTCCTCAACCTGAACCGCGGCGGCGCGAAGGACGAGGACATCGACGTGATGCTCTACCCGCAGCACGGCGTCGACCTGTACAGCAACGCGATTATCGTGTCCGAGCCGTTCCTGAAGGAGAAGCCCGAGGCGGTGCGCGGATTCCTGCGCGCGATGACCAAGGCGTTGCGCGACGTCCTCGCCGATCCAGACGCGTCGATCCGCTACGTGAAGGAGCGCGACCCGCTGATCGACGAGACGCTCGAGAAGCGGCGCATGCGCCTCGCGATCTCGAGCGCGATCGCAACGCCGACGACGAAGGCGGAAGGCATCGGCGACGTGAAGCCGCAGCGCCTCGCCGACATGGTGGCGCAGGTCTCCTCCGCGTTCGAGCTCAAGACCGTCGTCAAGCCCGAGCAGGTCTGGAACGGCAGCTTCCTGCCGCCCAGGGCTGACCGGATGGTCGTGCCGAAGTAACGTCGCCCGTAGCACCGGCCGTCGCGCGCGCTCCGCGCGACGGCGTCCCGCCGCCTGGATCCCCGAGTGACCGCAGCCACCCTGGCGCCAGCCGCCGCCGCAACGCCGTTCGTCGACTTTCGCCACGTCTGGCTCGCCTACGAAGGGCAGGACAGCTTCGCCGTCGAGGACCTGACGCTGTCGATCGGCGCCGGCGAGTTCGTCGCGATCGTGGGCCCGTCGGGGTGCGGCAAGAGCACCTTCATGAAGCTCGCGACCGGATTGAAGCCGCCGACCCGCGGCGAGGTCGACGTCGAAGGCGTTCGCGTCACGCGCACGCTCAAGATCGCGGGCATGGCGTTCCAGGCGCCGACGCTCCTGCCGTGGCGCACGACGCTTCGCAACGTGCTCCTGCCGCTCGAGATCGTCGAGCCGTACCGCTCGACGTTCAAGCGCGACCGCGTGGTGTACGCGGATCGTGCGAAGGCGTTGCTGAAGACGGTCGGCCTCGAGGGATACGAGGATGCATTTCCGTGGCAGCTGTCGGGGGGCATGCAGCAGCGCGCGTCGATCTGCCGCGCGCTCGTGCACCAGCCGAAGATGCTGCTGCTCGACGAGCCGTTCGGCGCGCTCGACGCGTTCACGCGCGAGGAGCTCTGGTGCGTGCTGCGCGACCTGTGGGCCGAGCATCGCTTCACGGTGGTCCTCGTCACGCACGACCTCCGCGAGGCGGTGTTCCTCGCCGACACCGTCTACGTGATGAGCAAGCGCCCCGGACGCCTCCTCGGCCGCACCGTCATCGACCTGCCGCGCCCGCGCGACCTCGAGGTCACCTACACCGACCGCTTCACCGACCTCGTGCACGAGATGCGCGAGCGCATCGGCATGGTGCGAAAGGCGGGATGAGACCGTGAACACGCAGCAGCGTCGCATCGAGCGATGGGCGCCGTGGATCCTGAGCGCGGCCATCCTCGTGGTCTGGCAGCTCGTCTGCTCGACATTCCAGATCTCCGACTTCATCTTCCCGTCGCCGGTCGAGATCGTCCGCTCGCTCGTCGAGCACGCGCCGACGATCGCCGGCCACGCGTGGAAGACGCTATGGACGACGATGGCGGGCTTCGCGATCGGCGTCGCCGTGGGCGTGGTGCTCGGCGTGATCGTCGGCAGCTCGCGCTTCGTCTACAGCGCGCTCTATCCGCTGCTGGTCGCCTTCAACAGCGTGCCGAAGTCGGCGTTCGTGCCGATCCTCGTCGTCTGGTTCGGCATCGGCACGGTGCCGGCGATCCTCACCGCGTTCCTGATCTGCTTCTTCCCGATCGTCGTCAACGTCGCGACCGGGCTCGCGACGCTCGAGCCCGAGCTCGAGGACGTGCTGCGCGCGCTCGGCGCGACGCGCCTCGACGTGCTGACCAAAGTCGGCCTGCCGCGCTCGCTGCCGTACTTCTTCGCGTCGCTCAAGGTCGCGATCACGCTCGCGTTCGTCGGGACCGTGGTTTCCGAGACCGTCGCGTCGAACGACGGCATCGGCTACCTGATGATGGCGGCCGCCTCGTCGATGCGCATGCCGCTCGTCTTCGCCGGCCTGTTCGTGATCGGAGTGATGGCGATGGTGATGTACGAGTTCTTCGCGGTGCTCGAGCGGCGGATGACCGGCTGGGCGCACCGCGGGATGACGGCGGCGGCATGACGGTCGACCACGCGTCGCACGCGCCCGCCGGGCCGTCCCAAGGGCGCGCGGCCCCCTGGGGGGCTACGTATCCCGACGGCACCAAGCTCGTCACCGTTCACCACCCGATCCCATGAGGTGCGCCATGACCCGATTCCGACCGTGTCCGTTGCATAGCTTGGCCCTCGCGGCGGTCTGCGCGCCCGTCGCGGCGCTCGCCCACGCAGGTCACGGCGACATCGCAGGCCTCGGCGACGGCGTCCTGCACGTGACCACGGGAATCGACCACATGCTGGCCGCGTTCGCGGTCGGACTGTGGGCGATGGCCTATCCGTGGCGGCGCTCCTGGATCCTGCCGCTTGCGTTCGTCGTGGCGATGCTGGCCGGTGCGTGGGCGGGCATCGGCCATCCGAAATTCGGCACCGGCGAGACGATGATCGTCGTGTCGCTGATCATCCTGGGCGCGATGATCATGCGCGCCACGGCGTTTTCCGTGTACGCGGCTGCTGCGATCTGCCTGCTGTTCGGCGCGTTCCACGGCTATGCGCACGGAACCGAGGCGGGCAGCAGCGGCGACTACAACGCGTATCTCGGCGGGCTAGTGGCCGCAACCGCGCTCCTGCACCTCGCTGGAATGGGCGTGGGGTTAATGCTGCGCATCGCATCGCGGTACGGCCTGCGAATCGCCGGCGCCCTCGTCGCCGCGGCGGGCGTCTGGTTCGCGGTCGGCCTCGCGACGTGACGGAAAGCGCGAGATTCCAGGAGGTGTTCCTCGAGCTCTCGCTCGAGTTCGCCGACCTCTGGCTGGTCGTGATCGGCGTCGCGGGGAGCGAGAAAATCCCGCGCACAGGTGCCTCGGGCATCACGCGCTCGGACCTCCTGATCATCAACAAGACCGATCTCGCGCCCTACGTCGGCACGTCGCTCGACATCATGGAGCGCGACGCGAAACGCATGCGCGGCGAGCGTCCCTTCGTGTTCACGAACCTCAAGACGAAAGCGGGCCTCGACACCGTCGTGCGATTCATCGAGGAGCGTGGCATGCTGAGCGCATGAGCCCGAGCCCCCATGTCGACGCGATTCTCCGCGACGCCCTCGAGGGCTGCGACGAGCTCGCGTTGGTCGAGCGCCTGTGCGAGCGCCTGAATGCGGACGGCGTGCCCTTGATGCGCGCGGCGGTCGGCTGCGGCTTCCTCGACCCGTCGTTCGACAGCCACATGGTCCGATGGGCTCGCGGCGAGCGCAGCGTGCGCGAGATGTTTTTTCGCGATCCGACACCTGAGGGCACGGAAGCATGGAAGATCAGCCCGTTCCGCACGCTGGTCGCCGGCACCGATGCCCGGCTGCGTCGCCGCCTCGGCGACGGCTACCAGCCCGGCGAATTCCCGGTGCTGGACACGTTCCGCGCGCGGGGTGCGACCGACTACATGGCGCTGGTCGAGCGTGTCGGTCCGTCGATCTGGGTCGGCGAGTCGCGCGGCGTCATCACGTCGTGGCTCTCCGACGGCCCGGCCGGCTTCGACGACGCGTCGATCGAGCTCCTCGCGGCCATCATGCCGGCGCTGTCGGCGACCTTCCTCGGTCGAACCCAGCACAGCACGACGCGCACGCTGCTCGCCACCTATCTCGGGCAGCATGCGGCGGAGCGCGTCCTCGCCGGCAACGTGATCCGCGGCCGCGCGGAGCCGATGCGCGCGGTCGTCTGGTTCGCCGATCTCGTCGGGTTCACGCGCGTGGCCGACACGAGCCCCGGTGACGTGGTGCTCGCGATGCTCAACGATTACGCGGAAGCGCAGGTCGAGGCGATCGAAGGGCAGGGCGGCCACGTGCTCAAGTTCATCGGCGACGGGCTGCTCGCGATTTTTCCGGGCGCAAATGAGTCGTCCGCGTGCTTGCGCGCGCTCGACGCGGCGGTGGACTTTCGCCTGCGCGTCGCGAGCGTCAGCGAACGCCGGGCTGCGGACGGATTGCCGGTGACCTACGCGCACATCGCGCTGCACATCGGCGAGGTGCTCTACGGCAACGTCGGCAGCGCGCGCCGGCTGGACTTCACCGTGCTCGGCGCCGCCGTGAACGAGGCCGCGCGCATCGAGGCGCTGTGCGGCTCCCTCGACCAGCCGATCATCGTGTCGAACGTGTTCGCGCAGGCCGCGGGCGACGCGCGCTCGCGCCTGGTGAGCCTCGGCCGCTACGCGCTGAAGGGCGTCGCGAAGCCGCAGGAGCTCTTCACGCTCGACCGCTGACGCGACGCGCTCAGGCATTGGGCAGCGCGCTCCGGCCGGTGAAGCCGACGATGCCCAGGAACTCGCGCCGCGTCATCGCGTCGTCTCGGAACGCGCCGACCATGCGGCTCGTCACCATCGACACGCCCGGTTTGTGGACGCCGCGCGTCGTCATGCATTCGTGCGCCGCCTCGACGACGACGGCGACACCGCGCGGTCGCAGCACTTCCTGCAACGTGTCGGCGATCTGCGCGGTCATCTTCTCCTGGATCTGGAGCCGCTTCGCGTACACGTCGACGAGGCGCGCGAGCTTCGAGATGCCGACGACGCGCCGGTCCGGCAGGTAGCCGATGTGCACCTTGCCGATGATCGGCGCCATGTGGTGCTCGCAATGGCTCTCGAAGCGGATGTCGGTGAGCACGATCATCTCGTCGTAGCCCTCGACCTCCTCGAACGTGCGCGATAGGACGAGCTTCGGATCGTGCTCGTAGCCGGCGTAGAACTCCTCGTACGACCGCACGACGCGGCTCGGCGTGTCGAGCAGGCCCTCGCGCGTCGGGTCGTCGCCGGCCCAGCGCAGGAGCGTGCGTACCGCTTCCTCGGCCTCCTCGCGCTTCGGACGCTCGAGCGGCTTAGGGCGGGACGATGCGCGGGCGGACCTGCGGACGGACTTGGGCATGGAAATCTCCGGATGGGCGGCGAGGGGTCGCTTCGATGGATGCCGCGAGCGCGCCCTGCGTTCCCCGCAAGCGTAGCGCACGCGGTCGGGAGAGAGGGGGGTCGGGTAAAATCCGCCCCACCGGAGAGGTGGATGAGCGGTTTAAGTCACACGCCTGGAAAGCGTGCGTAGGCTAACCCCTACCGCGGGTTCGAATCCCGCCCTCTCCGCCAGCTTTGAAGCTGGCTCCATTCCGCACCGTCCGCAGCGCTCCTGGATACATGCGTCGCGGAGCGTCCGCTGCAAGCACAGCCCCCAAATCGTCCTCGAAGCGTGGCGCGCGGCTAGCCCAAGCGCGAATTTTGGTGCGCCCTGCTGCCGCCCAAGGCAAGCGTCAGGGGCGATGCGAAGCGTGGCGCCCCCGAGAATTGAGCCGTTGCAGGCCCGACTTGCTTGCTACACTGGATCTCCGTCATCCCGGCGGCACGGGCAGGAGGCCACGTGGGTGTATTCACGCATGTCGAGATCAGCGTCACCACGATAGCAGGGCAGGCGCCGGGTACCTGGTCGCCATCGTTCCGCATCGTGGGGCGCAAGGACGGAACGCCGTTCGTCGTCACCGAGGACGTCCATGAGCACGTCTTCCGCAACGAGACAGCGGCCATGGCGGACGGAAACAAGGTCGCGCAGAGGCGCCTCGAAGGCATCCGAACGGGCCGCCAGACGATCTGAGGTCGTCCGTCTTGCCGTGCGGGGAAATTTCGCCGCAAGGTGAATCCCGCATTGCCGCCAGTCCCATGCCGGCTCATAGCCGCGCAGTACCGCGGAACTTTGTCGCGCCTGGTCGCACAGCGATCGGTCGGCGCTCCGTCACTGCTGTCGTCGCGCTGTCGCGGCGTCGAAGCGCCCGCTGCGTAGTCCCGATGCCGACAGCGCGATCAGCGCTGTACCGCTCTCCCCCGCAACGGCGCTCCGGATACTTCCCGTGTCCGACGCGGCGTCGCGTCGCTCACCTTGGGGGGAACCATCATGTCCACCGTGGCTATCGCCGTGCCGGCCGTCGCGTCGCATGAAACCGTTCCGGCGCGGCAGTCCGCCGTCTCGTGGCCGGCCATCTTCGCCGGCGCCGTCGCCGCGGCCGCGCTCTCGCTGATCCTTCTCGCGCTCGGAAGCGGACTCGGCCTGTCGAGCATCTCGCCATGGGCCTACGCGGGCGCATCCGCGAAAGCCGTCGGCATCGGCGCGATCGCGTGGCTGCTGCTGATGGCCGCGGCCGCGTCCGGGCTCGGCGGTTACCTGACCGGACGGCTGCGGGCGCGCTGGACCGACGTCGACGACGACGAGAGCTATTTCCGCGACACCGCGAACGGCCTGCTTGCGTGGGCGGTGGCGACGATCGGGAGCGCCGCGCTGCTGGCATCGGCTGCTTCGTCGATGGTCGGCGCGACCGTGACCGCCAGCGCGGCAGCCGCGACGGTTGCATCGTCAGCGAGCGCCGCCGCCGGAACGTCTGCGACCGACAGCGAGTACTTCGTCGACATGCTGCTGAGGGGATCGCGCCCGCAGGAACCCGGGACCGATTCGCAGGCGGTTCGTGCCGAGACGGGTCGCGTGCTCGCACGCTCGCTGGTGCAGGGCGAGCTCACGGCGGGCGACCGCTCGTACCTGGCGACCGTCATCGAAAAGCGCACCGGGTTGTCATCGGCGGACGCGTCCAAGCGTGTCGACGACGTCGCCGCCGCCGCGAGGTCTGCGGCCGACGCCGCACGCAAGGCAGCCGCGGTGACTGCGCTGTGGGTGTTCGTCTCGTTGCTGGTGGGCGCGTTCGCCGCAGCGTACTTCGCCATGGTCGGCGGCCGTCGCCGCCTGGCCTGACCGTCATCCCCCACTCTCGGAGAAAGCCATGCGATCGCTCCTGCTCTGGCTCATCGGCATCCCGATTCCCATCATCATCCTGATCGCGCTCTTCGTGCGTTGACACGCCGTCCCGGCGCGCGGCCATCGATGGTCGCGCGCCGGCGGATGACCGTGGCCGGCCGTGCCAACGCGCGACCGTAGCCGCCGATCGAGGTCAGGGTAAAATCGCCCGTTGGCGCCAGCGGACAGAAGTGTCGCGAGCCGATCGAAGGGCGATTCGACCCCTCGACGACTCGACCGTGCAATGCAGGCGTCGAACACGTCGAACGACGCACGCCAGGGGAGATGCAGGATGCGCACCGGCTTTAACCGATGGGCCGCCGCCTTGGCGGCGTTTTTGTTGATCGTTCCCGCTGCGGTCCACGCGGCTCCGTGGTCGCTCTCCGGCTACCTGCGCCAGGCTTCCGGCAGCAGCCTGAAGGTCCTCGCGCTGGCGGTCGTCGTGACCAACGAGGAAGGCGGGCCGGTCACCGGACTCGACCCGGCGAACTTCGCCATCGACTACCTGGTCCCGACGCCGACGACGAGCCTCTTCTTTCCGGCGGAAGTCAGCACGCAGCGCCCCGATGGCTTCGCCGAGCACGACCCGGGCACCTACATCATGTACGCGACCACCACGCATTCGACGGTGCTCGTACGCGGCGTGAGCGTGCGCGTCTACGCGACCCCCGCTACGGGCATGCCGGCCAACGGTGCGAACCCGAAAATGCAGAAGGCCGCGGTGTTCCTTTCGAAGCAGAACTGAGGCGGGCCGTCGCGCTCACTCCCGCCGGCGCAACCGGTGGTCGATGTGAGGCAGCAACGTGCTGACGGTTGCGGCGAATGCGACGATCGGCCGGTTGATCTCCACGATCGTTGCGTCGTTGTGCGATCGGACGCCGTTCATTCAAGAGCTAACCGAGGCCGCGCCGCGACGCGAACATCTGGGCGGCCGATGATCAGCGTTTCGCGCGCGCGCGGCGGGCGCGATGCAAAGCTTGCGCTCGATGACCGCCAGATCGACGAAGACCTGCGCCTTGTCGGCGCGCTGCTCTTGCGCTCGCGCTCCTGGTCCTTGGGCAGGATGCCGCCGACGCCGGGCGCCACGTAGGATTTGCCGGTGCGCACGACGCTCTTGACGTAGCCGTCGTCGCCGTCCGCCATGAAAGGCTGCGGCGCCGCGGCCGCGATGTCGCAGGTGCCGTCGCCCCTGTCGGCGAGCCCGACGAGACCGATGTCGGGCAGCGCGTAGCGCGAGGCGAAGATCGCCGAGCCGCCGATCGTGAACGCATGAAATCCCGGGCGCGCAGTGTCGCGACGGGTCCCCGACGGGACGCGATTCGCGTAGACTACCGTACAAACATACGGTTCAGACGATGCGCTTCGCCGTCCGACTGCTGCTGAACCGGGGCCGCGCGCTGTCGCGGCTCGAGATCGTGAACCAGAAGCCGATTGTCGGGGAGCTTCGCGTCGAGCAGATGGAAGACGGCGTGCGCCACCGCTCGCTCAAGCTCGCTCGGCTGATCGCGTCGGATTCGTGGCGCG
Source organism: Betaproteobacteria bacterium (assembly GCA_039933715.1). Lineage (GTDB taxonomy): Bacteria > Pseudomonadota > Gammaproteobacteria > Burkholderiales > Casimicrobiaceae > VBCG01. The sequence goes on from JBDTNO010000009.1 coordinate 11,856, forward strand.
GCGCCGAGCGGTTGACGCTCTACGAGCCGGTCCTCGTCGGCATGAGCCAGCAGGCATTCACGCTTTCGGGGTTCGAGCGGGCGGGCGACATCGACTACGCGCAGAGCTGGCTCGTCTCGAGCCCGGTCGAGAGCCACTGAGGCGTGCGACGATGACCGGGGCGCCGTCGCCGCCCCATCGTGAGGAGTAGCTCATGCGCGAGACATTTCTCTATTCGAAGTTCGCCAAGGCGGTCGCGCGGTTCTGCGGGCGTCCGGCCGTGTTCATGCTCGCCGTCGCGACGATCGTGATCTGGGCTTCGACCGGCCCGGCGTTCGGCTACAGCACGACCTGGCAGCTCGTCATCAACACCGGGACGACGATCGTGACGTTCCTGATGGTGTTCGTGATCCAGAACACGCAAATGCGCGACACCGAGGCGATGCAGGTGAAGCTCGACGAACTGATCCGGGTCACGCAGGGCGCGCACACGGCGCTGCTCGACCTCGAGGAGCTCGAGGAAGCGGAGCTTCAGGCATTCCGCGCCAAGTACATCGCGCTCGCCCGCGCCGCGCGCGCGGGCATCCAGCGCGGCGAGGTCGATACGGGATCGCCGGAAGCCTAGCCGCGCGCGGCGCGCGGCTTCGCGGGCGTTGCGTCGGCGTCGCGCCGCAAGAGCGACGCGATCAGCGCGACCGCCGCCTCCTGCACCGGCGTCGACGGGCGCTGCGCCGACACGCCGATCGCGAGCGAGCTCGTGAGCCGCGGATGCACGATCGGACGCGCCACCAGCCTCCGCGCGACCTCCGCGGTTCGCACCGCGCGCGGCGAAAGGATCGCGTGGCCCTGTCCTTCGGCGACCAGCTCGAGAATCGCGCCGATCGCGTCGATCTCGAGCGCGACCTGTGGTCGCATGCCAAGCGCCGCGAGCCGCGTCTCGACGAGCGCGCGGATCGCGTGCGGCCGGCTCGGGATGATCAGCGGATAGTCGGGGATGTCGCGCAATCGCACGGTGGCGGACTGGCGTTTCGCGATGCGCCGGCTGACGAGGCACAGGTGCTCCTCCAGGAGCGGCGTCAGCTCGACGGCGGGCGAGGGCGACGGGTTGTAGAGCACGCCGACGTCGGCGCGGCCGACGACGACCCACTCGCGGATGTTCACCGACAGCCCCTCGACGATGCTGATGGTCGCCTTCGGAAAGCGGCGGCGGAACTCGCGCACGATCGGCGCCGTCAGAGCGAGCGCCAGAGTCGGCGGCAGGCCGACCACGACATGCCCGGCCGGCGCGCCCTTCGCGTCCTCGACCTCGCGGCGCGCTCGCTCGACCTGCAGAAGGATGCTGCGGGCGTGATCGAGGAGACGCTTGCCCGCCTCGGTGGGCACGGCGCCGCGGCCGTTGCGCAACAGCAAGCTCTGTCGCAACTCGACCTCGAGGCCGCGCACCTGCCGGCTGATCGCCGGCTGCGCGACGCCGAGCAGGCGCGATGCGCGCGTGAACCCCCCGAGGTCGACCACTGCGACGAAGTATTCGAGCTGCTTCAGGTCCATGAATGGGAGAAGCGTGGGCGGTCGGCAGTAGGACCGTGCCGGAGCGACGCTGCCATTTCCGACCGCGACGATCCACCGCCACAGTCATGCCGATCCGGCATAACTGCTAGTCTAGCAATAGCGCTTCCATCTGGTGCGGTCGCGGCGCAGGATACCCGGCCCGCATGTCCTCCCCGATCCGGATCGTCTCGTCGATGGCCACGCGCCCGGTGCTGGCCGAGCTCGCCCGCGCGTTCGCCAGTCGTTCGGCGCACGAGGTCCTGCTCGAGGCGGTCGGCGGCGTGGACGCGGCGAAGCGCGTGCGGGCCGGCGAGGCGTTCGACGCGGTGGTGCTGGCGGCCGACGTGATCGATCGGCTGATGGGCGAAGGGAAGGTGGTGGACGGCAGCCGCATCGACCTCGTGCGTTCCGGCATCTGGATGGCCGTGCGATCCGGTGCTCCGCGGCCCGACATCGGAACCGAGGACGCGCTCCGGCGCGCGGTGCTCGCCGCGACCACCGTCGGCTTTTCGACCGGGCCGAGCGGAACCTATCTCGCCGGCCTGTTCGACCGCTGGGGCATCGCCGAGGCGATCGAGGCGCGCATCGTGCAGGCGCCGCCGGGCGTGCCGGTGGGCAAGCTGGTGGCCGACGGGAGCATCGCGCTCGGATTCCAGCAGCGTTCCGAGCTCATGAACGTCGAGGGCATCGACGTGCTCGGACCGCTGCCTCCCGGGATCCAGAGCGTCACGACGTTCGCGGGCGGCGTGGCCGCGACATCGACGCACCCGGAGGAGGCAAGCGCGATGCTCGCCTTCATGGCGTCTCCTGCGGCCGACGACGCGAAGCGCCGCCATGGAATGGAGCCGGCGTGACAGGCCGATCCGGCGTCTCCTGCCGCGCGACGATCGCGCTTTTCATGTGCAGAGGTCGCGGCGCAAACTGCCGGATCGAACGATGGCCGGGCGCGGCTTCCTGCGCCGGCGCCGAGGAGCAACGATGAGCGAATTCGGAAAAACGGGAATCGTCGTGCGCAACGTCGCGCGCGCGGACGCGGACGCGGTCGAGCGGCTCGGCCGCTACGGCGTCGCCACCGTGCACGAGGCGCAGGCGCGCACCGGCCTCATGAAGCCTACCCTTCGCCCGGTGTGGCCGGGCGCGGCGGCGAGCGGGACCGCGATCACCGTACTCGCGCAGCCCGGGGACAACTGGATGCTGCACGTGGCCGCCGAGATGGTGAAGCCCGGCGACATCGTCGTCGTCGCGGTCACCGCCGAGAACGACGACGGGATGTTCGGCGACCTGCTCGCGACCTCGTACCGCGCGCGCGGCGCGTTCGGCCTGGTCATCGAAGCCGGCGTCCGAGACGCGCGCACGCTCGCCGAGATGAAGTTCCCGGTGTGGTCGCGCGCGATCAACGCGCGCGGCACCGTCAAGGCGACGGTCGGGTCGGTGAACGTGCCGATCGTGTGCGCCGGCGTCGTCGTGAACCCGGGCGATGCGATCGTCGCCGACGACGACGGCGTGGTCGTCGTCCCGCGCGAGCGCGTCGCCGCGGTGGCCGATGCGGCCGATGCGCGCGAGAAGAAGGAAGAGGCGAACCGAAAGCGCCTCGCGACCGGCGAGCTGGGCCTCGACCTCTACGGCATGCGCGATGCGCTCGCGAAAGCCGGCCTCAGGTATATCGATTGACGGGTGGTCGGCGGTCGGCGGTGCGCGATCGATCGACGAGTCACCGCCGACGCTCGGCGCCGCGGTCGATGCGAAACAGCACCTTCCCACCACCGACCACCGACCACCGACCGCCGACCGCCGACCGCCGACCGCCGACCGCCGACCGCCGACTCCACTCTCCGCAACATGGACGCCGACTACCTTCCCTTCCACCCGCACCCATCGAAGCCGCGCTTCGTGCCGCCGGCCGGCGCAGTCGACGCGCATTGCCACGTCTTCGGGCCGGCGGCGGTGTTCCCGTACGCGCCCGAGCGCAAGTACACACCTTGCGACGCGCCGAAGGAGAAGCTCTTCGCGCTGCGCGACTTCCTGGGGTTCGAGCGGAACGTCATCGTGCAGGCGACCTGCCACGGCACCCACAATCGCGCGTTGGTCGACGCGCTCGCGCATTCGAACGACAGGGCGCGCGGCATCGCGTCGGTCGGACGGGACGTGACCGATGGCGAGCTTCGCGCGATGCACGCGGCCGGCGTGCGCGGCACGCGCTTCAATTTCGTGCGGCGGCTGGTCGATTTCACGCCGCGCGAAGTGCTCTTCGAGATCGCGAACCGGATCGCGCCGCTTGGCTGGCACGTCGTCGTCTACTTTGAGGCGCAGGACCTGCCTGACCTGTGGGAATTCTTCACCGCGCTGCCGACGACCGTCGTCGTCGACCACATGGGGCGACCCGACGTTCGCAAGCCGGTCGACGGGCCGGAGTTCGAGCGCTTCGTGCGCCTGATGCGCGAGCATCCGAACGTGTGGTCGAAGGTCAGCTGCCCGGAGCGCCTGTCGGTTACCGGGCCGCCTGCCTACGACGACGTCGTTCCGTTCGCGAAGCGGCTGGTCGAGGCGTTTCCCGACCGCGTGCTGTGGGGTACCGACTGGCCGCACCCGAACATGAAGACGCACATGCCCGACGACGGCAAGCTCGTCGATTTCGTGCCGCGCATCGCGGCGACGCCGGCGTTGCAGCGTAAGCTCCTCGTCGACAATCCGATGCGCCTCTACTGGAGCTGACCGCGCGATGAAGGCCTACATCAGCGAATTCCGGGACATCCCGGGCACGACGGTGTTCGACGCGACGCAGTCGCGCCTCGGCTATCACCTGAACATGTTCTGCATGTCGTTGATGAAGGAGGAGAACCGCATCGCGTTCAAGGCCGACGAGCGCGCGTACCTCGAGCGCTTCCCGATGACGGCCGACCAGAGGCAGGCGGTGCTGGCCCGCGACTACAACCGGATGATCGATCTCGGCGGCAACATCTACTTCCTCGCCAAGATCGGCGCGACCGACGGCTTCTCGTTCCAGAACCTCGCCTCGAAGATGACCGGCATGGCGGAGGAGCAGTACAAGGCGATGATGGTGGCCGGCGGGCGTACGCCGGATGGCAATCGCAGCAAGTCGGATCCGGGGCGCTGACGATGGCACGCATCACCGCAGGTGTCGCGACGTCGCACATCCCGGCCGTCGGCGCGGCCATCGACCTCGGCAAGACACACGAGCCGTACTGGCAGCCGGTGTTCGCCGGCTACGATTTTTCCAAGCGCTGGATCGCCGCGCACCGGCCCGACGTCGTCGTGCTCGTCTACAACGACCACGCGTCAGCGTTCTCGCTCGAAATCATCCCGACCTTCGCGATCGGCTGCGCGCCGTCGTTCGCACCCGCCGACGAAGGCTGGGGACCGCGGCCGGTCCCGATGGTCGAGGGCCATCCCGAGCTCGCCTGGCACATCGCGCAGTCGACGATCCTCGACGAGTTCGACATGACGATCGTCAACCGGATGGACGTCGACCACGGGCTTACGGTGCCGATGTCGCTGATGTTCGGGCAGCCCGCGGCCTGGCCTTGCAAGGTGATCCCGCTCGCCGTGAACGTCGTCCAGTACCCGCCGCCCACCGGGAACCGGTGCTGGAACCTCGGGCGTGCGATCCGCAAGGCGATCGAGTCGTTCGACCAGGACCTGAACGTGATGGTCTGGGGCACCGGCGGCATGTCGCACCAGCTGCAAGGACCGCGCGCCGGCCTCATCAACCGCGCATTCGACACACGTTTCCTCGACCTCCTGACCGAGGATCCCGAGAGCCTCGCGAAGATCCCGCACGTCGAGTACGTGCGCGAGGCGGGCTCCGAAGGCATCGAGCTCGTGATGTGGCTCATCATGCGCGGCGCGCTCGAGCGCGCCGCGCGCGAGATTTACCGCTTCTACCATGTGCCGGCGTCGAACACCGCGGTCGGCCACATCATCCTCGAGAATCCACGCTGAGCGGGAAGACGCGACCGATGAACATCTGCCTCGCCGGCGCCGGCGCATTCGGCGTCAAGCACCTCGAAGCGCTCGCGAAGATCGACGGCGTCGAAGTCACCTCGCTCGTCGGGCGGACGCATGCGCCGACCGAGGAAGTCGCGCGCAGGTTCGGCGTCGGCCATGTCGGCACCGACCTCGCCGACAGCCTGCGCCGCGACGACGTCGATGCGGTCATCCTCGCCACGCCCACGCAGCTCCACGCGAGCCAGGCGATCGCGTGTCTTGCGGCCGGCAAGCACGTGCAGGTGGAGATCCCGCTGGCCGACACGCTGGAGGCCGCCGAAGCCGTCGCGGCCGCGCAGAAGGCGGCGGCGAGGGTCGCGATGGTCGGCCACACGCGACGCTTCAACCCGAGCCACCAGTGGGTTCACAAGCGCATACGCGCCGGCGAGTTCCGCATCTTCCAGATGGACGTGCAGACCTATTTCTTCCGGCGCACCAACATCAACGCGCTCGGCCAGCCGCGCTCGTGGACCGACCACCTGCTGTGGCACCACGCGGCGCATACGGTCGATCTCTTCGCCTGGCAGTCCGGCGGAACCATCGTCACCGCGCACGCGGTGCAGGGGCCGATCGACCCGGCGCTCGGGATCGCGATGGACCTTTCGATCCAGCTCAAGGCATCGACCGGCGCGATCTGCACGCTGTCGCTCTCGTTCAACAACGAGGGCCCGCTGGGCACGTTCTTCCGCTACATCGGCGACACCGGGACCTACGTCGCCCGATACGACGATCTGTTCGACGGCAAGGAGAACAGGATCGACGTCAGCAAGGTGGACGTCTCGATGAACGGGATCGAATTGCAGGATCGCGAGTTCGTCGCGGCGATCCGGGAGCACCGCGAGCCGAACGCGAGCGTCGCGCAGGTGCTGCCGTGCTACCGCACGCTCGACCGCCTCGAGCGCCAGCTCGCCGCGCAAGCCTGACGTCGACGCGAGGCCGAAGATGATCATCGACTGCCACGGCCACTACACGACCGCCCCCGCCGAGCTCGAGGCCTGGCGCAGGAAGCAGGTCGCCGCGCTGGACGACCCGTCAAAGTCCCCCCGTCGTTCCGACCTCGCGATCCGGGACGACCAGATCCGCGAGAGCCTCGAGAACGCGCAGCTCAAGATGCAGCGCGAGCGCGGCACCGACCTCACGATCTTCTCGCCGCGCGCGAGCTTCATGGCCCACCACATCGGCAACGAGTCGACGAGCCGCGAGTGGACGCATCTGTGCAACGACCTCGTCCACCGCGTGTGCCAGCTCTACCCGGACAACTTCGTCGGCGTGTGCCAGCTTCCGCAGTCGCCCGGGGCCAGGCCGGAAGGCTGCATCCCGGAACTCGAGCGCTGCGTCAAGGAGTTGGGCTTCATCGGCTGCAACCTCAATCCCGACCCGTCAGGGGGCTGGTGGAAGGAGCCGCCGCTCACCGACCGCTGGTGGTATCCGGTGTACGAGAAGATGGTCGAGCTCGAGGTGCCCGCGATGGTTCACGTGAGCACCTCGTGCAACCCGTGCTTCCATGCGACCGGCGCGCATTACATCAACGCCGACACGACCGCGTTCATGCAATTCCTGACTTCGGACCTGTTCCACGATTTCCCGACGCTCAAGTTCATCATTCCGCACGGCGGCGGGGCGGTGCCGTACCACTGGGGCCGATACAAGGGGCTCGCGCAGGACATGAAACGCCCTCCGTTGAAGGACCACCTGTTGAACAACGTGTTCTTCGACACCTGCGTCTACCACTATCCGGGCGTCGAGCTGCTCGCCAAGGTGATCCCGGTCGACAACATCCTGTTCGCCTCCGAGATGGTCGGCGCAGTGCGCGGCATCGACCCCGACACCGGCCACCATTACGACGACACGCGCCGCTACGTCGATCAGCTCCAGGCGCTCTCGGCCGAAGACCGCCACAAGATCTTCGAGGGCAACGCGCGGCGCGTGTTCCCGCGGCTCGGAAACAGGACCGCGCGCGCGGTCAATGCTTCGGCGCGGCGTCATTGAGTTCGGCGAGCGCTTTCTCATGACGGCCATGGCCGACGACCGACCGGCGCTGCTGCTGTTGCCGGGCCTTTTGTGCGATCGCGCGTCGTGGGCGCCGGTTCTGCCCGCGCTAGGGCGACATGCCAAGTGCGCGGTGGCCGATTATTCGTCCGAGTCGACGCTGGAGGCGATGGCGGTCCATGTGCTCGCGTACGCACCGCCGCGCTTCGCGCTCGCCGGGCATTCGATGGGCGGTCGCGTCGCGCTCGAAGTATTGAGACGCGCGCCCGGGCGCGTAACGCGGATCGCACTCCTCGATACCGGCTACCGCAGTCGCGCCGACGGTAGTGCCGGCGACGACGAGCGCACGCGCCGCCTCGCGTTGCTCGCGCTCGCGCGCGATCAGGGCATGCGCGCGATGGGCCGCGAGTGGATGCAGGCGATGGTGCATCCCCAGCGGCTCCGCGACGCGCCCCTCGTCGAGGCGATCCTCGCCATGATCGAGCGGCAGACGCCGGATCGCTACGCGGCGCAGATCGCCGCGCTGCTCGCGCGTCCCGACGTCGCCGATCTCCTGCGATCGGTGCGGGTGCCAGCGCTGGTCGCTTGCGGGCGCGACGACGCGTGGAGCGCGCTGCCGCAACATGAGGAAATCGCCGCGCTGGTACCCGGAAGCCGCCTCGCGGTGTTCGACCGCTGCGGCCACATGGCGCCGATGGAGCAGCCCGACGCGGTGGCATCGGCGCTGATCGCATGGCTCGCGATGGACGCGACCGGCGCGAGCGGCGCCGACGATCGCCGCCTCCCGTCGCGGCACGCCACGGGCTGACGGGACAACGATCGCCATGTGGCTGCGCGACTGCTGGCAGGTCGCCGCGTTCTCGCGCGAGGTCGTCGCCGGTGCGCTGTTCCCGCGCCGCATCTGCGACGAGCCGGTCGTGATGTACCGGTCGACCGCGGGCGCGCCGGTCGCGCTCGAGGATCGTTGCGCGCACCGCGCCGCGCCGTTGTCGAAGGGCTCGCTCGTCGGCGACGTCCTGCGCTGCGGCTACCACGGCCTGTGCTACGACACGACCGGCAGGTGCGTGAGCATCCCGGGCCAGGACTACGTGCCGGTGCGCGCCCGCGTGCGCGCCTATCCCGCGGTCGAGAAACACCGGCTGATCTGGATCTGGATGGGCGACGCCGAGCGCGCGGACGCGTCGAGCGTGCCCGACGTGCACTGGCTCGACGATCCTCACTGGGTCGCGAGCGACGGCTATCATCACGTCGCGGCCGATTACCGGCTGCTGAACGACAACCTGCTCGACCTCTCACACGAGACGTACGTGCACACGCGCACGATCGGGCACGAGGCGGTCGCCGAGTCGCCGGCGGTCGTGAAGGTCGAGGACGGCGTCGTGCGCGTCGACAAGGAAATGCCCGGCTGCACGCCGCCGCCGTTCTACCAAACCCTCGGGCGGCTCAAGCCGACCGACCGCATCGACCGCTGGCAGCGCACCGTCTATCGTCCGCCGGGGACCATCGTGATCGACGTCGGCGTGCAAGCGCTTCAGCCACCGGCGGGCTCCAACCGCGTCGAGGGCCGCGTGATCAACCTGATGACGCCCGAGACGATCGGATCGACCCATTACTTCTGGGCGTTCGCGCGCAACTTCCGCCTGGACGAGCCCGACGTCACCGAGTTCCTCCGCGCGAACGTGGGCCGCACGTTCGACGAGGACAAGGACATGCTGCGAATCGCAGCAGCGCAACCTCGGCACCGTCGCCGAGCCCGTTTTCAGCATCGCCGTCAAGGCGGACGTCGGGCCCACGCAGGGACGGCGGCTGCTCGCGTCGCTGCTCATGGCCGAGGCACGCGGAAGCTGATCCGGCGCGTTTCGAACGCCGGCCGGCCGCCGCTGTCGTAGGATTCGCCCCACACCCCCAGGAGTACCCATGAAGAACCGCATCCATCCCACCCGGCGCCGCGTGCTGCAAGGCCTCGCGGGCGCCACCGCGCTTAGCGTGGTCCCGCGCTTCGCGATCGCCCAGCACACCACGGTCAGGATCGGCCTGATCCTGCCGATGACCGGCCCGTTCGCGTCGACCGGCAAGCAGATCTCGGCCGCCTGCAAGCTCTACATGGAGCGCAACGGCGCCACGGTCGCCGGCCGCAAGGTCGAGTTGATCCTGAAGGACGACACCGGCCTCGCGCCCGAGACGACCAAGCGCATCGCGCAAGAGATGGTCGTGCAGGACAAGGTCACGATCCTGGCGGGCTTCGGGCTGACGCCGCTCGCGTTCGCGGCCGCGCCGGTCGCGACCGAGGCCAGGGTGCCGATGATCGTCATGGGCGCCGGCACGCAGGTCATCCCGCAGCGCTCGCCGTTCATCGTCCGCACCGGCTTCACGCTGCCGCAGAACACGTCGCCGATCGCCTCCTGGGCGGCGAAGAACGGGATCAAGCGCGTGTTCATGCTGGTGACCGACTACGCGCCGGGCCTCGACTCCGAGAAGACCTTCCAGACCAAGTTCAAGGAGTTGGGCGGCGAGATCGTCGAGGCGGTGCGCACGCCGCTGCGCAATCCCGACTACGGCCCGTTCCTCCAGCGCGCGAAGGACTCGAAGGCCGACGCGCTGTTCGTGTTCGTGCCGTCCGGCGAAGGGCTCGCCGTCATGAAGCAGTTCGACGAGCGGGGCCTCAAGCAGCAGGGCATGAAGATGATCGGGCCCGGCGACGTCGTCGACGACGACATCCTCGAGAGCATGGGTGCGCCCGCCGTCGGCGTCATCACGTCGTTCCACTACTCGGCCGCGCACGATTCGCCGGAGAACAAGGCGTACGTCGACGCCATGACGAAGGCGAACCCGGGCATGCGTCCGAATTTCCACTCGGTCGGCGGCTGGGACGGCATGCACCTGATCTACGAAGCGATCAGGAAGGCGCCCGGCGGCAGTGGCGAGCAACTCGTCGAGGCGATGAAGGGCATGAAGTGGACGAGCCCCCGCGGCCCGATGATGATCGACCCGGCGACGCGCGACGTCGTGCAGAACGTCTACCTGCGCGAAGTCAAGATGGTCGGCGGCAAGCCGTGGAACATCGAGTTCGACAAGATCGAGAACGTCGGTCCCGGGGGCTGACGCAGGCCTGGCGGTCGAGGGGAGGGTGACGTGCTAGGGAATCTCGTGGGCGTGCTGTTCGACGGCATCGCCTATGGGAGCCTCCTGTTCGTCATCAGCATCGGCCTGTCGGTGACGATGGGCCTGATGAACTTCGTCAACCTCGCGCACGGCGCGTTCGCGATGGTCGGCGGCTACGCGTGCGTCGTACTGATGACGCGCGCTGGCGTTCCGTTCCTCGCGACGCTGCCGGTCGCGTTCGTCGTCGCGGCCGCGGCCGGCATCGTGCTCGAGCGCACGCTCTACGTGCGCCTCTACCGCGCACCGCACCTCGACCAGGTGATGTTCTCGATCGGCCTCGTGTTCATGGCGGTCGCGGCCGCGACGTTCTTCTTCGGCCCGTCGCAGCAGCCGGTGCGGCTGCCGGACTTCCTGCGCGGCCAGGTCCAGGTGCTGGGGCTCGGCCTCGGCGCCTACCGGATCTTCCTGATCGCGGTGGTGATCGTCATCACGATCGCGCTGCACCTGCTGCTGTTGAAGACGCGCTTCGGCGCGCAGGTTCGCGCCTCGGTCGACAACGCCGTCGCGTCCGCGGGTCTCGGCATCGACGTCAACCGCGTGTTCGGCGTGACGTTCGCGCTGGGGTCCGGGCTCGCGGGCCTGGGCGGCGGCCTCGGCATCGACATCCTCGGCCTGGACCCTACGTTCCCGCTCAAGTACATGGTGTACTTCCTGCTCGTCGTCGCGATCGGCGGCGCGGGCACGATCAAGGGCGGGCTCGTCGCCGCGATGATCCTCGGCATCTGCGACGTCGCGGGCAAGTACTACGTGCCGCAGGTCGGCTCGTTCATCATCTATTTCCTGATGGTGCTGCTGATGATCCTGTTCCCCGCGGGCCTCTACGGGCGGCGCGCGTGAGGGAAGCGGATCCCGGCAATGCGGTCGCCCCCGCGATCGCGACGCCGCGCCTCCCGACCGATCGCTGGCGCGCGCCCGAGATCGTATTCTGGGCGTGCGCGCTCGCGGCGTACTTCGTGTTCCCGCAGCACCGCGTGCTCGGCAGCCAGATCCTGATCACCGCGCTGTTCGCGCTGTCGCTCGACCTGATCCTCGGCTACGCGGGCATCGTGTCGCTCGGCCACGCGGCGTACTTCGGCGTGGGCGCGTACGCGGCGGGAATCCTCGCCGTGCACGGCTGGAGCGAGCCGATCTCCGGGCTGCTGGTCGCCGGCGTCGCGGGCGCGGTCGTCGGCTACCTGACGAGCTTCCTCGTCGTGCGCGGGGCCGATCTCGCGCGGCTCATGGTGACGCTCGGCATCGGGCTGATGCTGTTCGAGGCGGCCAACCAGCTTCCGTCGATCACCGGGGGCGCGGACGGCCTGTCGGGCGTAACGATGGGCAAGCTCTTCGGGGCGTTCGGCTTCGACCTCACCGGCAGCACCGCGTATCTGTACAGCCTCGCCGTGCTGTTCGTGCTGTTCGTCGGCGCGCGCCGACTGGTCGCCTCCCCATTCGGGTTGAGCCTTCGCGGCGTGCGCGAGAACGTGACGCGCATGCCTGCGATCGGCGTGCCGGTGGGGCGCCGCCTGATCGCGATCTACACGGTCAGCGCGGCGATGGCGGGCGTCGCCGGCGGGCTGCTCGCGCAGACGACGCAGTTCGTCGGCCTCGACGTGTTCGGATTCCCGCGCTCGGCCGACCTGATGATCATGCTGGTGCTGGGTGGAACAGGGCGCCTCTACGGCGGGGTCGTCGGCGCGGCCGTGTTCATGCTCGCGCACCACTGGCTTTCGGACCTCAATCCAGTCTACTGGCAGTTCTGGCTCGGGCTCCTGCTCGTCGTCGTCGTGCTGTTCGCCCGCGGCGGGCTCCTCGGCGCGATCGACACGATCGTCGCGCGCCTGCGGGGAGGGCGCCAGTGATCGCGGTCCCGGCGTTGCGCACCGAAGGCTTGTCGATGCAATTCGGCGCGTTCGCGGCGAACAGCGACATCACGCTGTCGTTCCCGCACGGCGCGCGCCACGCGCTGATCGGCCCCAACGGCGCGGGCAAGACGACGTTCATCAATCTCCTCACCGGCGCACTCTCCCCTACCGCCGGCGACGTCTATCTCGGCGACGAGCGGATCACCGGCCTGCCTCAGTACCAGCGCGTCAAGCGCGGGATGACGCGCACGTTCCAGATCAACACGCTGTTCCCCGGCCTCACCGTGCTGGAATCGGTCGTGCTCGCCGTGTGCGAGCGCAAGGGCCGCGCGCACGTCTGGACCCGCACGGTTGCGCGCCAGCGCGAAGAGGCGGACGAGGCGCGTGCGCTTCTCGCCATGCTTCGCCTGTCCGGCGAGGCCGACGCGCTCACGCGCAACCTGCCGTACGGCAAGCAGCGTCTCGTCGAGATCGCGCTCGCGCTCGCGACCAAGCCTCGCATCCTGCTGCTCGACGAGCCCGCCGCGGGCATCCCCGCCGGAGAAAGCGCCGAGTTGTTCGGAGTCATCGCGGGCCTGCCGCAGGACGTGACGATCCTGTTCATCGAGCACGACATGGATCTCGTGTTCCGCTTCGCCGAACGGATCACCGTGCTGGTCGGCGGCAAAGTGCTGACCGAAGGAACGCCCGCGGAGATCGCCGACGACCCGCGCGTGCGCGAGGTCTACCTCGGCGAGGCGCAGCATGGCTGAGCTGCTCGCGGTCGAGAACCTCACCGCCGGCTACGGCGACGGCATCGTCCTCGACGATGTCTCGCTCGCGATGGACGAAGGCGGCACGCTGGCACTGCTCGGCCGCAACGGCATGGGCAAGACGACGCTCCTGGTCACGCTGATGGGCTTCACGCGCGTTCGAAGCGGCACGCTCCGTTGGCGCGGCGGCGACCTCGCCGCGTTGCCGACGTTCGCCCGCAGTCGCGCGGGCCTGGGCTGGGTGCCGCAGGAGCGCTCGATGTTCGCGTCGCTGACCGTCGAGGAGCACCTGACCGCGGTCGCGCGTCCCGGGCCCTGGACGGTGAAGCGCGTGTACCGGGTGTTCCCGCGCCTCGAGGAGCGGCGCGGCAACTTCGGAAACCAGCTCTCCGGCGGCGAGCAGCAAATGCTCGCGATCGGACGCGCGCTGATGGTCAACCCGAGCCTCCTGCTCCTCGACGAGCCGATGGAGGGGCTGGCGCCGATCATCGTGCAGGAGCTCGTCAACGTGATCCGCGAGCTGACCGCGGACACGGGCATGGCGGTGATCGTGGTCGAGCAGCACGCCAAGCTCGCGCTCGCGCTGACGCGCCAGGCGATCGTGCTCGAGCGCGGGCGCGTGGTTCACCGCGCCGCGAGCGCGGCGCTCGCCGCGGACCCGCAGCTCCTGCACCGGCTGGTGTCGGTGTCGTGAGACAGGAAATCCGGTGAACGACCAAACCCCGGAAGCCTGTTCGCGCGCGGTTCCCCTTAAGCGCGGAGCGTAACGCGATGGAATGGTCGGGGCGGACTTCGAGGAGCGTGCTGCGTCTTGGCAGCGCGCTCGTGATGCTCGCGTTCGTCGTGTGCCACCTGAGCGCGCACAGCGCGCTGCTGATCTCGTCCGACTTCGCGCAACCCGTCCTCCTGGCGCTGATGGGGCCCTGGCGGACCGTGTTCGGCACGACCCTCTTGGCCTCGGCGCTGCTGGTCCATTACTCGAACGCGCTGTGGTCGATCTACGTGCGACGCCATCTTCGCCTGTCGACGTGGGAATGGTGCCAGCTCGGCCTGGGCCTCTTGATCCCGGTGCTGTTGATGAACCACGTGATCAGCACGCGCGTGGCGGAGCACCTCGCTGGCGTCGACAGCTACTACGGCTCGGTCCTGGTCGTGCAATGGGTGGTGTGGCCGTGGCTCGGGGCGGTCCAGATGGTGGCCGTGCTGACCGTCTGGATCCACGCCTGCATCGGCATCCACTTCTGGCTTCGCACCAAGCCCTGGTACGACGATTGGCGGCCCGCCTTCGCCGCATTCGGCTTGTTGCTCCCCACGCTGGCGCTCGCAGGCTACGTCAGTGCCGGCAACCAGGTGTTGCGCGAGGCCGGGGCATCGCCGGACTTCGCCCGGCAGGCGCTCGAGAACGCCAATCTCTCCGACGCGGCCATCGCCGAGATCCGGCGCGTGACGGCGATCGGTTGGTCCGCCCATCTCGCGCTGGTCCTGCTCCCGTTCGGCGGTCGCGGCGTGCGCGCGTGGTGGGATCGGCGTAGCCGACCGCCCATGCTGACGCACGCGGGCGGCCGCACGATGGCGATGCTGTCCGGGGCGACCGTCCTGGAAACCTTGCGCGAAGCCGGTATCCCGCACGCATCCGTCTGCGGCGGACGGGCACGCTGCACCACGTGTCGCATTCAGGTGACCAAGGGGCTGGCGGCGCTCGCCCCGCCGGAAGCCCTCGAGGCGAGAGCGCTTGCGCGCTTCGAAGCGACGCCCGGCGTGCGACTCGCCTGCCAGATTCGGCCGACCGCCGACCTCAGCGTCACGCCGCTCCTCTCCGCCGAGGCCAGCAGCGCCGACGGCGCCACCCGGGGCGGCCTGGAGGGCAGCGAGCGGTACATCACCGTCGTGTTCGTCGATCTGCGCGGATCGACCACGATGGCCGAGGCGAGGATGCCCTACGACGTGCTGTTCATCCTCAACCTGTTCTTCGAGCAAATGACCCAGGCGCTGGCCGACACCGGCGGCCATTATTCGCAATTCACCGGCGACGGATTGATGGCGCTCTACGGCCTCCACGACGGGGACCCCGCCACGGGCGCCGCAGCCGCCGTGCGCGGGGCGCGCGAGATGCTGTCACGGCTGGAAACGCTCAACCGACGGCTGACGGGCGTCCTGTCCCAGCCCCTGCGAATCGGAATCGGCATTCACTTCAGTGAAGCCATCGTCGGATCGATGGGCCCGCCGGGGGCGAAGATCGTCAGCGCCATCGGTGACACGGTGAACACCTGTGCGCGCCTCGAGAGCCTCACCAAGGAATACGATTGCTCGCTGATCGTGTCACGGCGCGCGGCCGAAGCGGCGGGTCTCGACGTCGGTGACCAGAAGCTGCACCAAGCCCCGGTGAAGGGTCGCGTGGAAACGGTGCAGTTCTATGCGTTGGCCAGCGTACCCGATGGCTGGGCTCGCACGGCGTCGCGTTTCGGAGGCTAGCGAGCGTCAGTCCGCGGCCGGTCGCCGCCTCTCGAGCAACGTCAGCAGACGGTCGGCGTACTCGCGCCAGTTCGCGTCCTTGCCGACCTGCGCGAAGCCGGCGGGTTCCTTCTGCGTCGCCATCCAGTCCTGCCGTTCGGCGGTCGCGGACGACATCCACGGATCGAGTCCGGCGTCGCGCACGGTGGCGGCGACCTCGCGCATCTCTTCGGCGCGTCGCCTGCCGTGCAACGCCGTGCGCATCACCATGTACGAGGCGACTTTCTCCCAGTCGAGCCCGGGAAACGTCTCGTGCAGCGACGCGAGCACTCGGTCCTCGACGCCGTACGCGCGCGCCGATGCCAGGCTCTCGACCAGTAGCGACTCAAGGCCCTTGATCATCACGCTGCGGCACATCTTGGTCGCCGAAGCCACGCCGACGCGCTCGTCCGCAACCTGCATGTCGAAGCCGAGCGGCGCGAGCAACGCCCTCAACGCGGGTGCGTCACGGCCGCCGAGCAGCATCGGCACACCGATCCCGTACTGCGGGACGGTCGTCATCACCGCGGATTCGACGAAGCGCCCGCCGGCGCCGTCGACGCGTTGCGACGAGCGCTGCTTGGTTCCGGGAGAGCAGGAGTTGAGGTCGAGGAACCAGGTGCCGGGGCGGATCGAGCGCGCGGCCTCGTCGGCGACGGTCCACGCCTGCGAAGCGGTCACCGCCGAGACGATCACGCCGGCGCGCGCGGTCAGCTCGGCCATCGATCCCACGGCGTCGACGCCGGCGCGTGCGGCGTGCGCCTTCATGGGTGTCGCGCTCGTCGCGTCGCGCAGCAGGATGTCCCACGCGCCGACCCACGCGAGCTTGCGCTCGGTCAACGCGGCGGTGAGGATCTTACCGACTTCGCCGTAGCCGACGAGGCCGATCGCGAGCGTCGTGGCATCGGACATCGCGCCTCCCGGTGTCACCCCCGGTACGTGGTACCAACGTGGTACCCGGGGTACCACGTTGGTACCACGTACCGGGGGTTCAGACGCCACCCCATACGTCGCGGGCGGTGTCGACGCACAACTTGATCTTCGCCGCTTGCGTCGCGACCGCGATATCGTTGCCGTGCACGGTCGACGAGAATCCGCATTGCGGCGACAGGCACAGTTGCTCGAGGGGAACGTACCGCGACGCCTCGTCGATGCGGCGCTTGAGGTCGTCCTTCGTCTCCATCCGGTCGAGTTTCGTGCTGACGAGCCCCAGCACGACGACCTTGCCCTTCGGCACGTGGCGCAGCGGCGCGAAGTCGCCGGAGCGCGCGTCGTCGTACTCGAGAAAATAGCCGTCGACGTCGAGCTCGTTGAACAGCACCTCGGCGACCGGCTCGTAGCCCCCCTCGGCGGCCCAGGCGCTCCTGAAGTTGCCGCGGCACAGGTGCACGCCGACACGCATCGACGCCGGCCGCGTCGCGATCGCGGCGTTGATCAGTGCGGCATACCGCCGCGGCAGCTCGTTCGGATCGTCGCCGCGCGCCTTCGCGCCTTCGCGCATCTTCGCGTCGCACAGGTAGGCGAGGTTCGTGTCGTCGAGCTGCAGGTACGTGCAGCCCGCCGCCGCGAGGTCCGCGATCTCCTCGCGGTACGCGTTCGCGATGTCGTCGAAGAAGTCCTCGATCGCCGGATAGGCGGTCTTGTCGATCGCCTGCCGGCCGCCGCGGAAATGCAGCATCGTCGGCGACGGGATCGTCACCTTGGGCGTGCGGCGCGTCACCGACTTCAGGAACTCGAAGTCGCGCCTCTGGATCGGCCGGTCGTGGCGCACCTTCTTCGTGACCTGCATGACCGGCGGCGCGAAGTCGACGTTGCCCGCGTTGCTGTGGAAGCTGATCGCGATGCCGCCCTTGGTCTCGACGCCGTCGAGCTGGGTCAGGAAGTCGATGTGGAAATAGGTGCGGCGGAACTCGCCGTCGGTGATGCCGCGCAGTCCGAGGTCCTCCTGGAACTTCACGATGTCGCGGACGGCGGCGTCCTCGACCGCCCGCAGCGCCGCGGCGTCGATCTCGCCCTTGGCGCGCCGCTCGCGCGCCTCGAGGAGCGCGCGCGGGCGCAGGAAGCTGCCCACGTGGTCGGCCCGGAACGGCGGTTGCTGGCGAACGGACGGGCGGGTCGGAGTCGCGGTGTCGGCCATGGGATCGATGTCGGGGGGTGGCTGCGGAGGCGGAAGATGGCCGGCGGACGCCCATTCTAAGGCTCCCGGCCGCGCATGTCGGCGAATGCCCTCATCCGGACCCCACGATGTCCGTCGGCGTTTCCCGCACACGCACATCGGGCGATCGACGATGCCTCGGGAGGCGCGCCCGGTGCAACATTTAGCGACGTCTTGGTCGCGCGCGTCGTTTGGTCGGCGCGTCCGGCCGGGAACTTGAGGAGCTTCTCATGCCGATGCGCAAACGATCCTCGTTCGACCGCTCGCCCTGCGCGCCGCGCCCGGCGCGCGGGAGGCGCGCGTCGTCGTCGCGATCCGCACCGGGCGAGCCGGCGATCGCGCCGCCGTTCCCGTGGACCGACCGGGACTTCGCGTTCCATGCGCGACAAGCGCCGCGCCTTCACGCTTCCCGGAAGGAGCCGGAACTGCCGCGGGCGCCGGTCGACGCCGGCGCGACGCCCGCGCCGCGGCGCAGGAGCTTGCGCGATCGTGTTCCCGCGATCGAAACGCTGAACGAATGGCCGTCCGACCGTGCGCGCGCGCTGCGCGGCCTTGCCGACGCGAGCCTGCGCGACGAGGTCGCGCACCGGATCGTGTCGAAGGCCGGTGACCGCGCGCTCGACGTGGAGGTGCGCGTGACCGAGGGGATCGTCGTGCTCGAGGGCCCGGTCCCGGCGCGCGCGACCAAGGAGATGCTGCACGCGATCGTCGAGGCGTGCCCGGGGGTGCGCGGCGTGGACAACCGGCTGCGCGTCGACTGGGTGGACGAGACGCCGAGCGCCGCACGAGCCGGGGAGGAGGTCGCCTCTCCGCCCGCCGATTACCTCAGCTCGACGAGCGGATCGCCGACGACGACGATGCGCCGCACCGAGTAGGCGTCGAGATGAAATACGGGGGCGTCGGCAGGCGCAAGGCCGCGGCGCTGAAGTCGCGCGTCTTGCAAGGGTCGCTCGCGCCGTTCGTGCATGCGGCGATCGCAGAAATGCTATCGCCCGGATTTTTCAACGCAGGCATCCGCGCAGCGCGAGATTGCGCATCAGCGCACCCGCGCCCATCGTCCAAGGCGCGACCGTATCGCTGGTCCTCACGCGATTGACGAGCGCCCCGAGCGTCGGCGTCGACACGGTGACGACGTCGCCGACGACGTGCGTGAACCCCTGGCCGGGCCCGAGGCGGTCCTTGGTCGGCGCGAACATGGTGCCGAGGAACAGCACGAAGCCGTCCGGGTACTGATGGTTGGCGCCGATCGCCTGCCCGGCGAGGTCGAGCGGGTCGCGGCTGATGCTGGCCATCGAGCTCGATCCGTCGAGAACGAAGCCGTCGCCGCCTTCGACGCGTAGCGCGATGTCGGCGCGGCGCACGGCGTCGATCCCGTAGCGCTCGTCGAACAAGCGAATGAAGGGCCCGATCGCGCACGAGCCGGTGTTGTCCTTGGCCTTGCCGAGCAGGAGGGCGCTGCGCCCCTCGAAGTCGCGCAGGTTGACGTCGTTGCCCAGCGTGGCGCCGACGACGCGCCCCGCGGCCGACACCGCGAGCACGATCTCCGGCTCCGGGTTGTTCCACGCGGATTTCGGGTGGATGCCGATGTCCGCGCCCGTGCCTACCGCGGACATCGGCTGCGACTTGGTGAAGATCTCGGCGTCCGGACCGATGCCGACCTCGAGATATTGGGACCAGGCCCCCTGCGCGATCAGCGCATCCTTCACCTTCGCCGCCGCCGGAGAGCCCGGCGTCACCGCGAGGTCGTCGCCGATGATGCCCACGATCGCGCGGCGAACGCTCTCGGCCTTCGCCGGATCGCCGCGCGCCTGCTCCTCGATCACGCGCTCGAGCATGCTCGACACGAACGTGACACCGGCCGCCTTGATCGCCTGCAGGTCGGCGGGCGCGAGGAGCCAAGGGCGGTTCGTGTCGCGGGCTCGCTCGTCGCTGTTGGCAAGGAGCTCGGCGATCGCGCCGACGCGCGCGAGTCCCTGGGCCGAGCGCACCGCATGCACGGGGTCGGCGAGATTCAGGAGTTCGCTTGCCGTCGGCGCGACCGGTGCGAGGTCGAAGGCGACGCCATCGCGCACGACGATCGGCGACGGGCCGCCGACGGCGGGCAGGAAGGCGCGACCGACGAGCGTCGCGTGGGCGGCATCGCGCGGCAGGGCGCGCGCGGGGTCGAGCGATGCGAGCATCGTGCAAGAGGAGAGTGGGGTCGGGACGCGAATGATAGCCGGGGGTTGAAGGCGGCGATAGGCGAGAGGCGAGAGGCGAGAGGCGAGAGGCGAGAGGCGAGAGGCGAGAGGCGAGAAGCGAGAGGCGGGAGGAGATCGTTCGCGCCCGCATCGGGCGGTGCGCGATGCAGCGATCCGCGCGGGCCGCCTTCCCCATCGCCGATCGCCCATCGCCTCCCCATCGATGTCCGTGGGATCATCGCGCGATGCGCAGGCTGGCACCTCCTCCCGACGCGTGCGACGGCGTCGGCGCGGGCTTGGCGTGGGCGATCGTCGCGCTGCTGGCGGTGCTGCACGCGGCGCCGTATTTCGTCACCTTCGTCGAGGGCGATTTCGCGCGCGACCTGTATGCGGCGCTGCGCATCGTGCAGGGTCGCGCCTGGCCCCTCGAAGGGCCGATCATCGCGGGCACGCTGCACCTCGGCCCGGTCTGGTATTACACGCTCGCCGCGATGCTCGCCATCGGTGGCTCGGTGACCGCGGTGGTCGCGGGGATCGCCGTCCTCGCGAGCCTCCAGTTCCCGCTCGCCTACCGGCTCGGGGCCGAGGCGTACGGCCGCGCGACCGGGCTCGCGTGGGCGATCTTGCTGGCGCTGCCGGGGGTCGGCAGCCTGACGTCGCTGTGGATCGCGCATCCGAGCGTCACGCCGACCCTCGTCCTCGCGACGCTCTTCGCGTTGTGGCGTGCTCACACGCGCCGTTCGCCGGGATGGCTCGCCGCATCCGGCGCCGCGTTCGGCCTCGCGCTGCACGCGCATCCGACGACGCTTCCGCTCGCGCTGCCGCTCGCGTGGGTCGCGGCGGGCGTCGTGCGCACGGTCGGCGCGCGAGGCGCCGTGGGCGCCGTAGCGGCGCTCGCACTGGCCGCGGCGCCGTTCCTGCCGTTGGCGTCTCGCCTCGGCGATCACCTGCACGACGCGTTGGCGTTGTCCGGCAACGTCGCGGGCGACGCCGCCATGGTCGGCCATGCCGCGTTCCTCACCGTCGCCGACAATCTGTTGTGGCGCGTTCCGGACCTCGTGACCGCGACCTGGATCGCAAGCGATGGACGACCGCTCCTGGCGTGGCGGCTGTTCGTTGCCGCCGTCTATCTCGGCTCCGCCTTGGGCTTGGCGCTGATCGCATGGCGCGGAGAGCGCGACGCGCGCCGGACCGTGCTGGTGGTCGCGCTTTCGTTCGTCGCGTGGCTGGCGTTCACGACCGCGATCCGCGGCGTCACGCGCTTCTACATGCTCTACGCGACGCTGCCGTTGCTCGCGCTCCTGCTCGCGCTGGGACTGCGCGGGCTCGCGCTGCAGGGTCGAGCGGCCGGCGTCTCGATCGCGCGCGCGCTGCTCGCCGGCGTCGTCGCATGGGCCGCCGTCGTCGGCACCGCGCGCATCGCGCGGGCGCTCGACGACGACGTGCGGCTGCCCCCGCTGCTCGGCGCGCACGTCGACATGCAACGCGCCGACGATGCGCGATACTCGCGCCTGCATTACCTGTCGACCCGCCACCTCGACGCGATCGGGCGGCGCCTCTGCGTCGACGGCGTCGTGCACCTCTACGGCGATCTCGCGCAGGTCGTCGACAGCCAGTTCAACGTTCCCGCGCAGATGCGCTGCGGTGATGCGAGCCGCGTCGTGATCGGCGGCGTGCCCGCGACCGGGGAGCACGCATTCTTCCTCGTGCAGCGATCGGCGCTCGTGCCGCGTGCGGCGCTGCGCGACTTCGGCGGATTCGGCTTCGGCAGCGTCGCCGAGGTGCTGGTGTCGCAACCGTCGTTGCCGATCGCGCGCGGCGAGGACTATCCGTCGCGAAAGGGCTGCGGGACGCCCTCGGAGCACGCGTTCGCGTTCACAACGCAGCGCGAGGCGACGCTGATCGTGGCGAGCGGGCTCGCGATCACGTGCCCGGTCGTCGCCACGCGCCTCGAGCGCGACGGCCAACCGGTGGCGATGGGTTCGGCCGGCGACGTCGCGTGGGTGCGCGTGCCGGCCGAACCGGCCCGCTGGCGACTGACGGTCGAGACGGCGGCGCCGCTCGCCGTGCAGGTCTTCACGGTCGCGCCGCCCGCTCCTTGAAATGCGCGCGGCCGGCAGGCATCTGCCGGCAACCGGATCCGCGCCTGGTCGCGCCCGGCTCCCCATGCCCCTCGACGAACCGCGATCCCGGGCTTTCGGCCCGGCCGACGACGACGCGCTGCTCGACGCCTACTCGACCGCCGTCACGCGTTCGGTCGATGCCGTCGCGCCCGCGGTCGCGCATGTCCGCGTCGAACGTGCGCAAGGACGCGGTGAGCGGAGCCGCGAAGGTTCCGGATCGGGCTTCCTGATCACGCCGGACGGCTATCACGTCACCAACAGCCACGTCGCCGGCGAGGCCGACGCGATCGAAGTGACGCTCCACGATGGCCGGCGCGCCGGCGCCGCGATCGTCGGCGACGATCCGGATTCCGACCTCGCCGTCGTCAAGGTGCGCGCGGACGATCTCGCATGGTGCCGCTTCGGCGACTCGCCGTCGGTGCGCGTCGGCCAGATCGCGAACGCGATCGGGAGCCCGCTCGGCTTCCAGCACACGGTCACCGCGGGCATCGTCAGCGCGCTAGGGCGATCGATGCGTGCGCGATCGGGCCGGCTCCTCGACAACGTGATCCAGACCGACGCGCCGCTCAATCCCGGCAACTCGGGCGGGCCGCTCATCGACTCGCGCGGACGCGTGATCGGCGTCAACACGGCGATCGTGCCGGCCGCTCAGGGATTGTGCTTCGCGATCGCGGCGAGCCTCGCCGAGCGGGTGGCGATCGCGTTGATCCGCGAAGGCCGCGTGCGCCGCGCGTGGCTCGGGATCGGCGGCCAGACGGTGCCGGTGGCGCGTCGCGTCGCGCTGCATTTCGCGCTGGCCGCCGATCTCGCGGTGCGCGTCGACTCGCTCGAGCGAGGCGCGCTTGCGGCTGCCGCGGGCATCGAGCGCGGCGACCTGATCGTCGCGATCGACGGCGCGACCGTCGCATCGGTCGACGACCTGCAGCGCGCGCTCGACGTGAGCGCGATCGGACGCACGCTCGCGATCGACGTGCTGCGCCGCGGACGGTGCGTCACGCTGGACGTGGCGCCGGCCGAGCGGAGGTCGGCCGCGGACGACGGACGCGGGGCTCGACGCCCCGCGGTGCGACGTCCGACGCGGCGCGGCGCCGACGCTTCGCCGACCTGCGGGGCCGGCGCCGCTTCCCCACGCGGCGCCTTCGTGCCAGAATGGATCCAACCCATTGATTCGAGGCATCACGCGATGCTGGATCGCGACGGGTATCGCCCGAACGTCGCCATCGTCGTCGCCAACGGCAGGAACCAGGTCTTCTGGGGCAAGCGGATCCGAGAGCATTCGTGGCAGTTCCCGCAAGGGGGCATCAACGCCGGCGAGACGCCGGAAGCGGCGATGTACCGGGAGCTGCGCGAGGAGGTCGGCCTCGAGCCCCAGCACGTCCGCGTTCTCGGCCGAACGCGCGACTGGCTCCGCTACGAGGTACCGCAGCACTGGATCAAGCGCGAATGGCGCGGGAGCTACCGCGGCCAGAAGCAGATCTGGTATCTGTTGCGCCTGACCGGGCGCGACAACGACGTGTCGCTGCGCGCCTCCGACCATCCGGAGTTCGACGCGTGGCGGTGGCACGACTACTGGATCCCGCTCGACAACGTGATCGACTTCAAGCGCGAGGTCTATCGTCGCGCGCTGGTCGAGCTCGAGCGGTTCCTGCACGGTCGCCCGCAGGCGCGCCGCGACCGGCTGGTCAGCGTGCAGCACCCGTCGATGCCGTCCGCGTACGCCGAGCCGGTCGAGGGCGGTTGATCTGCCTGCTTGCGGCGACGGGCGCTAGGGAAGCTCTGCGTAACCCGCGGATGCGCGACGCGCCGGGCGGGTGGGATG
>JBDTNO010000010.1:0-34170 GCA_039933715.1 Betaproteobacteria bacterium
CGTTCTACGATGGCCCGCGGACGCGCCGCAACTCGGCGTGCACAACCGGATGAACGCGCTCGCGGCCATCGCGGCCGCGCGCCATGCGGGCGTCCCGGTCGCGCACGCGCTCGCCGCGCTCGCTCGATTCCGCGGCGTCGCGCGGCGCATGGAGGTTCGCGGCCGCGCGAGCGGCGTCACCGTTTACGACGATTTCGCGCACCACCCGACCGCGATCGCGACGACGATCGAGGGGCTGCGCCGCGCGGTCGGTCCCGCGCGCATCCTCGCGGTGCTCGAGCCGCGCTCGAACACGATGAAGCTCGGCGCGATGAAGGATCGTCTCGCCGCAAGCCTCGAGTCGGCCGAGCGGACCTACTGCTACGCCGCCAACCTCGGCTGGGACGCCGGCGCCGCGCTCGCGCCGCTCGGATCGCGCGCGACCGCGCACGACGACCTCGATGCGCTCGTCGCCGCCGTCGTGCGCGACGCGCAGCCGGGCGATCACGTGCTCGTGATGAGCAACGGCGGGTTCGGCGGCGTGCACGGCAAGCTGCTTGCGGCGCTGCAGGCGAAAGCGGACGCCGCGCCCGACCGCAGGGCGGCGGGCTGAGCGCGCCCTCCAAGCGCTGTCGCGATCGATCCTTCCCGACGGGCCAGCCTCGGGCCGCACGCTCCTGACATGCAGGTCCTGATCGTCTACCTGCACGGCTTTCGCTCGTCGCCCCGGTCGGCGAAGGCGCAGGCGATGATGCGCGCGGTTGCCGCGCTGCCGACCGAGGCGCGGCCCATGCTCGTCGTCCCCGACCTCGGCCATGCGCCGGCCGCGGCGATCGACAAGGTGCTCGGCATCGTCGCCGCGCAACGGGGCGATCGCGCGCTGGCGTTCGTCGGAAGCTCGCTCGGCGGATACTATGCGACGCATCTCGCCGAACGCCTCGGCGTGCGCGCCGTGCTCGTCAACCCGGCGGTGCGGCCGTACGAGGATCTCGAACCTTATCTCGGGACGCAGACGAACATGCATTCGGGTCAGCCCTTCGAGGTGACCGACGCGCATTTCGACGAGCTCCGCGCGCTCGCGGTGCCGCGCATTTCGCGTCCCGAGCGCTATTTCCTGCTCGTTCAGAGCGGCGACGAGGTGCTCGACTGGCGCGCGGCCGTCGCGCACTACGGCGGCGCTTTCCAGTTCGTGCAGGGGGGCGGCGATCATGCGTTCCGCGATTTCGACGCGCAGATCCCCGCGATCCTCCGCTTCGCTGATGGCTGACGCGCGCGTCGACCTCGCGATCGTCGGCGGCGGCCTCGTGGGCGCGGCGATCGCGTTCGGCCTGCGCGAAAGCGGCCTTGCGATCGCGATCCTCGACGAGGGAGACCGCGCGTACCGCGCCTCGCGCGGCAACTTCGGTCTCGTCTGGGTGCAGGGCAAGGGCGCGGGACTCCCCGCGTACGGCAACTGGACGCAGGCGTCCGCGCACCTGTGGCCGAAGCTCGCCTCCGACCTCGCGCAGGCGACCGGCATCGACGTCGCGCTCGCGCAACCCGGCGGCGTCCACCTGTGCCTGTCGCGACGCGAGCTCGACCATCGCGCGGCAATGATCGAGGCGCTGCTGGCGCAGCGCGGATTCGAGCGCTACCGGATCGACATGCTCGACCGCGACGCGCTCGCGCGTCGGCTGCCCGGCCTCGGTCCCGACGTCGTCGGCGGAAGCTGGTCCGGCCTCGACGGCCATTGCAATCCGCTGCGCCTCCTCGACGCGCTGCATGCCGCATGCGCTCGCGCCGGCATCGGTTACCGCCCCGGTGCGGCGGTGCGGGCCATCACGCCGCATCGCGGCGCCTTCGCACTCGACACGGCCGCCGGACTCGTCCACGCGGGGCGCGTCGTGCTCGCCGCGGGACTCGGCAACGCGCGCCTCGCGCCGATGGTGGGACTGCGCGCGCCGGTCGCGCCGAACCAGGGACAGATCCTCGCGCTCGAGCGCGTGCGCCCGTTCCTGCCGGTGCCGGTGGAGACGCTGCGCCAGACCGACGACGGCACGGTGCTCGTCGGCGATGCGCAGCGCGACACAGGTTTCGACGAGTCGCTTTCGACCGACGTGCTGGCCGCGATGGCGTCGCGCGCCGTGCGCATGTTTCCGGCGCTCGCGGGCGTGCGCGTGACGCGCGCGTGGGCGGCGTTGCGCGTGATGAGCCCGGACGGCTTCCCGATCTACGCGGCTTCGCGCACGGCGCCGGGCGCCTACGTCGCAACCTGCCATTCGGGCGTGACGCTCGCCGCCGTCCATGCATACCGGCTCGCGCCAGCGATTCTGGCGGGCGCGCTGCCCGCCGACTTCGATGTCTATTCGCCGGACCGCTTCGATGCTCGCGCGGCGGCCTGACGACGCGCGGCTCGCGGTCGCGTTCACGTTCGACGGCGCCGACGTCGTGGCGCGGCAGGGCGACAGCGTGGCCGCGGCGCTGATCGCGTCGGGACGCCTCGCCTGCCGCGTCACGCCGGTGGAAGCGCGCCCGCGCGGCCCCTGGTGCCTGATGGGCGCCTGCCAAGATTGCCTCGTCGAGGTCGACGGCGTGCCGAACGCGCAGGGATGCATGCTCGCCGTCGTGCCGGGCATGCGCGTCGCGACGCAGCGCGGCGCGCGCGCGATCGACGCGTCCGTGCCGTCGGCCGGCTTCGCGATCCGCGATTCGACGATCCAGGCGCTCGAGGCCGCCGATGCACGCGACGGCGACGCGACGGTGCTCGACGTCGCGGTGATCGGCGCGGGGCCCGCGGGACTCGCCGCGGCGACGCTGGCGGCGGAGAGCGGCCTTGCCGTGGCGTTGTTCGACGAGCAGGCCGGTGTCGGCGGCCAGGTCCATCGCGCGATCACCGCTTCTCCGCTCGCGCGCCCCGAGGCGCTGGGCGCCGATTATTGGGCCGGCGGGATCGGGGTGCGCGCGTTCGAGCGCTCCGGCTCGCGGCATCGCGCGGGCGCGAGCGTGTGGGCGCTGTGGCGCGAGGCCGACGGGACGATGGCGCTCGCCGTGTCGACCGGTGCGCCGCTCGCGCCGGTGTCGTCGGTCGTGCGCGCACGCGCGGTGATCGCCGCGATCGGCGCGATCGAGCGGCCGATGCCGCTGCCCGGCTGGACGCTGCCCGGCGCGATGAGCGTCGGCGGCGCGCAAATCCTGCTGAAGGCGTCGGGGATCGTCGCGACGCGGGGCACGGTGATCGCGGGCTCCGGACCCCTCGTCTGGCTCTACGCATGGCAATGCCTCGAAGCGGGCGGGACGATCGACGCGATACTCGATACCACGCCCCGCGGACGGCTCGCGCAGGCGATCCGCCACGCGGGGGCGTTCGCGCTGTCGCGCTACGCGGCCAGGGGCTGGGAGCTCGTCCGCGCGGTGCGTGCGCGCGTGCGCATCGTCGAACATGTCGAGTCGATCGTCGCGCTGGGCGCGGATCGAGTCACCGGCGTGCGTTTCGCGCGGGACGGCGCATTCGACACGCTCGCATGCGACACGCTGCTGCTGCACCAGGGCGTCGTGCCGCACCTCAACCTTCCGCTCGCCGCTGGCTGCGACGTCGCGTGGAACGAGCGGCAGCGCTGCTTCGAGCCGATCGTCGACGATTGGGGCGGATCGTCGGTGCCGGGGCTGTGGATCACCGGCGACGGCGCGGGTGTCGCCGGAGCAGACGCGGCGCCGCATCGCGGCGCGCTCTCCGCACTGTCGGTCGCGAACGCGCTCGGCCGCTTCGACGCGGACGCGCGCGACCGCAAGGCGAGGCCGCATCGGAAGGCGCTCGCTCGCGCCCTGCGTGGACGCGCGTTCCTCGATGCGGTCTACGCGCCCGCCGAGGCGTTCGTGCGTCCCGGCGACGAGACGATCGCATGCCGATGCGAGGAAGTGACCGCCGGGCGCATCGTCGCCGCCGCGCGCTCCGGCGCGCTCGGCCCCAACCAGGCGAAGACGCTGACGCGCTGCGGCATGGGACCCTGCCAGGGACGCCTGTGCGGACCGACCGTCAACGCCCTCGTGGCGCACGCCTGCGGACTTCCGTTCGCGGAAGCAGGAACCTTCCGCCAGCGATTCCCGGTGGGTCCCGTCACGCTGGGAGAGGTCGCTTCGCTGCCCGCCTCCCCCGCGGCCATCGACGCGGTCGTGCGCGTTCCGGATCCGGAACGGTCGTCGCGCTGATCCCGGACCCGGGCCGTCGTCGAGTGCCGGGCGGCGACCGTCCCGCGTTCCCGGCGGGCGAAGTACGCTCGCCGTCGGAAGCGTTGCCGCCGCCGCGTCAATTCGGGCCCGCGGGTGACGCACGCCGTCGTGGTGCAGTGCAGCTAGGTTCCCTTCCGGCCCGCCGGTAGAATCCCGCGCTGGAAGGGCGTGCCCGGCATTCCTGGCCCGCCCGCGAAACGCCGCGGGACGCTGTCCGCCTACCCGGCGGGACGCGGCCCGTCGCGCCACGGCCCCCGTCCCGACTGTCACGACAGCGATCCGATCCGATCGGTCGCGACGGGTGGCCTCTCTCACGAGGAGCGCCCGCATGACCACGCTGATCCGGACCGGGCACAAGCCCGGCCAGCCCGCCTTCGCGGCGCCCGCCGCCCACGACGGCAACGTTGCGGCCGACTACGTGCGCCGCGAGCGCGCGTACGGCGCGCGCAACTACGATCCGCTGCCGGTCGTGATCCGAGAGGGCGAAGGCTCGTGGCTCACCGACGTCGAGGGGCGCCGCTACCTCGACCTGATGAGCGCGTACTCGGCCGTGAGCTTCGGCCATGCGCATCCGCGCATCGTCGCGGCGCTGACCGATCAGGCGCACCGGCTCGCGGTCACGTCGCGCGCGTACTTCAACGACCGGCTGCCGCTCCTGCTCGAGCGGCTGGTCGCGATGACCGGTCTCGATCGCGCGCTCCCGGTCAACACGGGCCTCGAGGCCGTGGAGACCGCGATCAAGGCGTCGCGCAAATGGGCGCACAAGGTGAAGGGCGTGCCCGACGGCCGCGCCGAGATCATCGCGTGCCGGGGAAACTTTCACGGCCGCTCGATCACCGCGACGGGGCTGTCGACCGAGCCGCAGTACCGCGACGGCTTCGGCCCGTATCCGTCGGGGCTGACGACGATCCCGTTCGACGACGTCGCCGCGCTCGAGGCCGCGATCACGCCGAACACCGCGGCATTCCTCGTCGAACCGGTGCAGGGCGAGGCGGGGATCGTCGTGCCGCACGACGGCTACCTGGCTCGCTGCGCCGAGATCTGCCGCCGCCACCGCGTGCTCCTGATCTGCGACGAGGTGCAGACCGGCCTCGGTCGCACCGGGCACACGTTCGGCTGGCAGCACGACGGCGCGATGCCCGACGGCATCATCCTCGGCAAGGCGCTCGGCGGCGGCCTGCTGCCGGTGTCGGCGTTCGTCGCGACCGACGACGTGATGCAGGTGTTCCATCCGGGCGATCACGGCAGCACGTTCGGCGGCAACCCGCTCGGCGCGGCCGTCGCGCTCGCCGCGCTCGATGTGCTCGAGGACGAGCGCCTGGTCGCGCGCTCGCGCGAGCTCGGCGAATGGCTGCTGGGCGAGCTCGCGCGGATCGACAGTCCCCTCGTCAAGGCGGTGCGCGGGCGCGGCCTCTTCATCGGCATCGAGGTCGACGCGGAGCAGACGTCGGCCCGCCCTGTGGTCGACCGATTGCTCGCGCGCGGCATCCTGTCGAAGGACACGCACGGCACCGTCGTGCGCATCGCGCCGCCGCTCAATGTGCCGCGCGAGGCGCTGGTCTGGGCGATCGGCGAGATTCGAGCGGCTCTCCACGACGTCGAGGAGGCGGTGAAGCGCGGCGCGATCGAGCCCGCGCAGGCCGAGATCGGCCGCTAGGCCCCGGCCTCGCGGTCGGTGCGGCCCGCCCGCGCCGCCGGGCGAAGTGCGCGCGGCCTTTCGCAGTTGTGCACGACAGCGTAGAGTTCCGACCGGGTACGAACTCTGCTTACGTCCCGACGATGGACATCCAGCGCTTCGACAAGACCACCAAGGGCCGCGACGAGATCGCGCTCGGGCAAAAGAACCTGCGCGGAAAGCTCCGCACGGTCCTGTTCCTGGTCGACGCCGGCAAGGACGTGGGCGCGATCCAGCAGCAGATCGCGCTGCTCGGCGCGCCGCCCGACGCGATCGCGCAACTCGCGTCCGGCGGCTACATCGCGGCGGCCGGCAGCGCGGCGGTGCGCACCGAGGCGCAGGGCGGCGCGGGGACCTCGGTCGAGAGCTTCCGCATCGCCAAGGCGTTCATGAACGACACCATCGTCGACGCACGCGGGATCCGCGCGTTCGTCTTCACGCTCAAGCTCGAGCGCTGCGCGACGCAGGCCGACCTGGCCACGCTGGTTCCCGATTACACCGAGGCGCTCCTGAAGTCGCTCGGCCGGGAGGCGGTGCGCCTGCTGGTCGATCGCACGCGCGAGCTCATCGCGCACTGAGAACCTCCGCGCGCCCGCGCGGCGCCCGCCTCATTCCGTCGCAGGACCATCGCCGTCGCGAGGCGCAGCAGCGTCCGCCCGCACGCTGCGCGCGGGCACTCGCACGACGTGCACGCTGCAGCGCGCGTTCGCGGTGACCGTCGACGCGACCGAGCGGTACCAGGCGAGCGCACGCTCCGAGGGATCGGGCGCGCCCAGCACGATCAGGTCGACGTGGTTCACTTCCGCGAGCTCGAGCAGCGTGTCGGCGGGATCGCCCGACACGACGACGTGCAGCGACTGGCGCGCGGGCGGCAGGCGCAGCGGCTCGACCCAGTGGCGGAGCCGATGTCGGTGCTCGAGCGCCCTCCCGGAATCGCTGTCCTCGGGGCGTTCGCCTTCGCCCACCGGCGCCGCCACGATCACCGAAACGAACATCAGCCGGAAGTCGCCGCTCGACGCGATGATGGCGCGCGTCGCGTCGCGCAGCGCCGGATGGCGCTCGTCGTCGGGGTGCGAGGTGTCGACGGCGACGAGGACGACCGGCGCGTCGTTCGCATGGGGGCGCGCGACGACGTCCGCCTGCCGCGACCGCCACCAGGCGCGAAATTGCGCGAAGAGCCCGTCCGCCTCGGTGCGCCGCGAGCGTTTGGTGAGCGCGACCGCTTCAGGATGGCGCAGATCGAATGCGAGATGCGCCGCCGACGCATAGCGCTGCGCGGCGTCGGCCTCCAGCGCGTGCAGGATGATCTCCTGCAACCACGGCGGCAGGTCCGCGCGCAGGCTGCGCGGCGGCGCGGGCGCGCGCCAACGCCGGTCGCCGAGGCCGGCGATCGTGGTCGGCTCGCCGAACGGCAGCTCGCCGGTCGCGAGCTCATAGAGAAGCACGCCGAGCGCGAACACGTCGCTGCGCGGATCGCTGCGGTCGCCGCCGACCTGCTCGGGCGACACGTACGCCGCCGACCCGGCGGCATGGTGGCGTTCCTCGGCGAGGAGGTCGGGGTAGCGCGCATGACGCGAGAAGCCGTAGTCGAGCAGCACCCAATCGCCGCTCGCGCGCCGGATGAAGTTCTCGGGCTTGACGTCCAGGTGGACGACGTCCTGCCGATGCACCGCGTGCACGGCGTCGGCGAGGCCCGCCCCGATCGCCGCCACCTCGTCGACCGCGAGCGGCGCGCGCGAGGCGATCGCCGCGAGGCCCTCGCCGTCGATGCGCTCCATCACGATCCACGGGATCGTGCCCGCGTCGCCGGTCGCGACGAACGCCGGCACGTGCGATCCGGTCAACGTCGGCAGGATCCGCTGCTCGATCTCGAAGCTCACGATGCCGATCGAAGGCTCGCCGGGACCGACGGCGGGCACCTTCATCACGAGCGGCGTCGCAGGCGCTCCGTCGCGGGCCGCGTGCACCGCGTACACATAGCCGTTGCCGCCCGCATGCAGCGCACCGTCGACGCGGAACCCGCCGATCTCCTCGCCCGGCCGGATGCGAGCGGTCGTCATGCGCGTCGCGTGGCGGTGTGCGTGCGAGCCTGGCGCGGCTTGGGCGGGCGCGCCGCTCGCGTCACTCGTCGAGCGGGCCGAACTTGCCGTGCTCCATGAGCCACGCCAGGATCGCGAACAACGCGCCGACGCAGCCGAGGAACATCCAGAACCAGGCGAACCCGCGCGCTTCCTCGCGCAGCGCGTCGCTCATCGACGCGTCGATCCGCGAGAACCCGAAGCCCCCGTAGGCGATGCACACGAGCGCGAACACGAGCGACGCCCAGAAGGTCATTTGCGCGGAGAGCTTCATCGTGGCATCCGGTTCTGTGGTGGAAGGAGTGCCTAGATGCCGAGCTCGACGCGGTGCGCGAGCGACTCGGGCAGGCCCGCGCGACGGATCTTGTCGGCGGCGGCCTTCGCATCGTAAGGCACGCGGAAGAACGTGATCTCGCGCCGCTCGCTGTCGAACAGCGCGTAGGCGGCGGCGGTGCGACGGTCGCGCGGCTGTCCCACCGAGCCGACGATCGCGAGCCAGCGCCGCCGGTCCGGCACCGGGATCGGCGTGCCCGACACCGGCGAGAACGGACTCATCCGGCCGTCCGCCGCCTCGAAATACAGCCGCTGGTCGTGCACGTGGCCGCAGAACGTGTAGCGCGCGCCCGCCGCCTCGACGCATCGCGCCGCGGTGCCCGCGCTGTCCACGTAGGTCCAGCGCTCGGGCCGGTCGGCCGACGCGTGCACGAAGCACAGCGCGTCGTCGTGCACGACGAGCGGCAGTCCCGCGAGGTACGCGCGCTGCGACGCGTCGAGCGTCTCGCGCGCCCACGCGATCGCGGCGCGCGCCTGGTCGTTGAAATAGCCGGCGGGATGGTCGAGCGCGTCATCGTGGTTGCCCTTGACGGCGATGCCGCCGCGCGACGCGAGTTCGCGCACGCGGTCGACCACGCCCGCCGCGTCGGCGCCGTACCCGACGAAGTCGCCGAGGAACGCATGGCGGTCGACGCGCTGCGCGCGCGCGTGCGCGAGGCAGCCGTCGAGCGCCTCGAGGTTGGCATGAAGGTCGGAAAGAAGGGCGATGCGCAAGGCTCGATCGCCGGCGCTGCCGGCATCCTCGAGCCGATGATAGCAATGCGACGCGGGAGGCGGCCCGAAAACGAGCGGCCCCGGCTGGAAGGCCGGGGCCGCTCGCAAAAGGCGCGCCTCGCGGCGCGCCAGAATCGTCGTGCTCCTACCGGTACGCGGACTCGTCGGACTGCAGGTCGATCGCCTTCCGATCCCGCAGGAAGATCAGCCCGATCACGAAGGTCATCAGCGCGACCACGATCGGGTACCAGAGGCCGTAGTAGATGTCGCCGCTCGCCGCGACCATCGCGGTTGCGAGCAGCGGCAGCATGCCGCCGAACCAGCCGTTGCCGATGTGATAGGGCAGCGACATCGACGTGTAGCGGATCTTGGTCGGGAACATCTCGACCAGGAACGCCGCGATCGGGCCGTACACCATCGTCACGTAGATCAGCATGATGAACAGGATCAGCAACGTCATCGGCCAGTTGATCGCGTTCTTGTCGGCCCCCGCCACGTAGCCCTTGGCCTTCAGCACCTCGTTGTACTTGGCCGCGTCGAATCCCTTGAGCTCGACGTCGCTGATCTTGGTGACGACGTTGTCCGCCGCGTCCGCCGGAAGCGACGTCGACGTGAAGGACAGGCCCGCCTTGGTCAGGAAGTCCTTGGTACGGTCGCACTCGGTGAACTTCGACCACGGGCCCACGAAGATGTGGAAGTTGCACTCCTTCGCCGCGACCGTGATCACGTTCTTCTGCTGGAATGACTCCAGCGCCGGGTTGACGTAGTGCGTGAGCGCCCCGAACAGCGGGAAGTACGTCAACGCCGCGATCAGGCAGCCGGCCAGGATGATCTTCAGGCGGCCGATCTTGTCGGACAGCCAGCCGAAGAAGATGAAGAACGGCGTGCCGAGCAGCAGCGAGATCGCGATCAGCGTGTACGCGGTCATGCCGTCCACCTTGAGCGTGATCACCAGGAAGAACAGCGCGTAGAACTGACCGGTGTACCAGACGACGCCCTGGCCCGCCGTCGCGCCGAGCAGCGCGAGCAGCACGTACTTGTTGTTCGGGTAGCGCAGGAAGCTGTCGGTCAGCGGCGCCTTGCTGCCCTTGCCTTCGGCCTTCATCTTTTGGAATATCGGCGACTCGTTCAGCTTGAGCCGGATGTAGATCGAGAAGATCAGCAGGAACAACGACAGCAGGAACGGCAGGCGCCAGCCCCAATCGGCGAACTGCGCCGGCGTCATCCAGCCGGTGAAGCGACACAGCCCGATGATGAGGAGCGCGAGGAACAGGCCAAGCGTCGCCGTCGTCTGGATCCAGGCCGTGTCGTAACCGCGACGGCCCGGGGCCGCATGCTCGGCCACGTAGGTCGCCGCCCCGCCGTACTCGCCCCCGAGCGCCAGGCCCTGCAACAGCCGCAGGCTGACCATCAGGACCGGCGCGAGCCAGCCCACCGCCGCATAGGTCGGCAGGAGGCCGACCGCAAACGTCGAGAAGCCCATCACCAGGATCGTGACCAGGAACGTGTACTTGCGGCCGACCAGGTCGCCGATGCGCCCGAACAGCAGCGCGCCGAACGGACGAACGAGGAAGCCTGCCGCGTACGCGGCGAACGCCGAGAGCAGCGCCGCCGTGGCGTTGCCGGGCGGGAAGAACAGCGCGGCGAAGAACGGCGCGAGGACCGCGTAGAGATAGAAGTCGTACCACTCGAACACCGTTCCCAGCGACGAGGCGAAGATGACCCGCTTTTCTTCGCCCGAGAAATCGCTCGGATGACTCGCCGGGCCGCCCGGCTTCACGATCGTTGCCATCGAATCCCCTCCTTCGTTGGTTGCTCTGCTTCGCGCCGGTCCGAAAGGCCGGTCCGGCGCTGATTGCCTTTTTGCGGCACGCGGGCATGACCGCGTGCGCGGCGATTGCTCAAGCCCGCTGGCTTCGTAAACTGTTGAGCGACAACCGATTATTCTTATTGCCGGCCGCTGGCTGCAAGCGGCGGGAGACTGCGGCTACTCGGGATCGGGCGATCGTAGCCATCGGGTTGTCGCATCGGCTACTAGTGTTTACCCTAGAAATGCCCGCGCGCCGACCGGGGGTCGCTCCAAAGCGGTCCTGCGAAGACGCAACGCCAAGCCTGAATGGATGACACGACCGGGCTTGAAAGTGCGCGCGCTACGACACATGGCTCGGTGCTTCGCGCGCGAAGCATAGCCGGAACAGCTCGGCCATCGAAGCGACGCCGAGCTTCTGGTGAATGCGGCCGCGATGGAACTCGACCGTCTTCACCGTGATGAACAAGGTCTCGGCGATCGCGCGCGTCTGGTGTCCCGCGAGCACGAGGTCGAGCACCTCGCGCTCGCGCCGCGAAAGGGTTCCGAGCCCCGGCGGCGTCGGCCCGACCGGCGCCTCGAGCGGACGCGGTTGCGCCGAGTACGCGACCGCCGACTTGACCGCGCCGAGCAGGCGTTCGGCATCGACCGGCTTTTCGATGAAGTCGAACGCGCCGCGCTTCATCGCGCGCACCGCGATCGGAACGTCGCCGTGCCCGGTCAGGAACAGGATCGGGAGGTCGAAATGGCGCTCGGCCAGCGCCTCCTGCAACTCGAGCCCGCTCATGCCGGGCATCCGGACGTCGAGAACGACGCACGCTGGCGGCGACGGGGCCTTGCGCGTCAGGAACTCCTCGGCGGAAGCGAATGTGTCGGTGCCGTAGCCGGCGCTCCGGAGCATCATCGAAAGCGCGTCGCGGACGGCTTCGTCGTCGTCGATGACGGAGACACGGGCGGAGGGTGGGCGGTTCATCGGGCTCTCGGGAACGTGAAATGGAATGCGGCGCCGCCGCGGAGGCCCGGGCCATGGCCGATGCGGCCGCCATGCATCTCGACGATCGAGCGGCAGATCGAGAGGCCGAGGCCCATTCCGCCGCGCTTGGTCGTGTAGAAAGGCGAGAACAGCCGCTCGGCGACGTCCGGCGCGATCCCGTGGCCCTGGTCGCTGATCGTGACGCGCGTCGTTCCGTCGGTCCCCGACCCCGTGGCGATCGCCAGCCGGCGGTCCCTGGCGGCGACGTCGCGCATCGCGTCCACCGCATTCTGCACGAGATTGAGCAACACCTGCTCGATCAATACGCGGTCGGCCCGGACCTCGGGGAGGCCTCCGGCGAGGTCGAGGTCGACGCCGACCTGGGCCCGTTCGAGGTCGTGGGCGGTCCACGCGAGCGCCTTGCGCACCATCGCGTTGACGTCGCACGCGTCGAACTCGGGCGTGCGCCGGCGCGTGAGCTCGCGCAGGTGCTTGAGGATCTCGCCGGCGCGCACCGCCTGCGCGTGCGTCTTCTCGAGCGCGGCGCGGACCTCGCCGTGGTCGCTGCCGGGCTGCGCGAGCAGCCGCGTGCTGGCGGCGCTGTAGCCGACGATCGCGAGGAGCGGCTGGTTGAGCTCGTGCGCGAGCGTGGACGCGGCCTCGGTCAGCGCGACGATGCGCGCGGTCCGGTGCAGCGCGTTCTGGTGGTCGCGCTGGAGCTCCTGCGCCATCGCCTGGTCGGTGACGTCGCTCATCACGAGGAGGTGCGCGCCGCGCCCGTCGACCCAGGTGATGTCGCGCGCCTGCACCGTGTAGCGGCGCCCGTCGCGCCGGTCGGCGAGCTGCGCGCCGTCCGGCCACGCCGCGGGCTGCGACCGCGCGGGCGACTTCTCGCCGTGCACGTCGAAGCGGCCGGCGATCCGCTCCGCGGTCGGCGGCGTGGCCGGGTCGCCGACCAGACGCGCGAGCCGCGGATTCGCGTACAGCAGCGCGCCCGCGTCGTCGATCACGTAGACGGCCGCGTCGATGCCCTCGAGCACGCGCACGAAGCGCTCGTCCGAGTGCGCGAGCGCGCGGTGCAGCCGGCTGAGGAGCTCGGCGAACAGCCACAGCATCATGCCGAGGACGACGGCGTCCCAGTAGAAATAGATCGGGCGCGAATAGCCGACGACGGTCTCGAGGCTGATCGCCCAGACCAGCGTCGAGACCAGCGCGAGCGCGTAGCCGAAGAGGCGCCCGCAAACCCAGGTCACCAGCGCCACCGGCACGACGTAGAGGATCGTGAGCCGGATCTCGAAGCCCAGCTCGTAGTCGACGAGCGCGATCATGAGGACGAGCGCCAGCGCGATCACGCAGGCCTGGACGGGACTCAGCGCCGGCATCAGCGTCCCGGGGACGCGAGGCGCGGCGAGTGTCGGCGCGTCGACGACCTCGCGCGGGACGGGCGGGACAGGGGAGGGGGTGGTTTCGCCGGACATGGCTCGTCACGCGGCGTGAGCCGGGCGCCACGCGATTATCGCCCCCCGGATGCCGCAGCGGCGTGCGGAACGCGCTCGTATACTCGGCCCATGGCATTGCCGCCCGCCCAGCTCGTCGTCGCGATCAGCTCGCGCGCGCTGTTCGACTTCGAGGAGGAGAACCAGGTCTTCGAGAATGCGGACGCCCAGACCTACATGAATCTGCAACTCGACCGCGTCGAGAAGCTCGCGAAGCCGGGCGTGGCGTTCCCCCTGGTGCGCAAGCTCGAAGGCTTCAACGCGGACGGCGTCCGGCGCGTCGAGGTGGTGATCCTGTCGCGCAACGACCCCGTTTCGGGCTTGCGGATCTTCCGCTCGGTGCAGGGCTCGGGGCTCTCGATCGAGCGCGGCGTTTTCACCCGCGGCCGCGCGCCCTACCGGTACCTTCGTCCGCTCAAGGCCAATTTGTTCCTGTCCGCCAACGACACCGATGTTCGCGCGGCGCTGGACGCGGGCTTCCCGGCCGCGCGCGTCTTCACGGCATCGGCCGCGGCGAGCAGCCATCCCGACGAAGTCCGCATCGCATTCGACGGCGACTCGGTCCTGTTCGCCGACGAGGCCGAGCGCGTCTACCAATCCCAGGGGCTCCAGGCATTCCAGTCGCACGAAGCCGACCACGCCGCGCAGCCGCTGCCGCCGGGGCCGTTCAAGCCGCTCCTCGAGGCACTTCACCGCCTTCAGGTCGCCGACGACATGGACAAGGTGCCGATGCGCATCAGGACGACCCTGGTGACGGCGCGAAGCGCCCCCGCGCACGAGCGCGCCATCCGCACGCTGATGCACTGGAAGATCTCGATCGACGAGATGATGTTCCTCGGCGGGCTCGACAAGGGCGCGTTCCTGCGCGAGTTCGAGCCGGACTTCTATTTCGACGACCAGACACGGCATGTCGACTCGGCGTCGCGCCACGTTCCCTCGGGTCACGTGCCGCACGGCATCGCGAACGAGTAGCGCCCCTCGCGCCGACGCGTCGCGTTCCCGGGAAGCGCTCCGCCCGTCCAGTGGATTTGCCGCTGGCATGGGCAGCGGCTACGATCGGCGCTTCCATGGGAGGGGGCCGGTCATGAGAAACATCCGGGTCGGGCTGGCCGTCTTCGCGCTGGGCGCGTTCGCGCCGCTCGCCGCGAACGCGCAGGAGGTCAGCTGCCAGAGCCGCAACTTCCAGCACCAGTTCTGCCCGACCGCGGGCGAGGTCGTCCAGGCGACGCTGGCTCGCCAGGAATCGAAGGCGTCGTGCATCCAGGGACGCACGTGGGGCTGGAACAACAGCGGCGTGTGGGTTTCGAACGGATGCAGCGGGCGTTTCCGCGTCGAGACGTTCCGGCCGGGACCGCCATGGTCGGGCGGCGATCGCATGAGTTGCGACAGCCGCAACTTCCAGTACGCGTTCTGCGCGGTGCCGGCGCGCGTCTTCAACGCGGAGCTGATCCGCCAGCGATCGCAACGCGACTGCATTGTCGGGCGCACCTGGGGGTGGCGCGAGGACGGCGTCTGGGTCACCAACGGCTGCCAGGCCGACTTCCGCGTGCGGACCGAGTTCCGGCCGACGCCGCCGGTCGGGCCGGGCGTCATCTCGTGCGAAAGCCGCTCGTTCCGCTACAGCTTCTGCAGCACCGGGCCGATCGTCAGCGCGCAGCTCCTCGAGCAGCGGTCTAAGGCGTCGTGCGTCCGCGGCCGCAGCTGGGGGACCACGGGCGACGGCATCTGGGTCGACGACGGCTGCTCGGCGACGTTCCGCATCCGCGGGCGGTGGTGAACCCATGGGTCAGGTTGCGAACCTGACCCCCGAGCGCGGCACGCACACGCGCCGCGTCTCGCCGCTCGCGAGCGTCACGTCGATCACGTCGGCGTCGATGCCGTAGACCTCGCGCAGCGTCGCGGGCGTGATCGCCTCGCGGGGCGGCGCGTCCGCGATCAGCCGACCCGCGTGCAGGAGCGCGACGCGGTCCGCGCACAGGAACGCCTGGTCGGGATCGTGCGTCGCCATGATCACGCCGATGCCCGACGCCGCGAGCGCGCGCACCTCGTCCAGCACGCGCGCCTGGTTGCCGAAGTCGAGGCTCGCGGTCGGCTCGTCCATCACGACGAGCGGCGCCTCCTGCGCGAGCGCGCGCGCGATCAGCGCGAGCTGGCGTTCGCCGCCGGACACGCGCGTATAGACCTGGTCGGCGAGCGCGGCGAGGCCGAGCCTCGCAAGGCACGCCTCGGCGATCGCCACGTCGCGCCTCGTCGGCGCCGCGAATGGCGATAGGTGCGCGGTGCGGCCCATCAGCACGACGTCGCGCATCGTGAACGGGAAGTAGCCGGCGTGCGCCTGCGGCACGTAGCTGACGCGCTTCGCGATCGCTGCGCGCGACAGCGTCGCGAGCGGATCGCCGTCGAGTCGCACGTCGCCGCCCTGCGCCGGAAGCAAACCCAGCAGCGTGCGGAACAGCGTCGACTTGCCGCCGCCGTTGGGTCCGAGCAGGCAGACGATCTCGCCGGCGCGAAGCGCGATCGAGACGCCCCGCCCGACCGCATGGCCCGGATAGCCGAAATCGAGCGCCACGCCTTCCAGACTCGCAACCGGCGCGCTCATTGCCAGCTCCGGCGCGAGCGCACGAGCTGCCACAGGAACAGCGGCGTGCCGACGAACGCGGTCAGCACGCCGAGCGGGATCTCGATGCGCGCCGTCGTGCGGGCGAGCGTGTCGACGGCGAGCAGGAACGCCGCGCCGAGGATCGCCGAGACCGGCAGCAACTTGCCGAAATCCGGCCCGACCGCGAGCCGCGCGAAGTGCGGGATGACGAGCCCGATCCAGCCGACGATCCCCGCGATCGACACGGCGGCCGCCGTCATCAGCGTCGCCGACGCGATCACCGCGAGGCGCACGCGCGTCGTCTCGACGCCCATCGCGCGCGCTTCCTCGTCGCCGAGCGACAGGAGGTTCACGCGCCAGCGCAAGAGCCACAGCGGCACGAAGCCGATCGCGATGGCGGGCAACGCGGTCGCGAGGTCGACCGGCGCCGCCCCCGCGAGGCTGCCGAGCAGCCAGAACGTGATCGCGGGCAACTGGTTGTACGGATCGGCGAGCACCTTGAGGAGCGCGACGCACGCGCCCAGCAGCGCGCCGACCAGCACGCCCGCGAGCACGAGCACGAGCAGCGGGTCGTGGCCGCGCACCGCGCTCGCGATCAGGGTGACGAGTGCGACGGCGATGAGCCCGAACGCGAACGCGAGCCCCTGGATCGCGAGGATCGGCAGCGCGAGGAAGATGCCGAGCACCGCCCCGACCGCCGCGCCGCCCGAGACGCCGAGGATGTCCGGCGACACGAGCGGATTGCGGAACAGGCTCTGGAACGCGGCGCCCGCGGCAGCGAGCGCGGCGCCGAGCGCGAGCGCCGCGCCGATGCGCGGCCCGCGCACGCTCCAGACGATCGCCTCGACCGTCGGCGACACGCCCGACGGCGTGCCGGTGAGCTTCGACCAGGCGATTGCGGCGAGGTCGCCCGGCGCGACCGGATAGCGGCCGACGGCGAACGCGAGACCCACCGCGACCGCGAGCGCCGCGGCGGTGCAAAGCGCGACCCACGCATGGCGCGCGGTCATGCGGGCGGCGCGCGCTCCGCGGTCGCGATTCTG
Source organism: Betaproteobacteria bacterium (assembly GCA_039933715.1). Classification (GTDB taxonomy): domain Bacteria; phylum Pseudomonadota; class Gammaproteobacteria; order Burkholderiales; family Casimicrobiaceae; genus VBCG01. The sequence goes on from JBDTNO010000010.1 coordinate 16,904, forward strand.
CGCTCGAGCTGCGGCTCGGTCGGCGCCTGGTGATAGCAGCGGGTGTAGAAGTCGCGCACCGCGGGTCGAAGGTCCTCGGGGAATTGCTCAGGATAAAGGATGCGGCCGAGCCACCGCAGGCCGACGCGACGATTGATCGACGGCGGGAAGTCGATCCAGCCGAACGGCTCGGCCGGCGCGAGATGGGCGCGGCCCCCATGATCGCCACGCGAACGCTTGGGCGTCCGTGCCCGCGTCGATGCGATCGCGCAACAGCCTCGACGCGCCGAACTCCGGCGCGACGCGCACCCCGCTCGACGCGGTGAATGCGCCGGCCGGCTCGTTGATCACGCCGCGCAGGCCGCCGGCGGCCTGGACGTTGACCGGCTCCTGCGCGAACGCGGGAGCGCCCACCGCGAGCGCGACGAGGATCACGGCGAGCTGCGTCCGCATCAATTCGGGTCCGGGAAGAACAGCTGCTCGCCGCCGACCTTGTAGCCCGCGATCGCGTCCTGTCCCTCCTTCGAGACGAGCCAGGCGATGAACGCCCGTCCTTCGGTGGCCTTCACGTGCGGATGCTTCGCACGGTTGACCAGCATCACGCCGTACGGATTGAACAGGCGCTTGTCGCCCTCGACAGCGATCACGAGGTCGCCGCGGTTCTTGAACGCGAGCCAGGTCCCGCGGTCGGCGAGGATGTACGCGTTCATCGACGACGCGGTGTTGAGCGCGGGGCCCATGCCGGATCCCGTCTCGCGGTACCAGCTTCCCTTGCCTACGAGCGGGTCGACGTTCGCGAGCTTGAAGTAGCGCAGCTCGGCGGCGTGCGTGCCGCTCTTGTCGGCGCGCGACACGAACGGCGATTTCGCGTCGGCGATCGCCTTGAGCGCCGCGGCGATGTCCTTCGTGCCGGCGACCTTCGCCGGATCGCCCTTGGGGCCGATCAGCACGAAGTCGTTGTACATGACGTCGCGCCGCTCGACGCCCGCGCCTTCGGCGACGAACTTGTCCTCGGCGGCGCGGTCGTGCACGAACACGACGTCGGCGTCGCCGCGGCGGCCGATGTCGAGCGCCTGCCCGGTCCCGACCGCGACGACCTTCACCACGATGCCGGTCTTCGCGGTGAACGCGGGCAGGAGGTGCCCGAAGAGGCCCGATTGCTCGGTCGACGTCGTCGAGGCGACGACGATCGAGCGGTCCTGCGCCTGGACGGGCAGGGCGACGAGCGCCGCGCACGCGGCGGCGAATGCGACGATCAGGCGGCGGCGGTGATGCGCCATGGCAATTCTCCTTCGAGGTAGGCGGCGGCCTCGACCGTCGCGGGGCTGCGGAAAAACGTGGCGGCGGTCGCGCGCTCGGCGAGCCGGCCTCCGTGGATGAACAGGATCTCGTCGGCGAGCCGCTCGGCCTGCCCGAGGTTGTGCGTGACCATCACGACCTTGGTGCCGGCGTCGTGGATCGCCTGGATCGTCCGCTCGATCTCGCGCGTCGCGCCCGGATCGAGGTTCGCGGTCGGCTCGTCGAGGAACAGCACCTCGGGCTCGAGCATCCCGGCGCGCGCGAGCGCGAGCCGCTGCTGCTCGCCGCCCGACAGCACGCGCGCCGGCTGGTTCGCGATCGACGCCAGGCCGGCGCGCTCGAGCGCATGGCGCGCGCGCGATTCGCGCTCGCCCGGCGGCACGCCGGCGACGGCGAGCGCGAAGCGCAAGTTGCCGATCGCGCTGCGGCGGAACAGCACCGGCCGCTGGAACACCATCGCCTGGCGGCGCGGCGCGCCCGGCGTTTCCGGCGCGTGCCATCGCACGGCGCCCGCGGTCGGCGCGATCAGCCCGTGCATCACCCGCAGGAGCACGCTCTTCCCCGCGCCGTTCGCTCCGAGCACGACGGTCCGCGTGCCCGCGTCGAGGCGCAACGACACGCGATCGAGGATTCCGCGGCCGCGCGCGACGAACGACACGTCGTCGACGACGAGCGGCAGCAGCGAGGCGCTAGCCATGGCGTCGGAGCGCCGCGCCCTTGATGGCGGTGGCGGCGATGTTGAGCGCGAACACAATGGCGAGCAGCACGATGCCGAGGCCCAGCGCGAGCGGAAGGTCGCCCTTGGAGGTCTCGAGCGCGATCGCCGTCGTCATCACGCGCGTGACGCCGTCGATGTTGCCGCCGACGATCATCACGGCTCCGACTTCGGCGATCGCGCGGCCGAAGCCCGCGAGCACGATCGTGACGAGCGTGAACCGAAGGTCGACGAGGAGCGCGATCGCGGACGTCCAGGTGCCCGCGCCGAGCGACAGCAACTGCTCGCGCGACTCGACCCATCCATCCGCCACGACCTGGCGCGTCAGTGCGGCGAGCAGCGGGAACACGAGAACCGCCTGCGCGATCACCATCGCGCGCGGCGTGAACAGGAGGCCCAGCGCGCCCAGCGGGCCGGCGCGCGACAGGAGCAGGTACACGGCGAGCCCGACGACGACGGCGGGAAGCCCGAGCAGGGCGTTCAGCGTCGTGACCAGCGCGGCGCGTCCGCGAAAGTCCGCGACGGCGAGCGCGGCGCCGAGAGGAAGCGCGACGAGGCCCGACAACGCGACCGACGACAGGCTCACGCCGAGCGAGAGCCCGACGATCTCGACGAGCTTCTCGTCGAGCCGCGCGACCATCGCGAAAGCCTGGCCGAATGCCTGCGTCAGCGTGTTCAAGGGTTCGGGAGTCCGGCGAAGTCCCCGGGGGACGGGTCGGGCAACCCGACCGGCGGGTCGCGGGACACTCTAGAGCGAATCACGACGCGCCGGACAATATGCAACAATCTGCCACTATGCGACGGCTTGCGGCGACGATCGCGTGGCGGCTCCCGGGCGCGAAGGGCGCGATGCTCGACGCGCGGGTCGTCGAGCTGGTCGCGCTCGCTGCGCTGCACGGCTCGCTCGCCGCCGCGGCGCGCGCTGCCGGAATGCCCTACCGGACCGCGTGGGCGCTGGTCGCGCAAGCCGAAAAGGCGCTCGGCCAGCGGCTCCTCGTTTTCGAGCGCGGCGTCGGGGCGGCGCTCGCGCCGCTGGGCGAGCGGCTGCTCGCCGCGCGCGGCGAAGCGAAGCGGCTGGTCGAGGCTCGTCGCGAGAGCCTCGACGTTCCGCTCGCGCGCGTCCATGCGGCGGGCGCGCGACCCGGGCTGGTCGTGGCGGCGAGCCACGACCTCGTGCTCGCGGAGCTGCGCGACGCATGGCTGCGGCGCCATGGGATCGCGATCGCGTTCCACGGGAGCGAGGACGCGATCGCGCTCTATCTCGACGAGCGCGCCGATCTCGCTGGCTTCCACTTTTCGCTGGCCGCGGGCGGCGAGTCGGTCGCGACGACCGACCCGCTGCTCGCGCGCCTCGATCCGGCGCGCGACGCGGTGCTCCCGTTCGTCCTGCGCACGCAGGGGCTGATCCTTCCGCGCGGCAATCCGGCGCAGGTGCGAACGCTCGCGGACGTCGCCGCGCGTCGCCTGCGGTTCGTCAACCGGCAACCGGGGTCGGGCACGAGGCTCGCGCTCGAGCGGTTGCTGAAGCGCGAGCGCGTCGCGCCCGAGGCGATCGTCGGCTGGACGCGCGAGGAGTTCACGCACGCGGCCGTCGCCGCGACGGTGGCAGCCGGCGAGGCCGATGTCGGTTTCGGCATCCGGGCTGCGGCCGCGCAGCTCGGGCTCGCGTTCGTGCCGCTCGCCGATGAGCGCTACGCGTTCGCGTGCCGCCGTCGCGACCTTCGCGATCCGCGCATCCGGACGTTCCGGCGGCTGATCGCCTCGCCGACCGTCGCGAAGGTGGTCGCGCCGTTGCCCGGCTACCGCCTGGTGGCCGACGCGACGGCGCGCGCGCCGGTCTCGCGCGGCTAGCGCGCGCTCAGGCGGGCTCGGGTTCGGCCGGAGCGGCTGGCTGCGCTTGGGGCGCGCGCGAGGGCTCGACCTCGACCGAAGGCAGCTCGGTGACAGTCGTCGCGACGAGCCAGTCGACGACGAACTGGAGCGCCTCGAACGGCGTGTCGCCTTTCGCGCGCCGCCCTCGGTAGATCGCGAGCTGCGCATGCGCGCTCGTGCCTTCGGCCATCAGCGCGCGGATGCGCGCGAGCGGCGCGTCGCCGCCGAGCGCCTGCGCATCCTCGGCGACATCGTCGACGAGGCGGTCGACGACGGCGCGGCAGGGCGTGACCGGCGCGCCGTCGAGGGAGAGGAACTCCGCGTCGAGCCCCGAGCGCTTGGCGCGCCAGCGGTTCTCGTCGATCAGCCGACGCGTGAACGGCGTCCGGGAGGGCCCGATCTCGGGTCGACGGATGAGGAGGCGCAGCAGGCAGCGGTAGAGCGAGGCGATCGCGATCGTGTCGGCGACGCGCGTGCAGGCGTCGCAGATGCGAAGCTCGAGCGTCGGATAGCGGGCCGCGGGGCGGATCGCCCACCACAGGTACGACGAATCGCGCGCGGCGCCGCCTGCGACGAGCAGTTCGACGAACCGCGCGTACTCGGCCTCGTCGGCGAAGTGATCGGGGATGCCGGTGCGCGGCCATTCGTCGTACGCGGCCTGCCGGTACGACAGGAGGCCGGTGGCGTTGCGGTTCCAGAACGGCGAGGAGGTCGACAGCGCGAGGAACGCCGGCAGCCACGACATCGCGCGGTTCATCAGCGCCACGCGATCGACGCCAGGAGGCACCGCGACGTGGATGTGGAGGCCGCACAGCACGTTGCGCCGCGCGACGATCTGGAAGTCCTCCATCAGGCCGCGGTAGCGGTTGCGCGGCGTCTCGACCTGCTCGCGCCACGACGCGATCGGGTGCGTGCCGACCGACACGAGCCGCAGGTTCTTCTCGACCGCGATCTCGGCGACGCCGCGGCGCAGTCGCAGCATTTCGTCGTACGCGTGGTCGCAGCGCTCGAACACCGGCGAGACCAGTTCGATCTGCGAGTGCAGGAGCTCCGGCGCGACCGCGGCGCCGAAGCGGCGCCGGCACGCATGCTGGAACGATCGCGGCACGCTGGTCGAGAGCGAGCGCGACTTCGGGTGCGCGAGGAAGAATTCCTCCTCGATCCCGAACGTGTAGGGAAATGCGGTGGCGTCGTCGGTCATCGGGACGCGGACCGGCCCGGAAGGCCGTCGCGGCGAGCGCGACTATATCGCGGCCGGCGACGATCGGCAGGACCCTCGGCGATTCGGCGGAAACATCCCCGTCCCGAACCGGATTCGGAACCTGGTTCGGGACCGGCTAGGCGAGCCGCGTGCGGCCGTAGAACGGGTACTGCGGGTCGGTGTAGCCGGGCGACGACGGATGTCCCGGGCGCACGAGCGAGTCGACGAGCGCTTCGTCGTCGTCGGACCACGGGGTGCCGATGGCGCCCGCATAGTCCTTCCACTGGTCGAGCGTGCGCGGGCCGGCGATGACGCTCGTGACGATCGGATTCGCCCACATCCACGCGAGCGCGAATTGCGTCGCCGTCCGGCCGGTCGACTCGGCATGCGCCTTCAGCTTTTGCGCGATCGCGAACGATTCGTCGCGGAACTCGGTCTCCATCAACCGCCGGTCCTTGCGCGCGCCGCGCGAATCGGCGGGCAGCGCGCCGCCGGGCGCGTACTTGCCGGTGAGCACGCCGCGCGCGATCGGAGAATACGGCGCGACGCCGATGCCGTAGTGGTCGCACGCCGGCAGGACCTCGACCTCGGGCATCCGGTTGAGCAGGTTGTAATACGGCTGGCAGACGATCGGCTGCGGCACCCCCAGGCGCTCGCAGACGCGCATCACCTCGGCGATGCGCCAGCCGCGGAAGTTCGACACGCCGAAGTACCGGACCTTCCCCGCGCGGATCAGGTCGCCGATCGCGCCGACCGACTCGTCGAGCGGCGTCGTCGGATCGTCCTTGTGCAGGTAGTAGACGTCGATGCGGTCGGTGGATAGGCGCGCGAGGCTCGCGTCGCAGGCGCGCAGGATCCACGCGCGGGACGACCCGCCGTTGTTGCGCTCGTCCGCCATCCGGTTGCCGACCTTGGTCGCGAGCACCCAGTGGTCGCGATGCTCGCGGATCGCCCGGCCGGTGATGCGCTCGGACTCGCCTTTCGCGTAGACGTCGGCCGTGTCGATGAAGTTGACGCCGGCGCCGCGCGCGTGCGCGACGATCTCGCGCGACGCGGCCTCGTCGGTGCGGTCGCCGAACATCATCGTGCCGAGCGTCAGCGTCGAGACCTCGAGCCCGCTGCGGCCCAGTCGGCGGTGGTTCATCGTGGTGCTCCCAAGGCGATGTCGAACGCGCGACTATGCCGGAAACGGGGCGGCGATCGCAAATCCGCCGAAGGAGGGGAGCCCTGCCCGCTATAATTACGAGTTGCCCGGTATGCCTGCGGCGCCGTCATCGCGCGCCGCATCGGCGAACGCCTCTCCGGGCATCGATCCCCGATCCCCTTCCCGATCCCGCCATGAACGTGCTGTTCGAGGACGACGGCCAGCTCAAGGCCGGCGCCGTGCTCGCCGACCAGGACACGTCGCTGCAGGTCGAGGTGTCGACCGGGCGCCGCATCAAGGTGAAGGTCGCGAACGTCCTGCTGCGCTTCGCCTCTCCGGGACCGGGCGAGACGCTCGTGCAGTCGGCGGCGCTCGCGACCGCGCTCGATCCGCAGTTCCTGTGGGACGTTTCGGCCGACGGCGAGTTCGCGTTCGACGCGCTCGCTCGCGACTACTACGGCGCGAACGCGAGCGCGCCCGAGCAGGCCGCGGTGCTCCAGCTCCTGCTCGCCGCGCCGATGTATTTCTACAAGCGCGGCAAGGGCCGCTTCCGGAAGGCGCCGCCCGACGCGCTCGCCGCGGCGCTCGCGTCGGTCGAGCGCAGGAAGCGCGAGGCGGTGCAGATCGCCGCCTGGTCGGACGCGCTGCGCCGCCGAGATTTCCCGCCGGAGATGGCGGCGAAGCGCGCGATGCTGCTCTACCGGCCCGACAAGAACGCGCTCGAGTGGAAGGCGCTCGCCGCCGCGTGCGAGGCCGAGCGCATGCATCCGGTGGCCCTGCTCGCCGCCTGCGGCGCGATCCCGTCGACGCACGACTACCACTACGAGGCGTTCCTCGCGCAGGCGTTCCCGCGCGGCACGGCGTTCCCGGCGCTGCCGCCGTTGCCCGACCTGCCCGGGCTGCCCCTCGCCGCCGGCGTGCGCGCGTTCTCGATCGACGACGCGACCACGACCGAGATCGACGACGCGTTCTCGGTGCGCGAGCTGCCCGGAGGCCGCACGTCGGTCGGCATCCACATCGCCGCGCCGGCGCTTTCGATCGCGCACGGCAGCCCGCACGACGCCGTCGCGCGCGCGCGCCTGTCGACCGTGTACATGCCCGGCCGCAAGATCACGATGCTGCCGGACGACGTCGTGTCGGCCTTTTCGCTCGTGGCGGGCGAGCCTCGTCCCACGCTGTCGCTCTACATCGAGCTCGACGAGCACGGGATTCCGGTCGGCGAGCGCACGGTCGTCGAGCGCGTGACGGTCGTCGCGAACCTCGCGCTCCACGCGATCGGCGAGGCGTTCGCGCACGAGCTGCCGTCGCCGTCCGACCCGCCGTGGACCGCCGAGATGCGCGTGCTGTGGAAGCTCGCGCGCCACTTCTCGGCCGCGCGAGGCAAGGCCGACATCTCGCGCGTCGACTTCAGCTTCGACGTCGACTGGAAGGCGACGAGCGTCGTTCCCGAGCCGGGGCGGGTACGCATCGTGCCGCGGCTGCGCGGCTCGCCGCTCGACAAGCTCGTGGCCGAGCTGATGATCCGCGTGAACGCGACCTGGGGCGAATGGCTCGCGAAGGCCGGCGCCGCCGGCCTCTACCGCGTGCAGTCGGGCGGCAAGGTCAAGATGAGCACGCGCCCGGGCGAGCACCAGGGGCTCGGCCTCACGCATTACCTGTGGGCGAGCTCGCCGCTCCGCCGCTATGCGGACCTCGTCAACCAGCGCCAGCTCCTCGCCGTCGTCGCGGGCGAGCGTCCCGCGTACGCGCCGAACGACGCCGAGCTCGTCGCGGCGCTGACCGATTTCGAGGCGACCTACTCGCAGTACGCGGAGTTCCAGGAGCGCATCGAGCACTACTGGTGCCTGCGCTGGCTCGTGCAGGAAGGCGTCGAGGAAGCGCTGGGCACCGTCGATCGCGAAGGCGTGGTGCGTCTCGACGCGATCCCGCTGCGCGTACGCCTCGCCGACCTGCCGCCGCTCGCGCAGGGCACGCCGGTCCGCGTGCAGGTGCTGCGTGTCGACCTCCTCGAGGCGGTGTTGGAAGCGCGCTACGCCGGGCCGGTCGAGCGGGCGTTGGCGGGCACGGAAGCTGCTGTCTAGCGGCATCCTTGCCTACAATGGGTCTCCTGGACCCGACCCCGATCCGGTGCCCCGCAAGCTCACCCCGGTCCCGCCGCCCCCGCCCGACGCCGACGCGAAGCCCGACGACCCGGCTGCCCCGCCACGCGCACCCAGGCGCGTGAGCAGGGCGGCGGAGCCTCGCGCGCCCGCGACCTCGAAGGCGGCACACCCTGCGGCGCTGACGGGACCCCGTGCCGTCACCCACTCCGGATCGCGCGCGCCGTCCGCGACCGGACCGCGCCCGTTGCCGAAGCGCGTCCTCGCTGCGGCCCCGCTGTCCGAGGCGCCGGCTCCACCGAAGGAAGTCCCGGTCGCAGGACGCGCGACCGGCACGTCGACCCCGCGACCGGCCCCGGGCGGCGTGCGCGCAGCGCGCGCGGTCGTGCGGCCGCTCACGTCGATCGCTTCGACGGGGCCGGAGGGATTCGCGCCGCTCGCCACGCCTTCCCGCGCGCGCCTGCATCCGGCGGGCGCGCTCCCGCCGGCGCGCATTCCGCCGGAGGCGCTGGTGGCGCCCCGCAGCGTCGCGTTGCTCGCCTGGGCCGCCGGCATCTCGGTGGTCGTCCACGCGACCGTGCTGTCGATCCATTTCGTGCAGCCGGACATCAAGCGCCTGTTCGACCGCGGGCCGCCGCTCGAGATCGCGCTCGTCAACGCGAAGACCAGGGACAAGCCGCAGAAGGCGGAGATCCTCGCGCAGGCGAATCTCGACGGCGGCGGCAACACCGACGCCGACCGCCGCGCGAAGTCGCCGCTGCCGGTGTTGCCGAAGGACAGCCCGCGCGAGGACATCGCGCTCGCGACCGAGCGCGTTCAGACGCTCGAGCGCCAGACGCAGGAATTGCTCACGCAGCTGCGCAGCGGACCCGCGCTGTCGGTGCAGCCGCGGCCGACCGACAACGCCGAGCGCACCGATTCGCCGACGGCGAACGAGCTGATGCAGCGCACGCTGGAGGCGATGCGCCTCGAGGCGCAGATCGCGAAGGACATGGACGCCTACCAGAAGCGGCCGAAGCGGCGCTTCGTCGGCGCGCGCGCCGAGGAATACCGGTTCGCGCGCTACGTCGAGGACTGGCGACTCAAGGTCGAGCGCGTCGGCAACCTCAACTACCCGGAGGCGGCGCGGCAGCGCAAGCTCTACGGCAGCCTCATCATCACCGTTTCGATCCGCTTCGACGGATCGATCGAGGAGATCGTCGTCAACCGCAGCTCCGGCCAGCGGATCCTCGACGCGGCCGCGGTCCACATCGTCGAGATGGGGGCGCCCTACGCCGCGTTCTCGCCCGACGTCCGCCGCGACACCGACATCCTGCACATCACGCGGACGTGGACGTTCACGAAGGCGGACGAGCTGGTCTCGAAGTAACCAGGGATCGGGGATCGTGCGCCTGGCGATTCCCGCGGCGGCGCATCGAGCGCCGTCGTTCCCGGGGATCACCGGAATCGCGGTCGCGCGAAGCTGCGCGATAATGCGTGACTGCGCCCCGCGGGTCCCCGCGCGTCGACCGCACGCTCGCGACGACGCGCGATGCGCCGCCCCGGGCTGCGCACCGGCCTGCTTCCCTGATCCCCGATCCCTGATCCTCGGTGCCTGATGCCTGACCGGTACGCCGTCATCGGCAACCCGATCGCCCATTCGAAGTCGCCCGGCATCCACGCGGCGTTCGCGCGATCGACCGGCCAGGACATCGTGTACGAGCGGCTGCTGGCGCCGCTCGACGGCTTTCGCGCCGCGGTCGCGCGGTTCGCGGCCGGCGGCGGCAGGGGGCTCAACGTCACGACCCCGTTCAAGCGAGACGCGTTCGACGTCGCGGCCGCGACGACCGAGCGCGCGAAGCTCGCGGTCGCGGTGAATACGCTGGTCCGCCGCGGTGACGCGTGGCATGCGGACAACACCGATGGAGTCGGGCTCGTGCGCGACCTCGTCGCGAACCTCGGCGTCGACGTGCGCGGCCGCGCGATCGCGATCCTCGGCGCGGGCGGCGCAGTGCGGGGCATCGTGAAGCCGCTCTTCGACGCCGGAGCGGCGTCGATCACGGTCAGTAATCGCACGATGGCGAAGGCCGAGGAGATCGCCGCGCAATTCTCGCGCTTCGGGCGCGTCGCGGCGGTCGCGCCGGACGCGTTCAAGGGGCGGGGCCATGCGGTGGTGATCAACGCGACGTCGCTCGGCATCGGCGACGCCGCCGTCGACGCGTTTCCGTTCGACGGCTCCTTGGTCGCGACCGGGGCGTTCGCCTACGACCTCAACTACTCGGACGCAGCGACGCCGTTCATGCGCTGGGCGCGCGAGCACGGCGCCGCGCGCGCCTGCGACGGCCTCGGCATGCTCGTCGAGCAGGCGGCCGAGAGCTTCGCGCTGTGGCGCGGCGTGCGCCCGGAGACCGGTCCGGTGTTCGCGCTGCTGCGGCCGGGCGCCCGGGTCGCGCGATGACGAAGGCGTCGATCGGCCGCTGGGTGCTGCGCGCGTTCGTCGCGCTGGCCGCGCTGTTCGTGCTCGTCCAGCTGGTTTTCGCCGCCCAGGTTCTCTGGTACCGCTGGCAGCCGCCGCGCGAGACCGCGTTCATGGCGCAGCGCCTCGACGAGCTGCGCGAGAAGAACCCGAATGCGACGATCCGCTACCAGTGGGTGCCGTACGCGCGCATCTCGAGCAACCTGAAGCGTGCGGTGATCGCCGCCGAGGACGCCAAGTTCCTCGAGCACGAGGGCTTCGACTGGGAAGGCATCGCGAAGGCGCGCGAGAAGAACGCGAAGAAGGGCCGCGTCGTCGCGGGCGGGTCGACGATCACGCAGCAGCTCGCGAAGAACCTGTTCCTGTCGCCGTCGAAGAGCTACCTGCGCAAGGGCCAGGAGGCGATCATCGCCGCGATGATCGAGGCGTTGCTGCCGAAGCAGCGCATCCTCGAGCTGTATCTCAACGTGATCGAGTGGGGCAACGGCGTGTTCGGCGCCGAGGCGGCGGCGCGGCGTTACTACAACGCGCCCGCGTCGAGCCTGTCCGCCGACGCGGCGGCGCGGCTGGCCTCGATGATCCCGTCGCCCCGACGCTTCGAGCGCAATCCGGGCTCCGAGTATCTCGACGGCCGCGTGTCGACGATCCTCGCGCGCATGCCGTCCGCCGAGATTCCCTGACGCGTCGCTCGACCGCGCGTTTCCTTACAGCGACGCCGTTCGGGCTCGAGGTTCCGGGACATCACCAAGGAATGTAAGTCGCCGGTCCTCGCCGCGACTGACGCTGGCATCGCCCACCGTCCCCAAGGAGGATCGTCATGCATCGCACCACCAAGCGCGCCCTCACCGCGGCCCTCGGGCTCGCGGCTTCGCAGGCGCTCGCCGCCGGCGTCGCCGTCTACGAAGTGCGCGTCGAGCGCACGTGGTCCGACGCGACGCATCCGAGGGATTACCCCGGCGACATCGCGCACTTCTCGCCCGGCATCGGCGCCGCCCACGCGCCCGGGTACCGGATGTTCGCGGAAGGCGGCATCGCGACTCCGGGCCTCGAGACGCTTTCGCAGAAGGGCAAGACCTCGCCGTTCGACATGGAAATCGCCGGCGCGCAGGACAAGGGCGCGGTGGGCAGCGTGTTCATGCTGGCGCCGGTGCGCATCGTCGGCGGCGAGTCGAAGGCGGAGTTCAAGGCCGACGACGCGCATCCGATGGTGTCGCTCGCGCAGATGCTCGCGCCGTCGCCGGACTGGTTCACCGGCGTCTCGTCGGTCGCGCTGAAGCGTGACGGACGCTGGATCGATGGCGAGTCGATGGCCCTGTACGCGTGGGACTCGGGCACCAACCACGCGACGACCTACCAGGCAGCGAGGATCGCCGTCGAGCCGTTCGTCGCGACGTCTCTCAACCGCGCGCCGATGTTCGTGCGCGACGGCAACGCGGTGCCGGTGGGCAAGGTCACGATCCGCAAGTTGCGCGAAGAGTAGTCCCGCGCAGCGGAGCCGGTGCGCACCGGCTCCGCTTCATCGGGGGTCGCGACCCGCCCCGGGAGCCGGGAAACGTCGACCGGGGCTTTCGCGATCCTCGCGTCGCGGTTCTCGCGCGCGTAGAATTCCGGCGCCCCTCCGCCGTCGCGAACGCCCTTGCAACCGCCACCCCGATGCCCGAGATCGCCGACAAGACACCGGCCCACCGTGGCGGGGCGCGCGTGCGCGTCGAGGATGCGCTCGCCGAAATCACCGCGCTGATCCGCAAGAACCGGCTCGTCGAAGGGCTGGTGCACGAGCAGGCGGCGCACGCCGCCGACAGCGAGCGCGCCGGCCTCGTCGAAAGCCTCGTCACGCGGCAGAACCGCGCGGCGCTCCGGCAGCGGCTCGACCGGCTGCACCCGGCCGACATCGCGTACATCCTCGAGGCGCTGCCGCTCGACGAGCGGCTCTACGTGTGGGACCTCGTCAAGGCCGAGCGCGACGGCGAGATCCTGATCGAGGTCAGCGACGCGGTGCGCGAGTCGCTGATCTCGTCGATGGACACCGACGAGCTGGTCGCCGCGGCCGAGACGCTGGAAGCCGACGAGCTCGCCGACATCGCCGAGGACCTCCCGCAGGAGGTGATGGACGACGTCTTCGAGGGCCTCCCGGTGGAGGAGCGCGAGCAGCTGCGCGCCGCGATGTCGTTCGAGGAGGACATGGTCGGCGCGTTGATGGACTTCGAGCACATCCCGGTGCGCCCGGACGTCACGCTCGAAGTCGTGCTGCAGCATCTCCGCCGCTTCGACGAGCTGCCCTCGCAGACCGACCAGGTGTTCGTCGTCGACGGCGACGAGATGCTCGTGGGCGCGCTGCCGATCGCCAAGCTCATAGTCAACGATCCGCAGCGCACGGTCGGCGAGGTGATGGGCCCGGTCGCCGTCAAGCTGCAGCAGCACGAGAACGCCGAGGTCGCCGCGAAGGCGTTCGAGCGCTACGACCTCGTCTCGGCGCCGGTCGTCGACACCAACGACCGGCTCGTCGGGCGCGTGACCGTCGACGACGTGCTCGACTTCGTCCGCCAGCGCGGTGAGGAGGATGTGCTCGCGCAGGCCGGCTTGCGCGAGGAGGAGGACGTCTTCGCGTCGGTCTGGAAGTCGTTCCAGAACCGCTGGACCTGGCTCGCCGTGAACCTGCTGACCGCGTTCTTCGCGTCACGCGTGATCGGCGTGTTCGAAGGTTCGATCGCGAAGCTCGTCGCGCTCGCCGCGCTGATGCCGATCGTCGCGGGCATCGGCGGCAACTCGGGCAACCAGACGATCACGATGATCGTGCGGGCCGTCGCGCTCGGGCAGGTCACGCGCGAGCACGCCGACAAGCTGATCCGCAAGGAGCTGCTGGTCGCGCTGCTGAACGGCCTCGTCTGGGGCGGCGCGATGGGCGTGATCGCGATGATGCTCTACCGCGACGTCAAGCTCGGCCTCGTGATGATCTTCGCGATGACGCTGAACCTGTTGCTCGCCGCGCTGATGGGCGTGCTGATCCCGATGACGATGCTCCGTGTCGGTCGCGATCCCGCGGTCGGCTCGTCGGTGCTGATCACCGCGGTCACCGATTCCGGCGGGTTCTTCATCTTCCTCGGGCTCGCGACGCTGTTCCTCGTGTAGAAAAGCGGAAGCGCGGCTGCCTCTCGCGGTGCGCTTCGCCCGAGGGCGTAGCCGACCTTCCCGGGCGTCACTTCGCCAGCATGAACGCGACGATCGCGTCGACGACGTCGCGCTCGAGCCCCGGAAAGCCGTGGTGCGCGAACGCCTCGCACGGGTCGCCGGTGTCCTTGCCGCCTTCGAGCGTTACCAGCGATTTCCGCGTCGCGCCGGTGAGTCTCGCGACGAGCGCCGACGTTTGCGCGTACGGCGTAACCGCGCACCCGTCATCCTTGTGGTGTACGACCAGCACCGGGATCGCGAGCCGCTCGACCGGCATGCCGAGGACCGGTCGCCCGCGCGGATCGACGAGGATCGTCGACGTCAGCACGAGTCCGTCCGCGCCCACGCCCGCGAGCGCCGTCGCCGCGGCCGACTGCGTGCCGCGGCTCGTCCCGACCAGCCACACCGGACGCTTGATCTCGTTGCGCAGCCACGCGACGACCGCGCGCACGTCGGCCGCGTGCTCGGGCGTCTGGCGAAAGCCCCCGAGCCATGGTTGCGCCTGCCGGTCCGACGGCGCGTCGATCACGGCGACCGATACGCCGCGTTCGGCGAAGAGCGCGCGCGACCGCACGAGGAAGTTGCCGGCGCCCCATGCGAATGCACCGGACGCGTCGATCGCGAGGCCGCCATGCCCGCCGGCGAACAGGATCGCCGCGGCTTTCGCATCGGCCGCCGGCACGTAGAGGAAGCGTTGCGTGACGCCCGGCCGCGTCGGCACGTCGACGACGCGCGGACCCTCCGCGGCGGCCGTCCCGGCGCAGAGGATCGCGCCCAGCAGCACGCACGCGCGGCGCATCACCCGTCGCGGCCGAGGGGATTCGCGGGGTCCGCGCCGTGGCTCCTCGCGCCCGCCCCGGGGGAATAACCAGGTCCCGGACGCTGTTCTTGCCCTCGCTGCGCTCGATTTCACAGGGGAGAACTCCAATGAACCACCGCCTTGCCAGTATCGCATTCACCGCCATCGCGGCGACCTTCGCCGGCTGCGCCACGATGTCCCCGGCCGACCCGGCGCGGAAAGTCGACGGCGCGCTCGTGAACGGCGCCGGGATGACGCTCTACACGTTCGACCGCGATGTCTCCGGCAGCGGCAAATCCACCTGCAACGGCCCCTGCGCGGCGAGCTGGCCGCCCTTCATGGCCGCAGGCGGCGCCGAATCGTCGGCGGCGTGGCAGGTCGTCGCGCGCGAGGACGGCGGCAAGCAGTGGGCGTACCTCGGCAAGCCGCTCTACACTTGGACGAAGGACGCGAAGGCCGGCGATCGCACCGGCGACGGCGTCAACAACCTGTGGCGGGTAGCGAAGCCCTGAGCTTCCGGTCTATGCTCGTGGCGTTCGCGCCACGGGCGGCGCGGGCCAATCGTCCCTCTCCCCCTGGCCCGCGCCTTTCTCACCCTTGGTCGACGCGCCGCTGCCGCAACCGGAACTCGTCGCCGCGATCCCGCGGCTGCGGCGCTACGCGCGCGTGCTGGCGGGCGACGCGGCGCGCGCCGACGACCTGGTGCAGGAAACGCTGGCGCGCGCATGGGAGAAGCGCAGGCTCTGGCAGCCGGGAACGGATCTGCGCGCCTGGATGTTCACGATCATGCACAACGTGTTCGTGAACCAGCGAAACAGCGCGAAGCGCGAGGCCGCGAACGTTTCGCTCGACGCGGACACCGAGTTGAGCCGCAGCGCATGGCAGGTGTCGGTGCCGCCGCAACAGTTCACGCGCGTCGAGCTGAACGAGCTCCTCCGGCACGTGGAACGGCTCCCGGTCGAGCAGCGCGAAACGCTGCTTCTCGCGGCGGTCGAGGAGATGAAGTACGAGGAGATCGCGATGACGCTCGCGGTGCCGGTCGGCACCGTGATGTCGCGGCTGTCGCGGGCGCGCGAGAAATTGCGGCGCATGGCCGACGAGCGGCCCGCCGCGCTGAAACGCGTGAAATGAGGCGGGCACCCGAGAACGTGAAACGATGAATCCGGTTCCCATCACCGACGACGACCTGCACGCGTTCGCGGACGGGCAGCTCGCGGGCGAGCGGCGCGACGCGGTCGAGCAGGCGCTCGCGCGCGATCCTTCGCTCGGCGCGCGCGTCGCGGCGATCCGCGAGCTCAGCGCGAATCTCCGCGATGCGTTCGACCCGTGGCTCGCCGAGAGCGTGCCGCCGCGGCTCGTCTCCGCGGCTCGCGGACCCGCGCGGCACGGCATCCTCCTGCGCGGATGGCCCGCGTTCGCCGCCGCGGCGACACTGATCCTGGGCGTCGCGATCGGCTGGTTCGGACGCGACGCGATGCTCGAGCAATCGGGCACGCCGACGTCGTTCGCGCGGCAGGCCGCGTTCACGCACGTGCTCTATGCCGCCGACCAGCGCCGACCGGTCGAGGTGTGGGCGAACGAGGAGGCGAGCCTCGCGCGCTGGCTCACGCGCCGCATGGGCACGCAAGCGCACATTCCCGACCTCGGCCCGCTCGGATACACGCTCGTCGGCGGGCGGCTCGTCGCCGGCAACGAGAAGCCCACCGGGCTCGTCATGTACGAGAACGCCGACAAGCAACGCGTGACGCTGCAGTGGCGCCTCGTGAAGGACCGGGCGACCGAGTCCGGCGAAACCGCGTTCCGCTACGTGCACGAGGACGGCGTCAGCGTGTTCCACTGGACCGACGACGAGTGCGCGTACGCCCTCTCGGGCCCGTTCGATCGCCAGCGGATGCTCGGCATCGCGCGCGTCGTGTACGGGCAACTCGCCGCGGCGCCGCGCGGCGCGCCCGCCGTGGCGCCTGCGCCGGCCGTCGTTCCGAAGCCCGCCGCCGAGCCGCCGCGCAGCTGAGCGGACGCCGCGCGACGCGAAGCGCGCCGTCGCGTTCCGGGCCGTCCTACACGTCGTCGACGCCCCCATCGGTTCGCGCCCCCCGCGAACGTGCGTCGCACGGCGGACGCTCGCGACGCGACGCGTCGCGCGCCGGTTTCGGGGGGTCGCCATGCTATGCTGGTAGCCGCTTCGTCGAGAGGGAAAGCCTCTGTCCCCTGGGAGAAACGCGATGAACCTGCGCTTCACGATCGCCATCGCTGCGGCCGCGTTCCTGGCGGGGTGCACGATCCGCCCGGTCCTCAACGTGAACGACGCGCCGGTCGTCACCGCGGCCAGGCCCGCGACGATGCAGGACGTGCAGACCGCGATCGTTCGCGCCGGCAACACCCTCGGGTGGCAGATGACGCCGGTGCGACCCGGTCTCGTCGCGGGACGCCTCGAGCTTCGCACGCACGTGGCCGTCGTCGACGTGGCGTACGACACCAGGGCCTACAGCATCCGGTACAAGGACAGCGTCAATCTCGACGCAGGCGGCGGAAACAT
>JBDTNO010000011.1:0-33092 GCA_039933715.1 Betaproteobacteria bacterium
GAGCGCGGATCGGATGCGCTCGCAATCGGCCGTCCGCCCCGCAACGCGGACTTCACCGCCCCGACGACCTCGGAGGCGTCGGCGCGCTTGGCGACGTAGCCGCGCGCGCCCGCCGCGAGCGCCCCGTCGATCGTGGCGCGATCGTGCGTCGCCGACAGCACGACGATCGGAAGGCGCGGCCGGTCGCGTCGAAGCTCGACGAGGAAGGCGAGCCCGCGTGTGCCGGGAAGCGCGAGGTCGAGGATCAGCGCGTCGCAGTCGGGATGCAGCGCGAGCACGCGAAGCGCGTCGTCCCGGGTTTCCGCGGTGAGGAGCGTCCAGTGCGGCTCGGCGCTCGCGACATAGCGCTCGAGCGCCTCGAGAATCAGCGGATGGTCGTCGACGACGAGCAGTTTCATCGCGGTCTCCCGGTGGAAGCGCCCGTGCGGGTCGCGATGCGACTGTAGGACCAACGGCGCGCCGAGCGCACCTGTCAGTGTTGACAGGGGGGGGCACGCGCATTCCGCGCGGTGCCCGCGCGCGAACGGCGTTCCGCGTCAGGGCGTTGCCGCGCGACCTTCATGCGAGAGACGCGAAGCGGGCCTCGTCCACCAGCCTACGCCGTTTGGCCGAGCGGGCGAGCGGCCGAGCCGCGAGAGCGACGAACGAGGCGTGGGCGGCGAGGGCGACCTTGCCTTTCGCGGGTGCACGTCCGCGCGCAGCGCTCGATCCTCGTCCCGGCTCACCGGTTCCTCCGTTCCGCCGTGCGGCTGTCGGATGCTGCCTACGCGCACTCGGCACGCGCACCGATATTTCGAATCGCTGCGATGGACGAAACTTGGTCGTCCGCGCCGCACCGATCGGAGCGGTCCATTCAACGAGGAGAACGAAGATGACCAACATGAGCAAGGACTACCCGCGCGAAGGCCATGCGAACCGCGACCCGATCACAGGTGCCCCGGGCGCCCATCCCGTGGGGACTGGCATCGGTGCGGCAGGTGGCGCGGCCACGGGCGCCGCGGTCGGCGCCGTGGGCGGGCCGGCGGGGATGCTGGCGGGCGCGGCGGTCGGCGCGATCGTCGGCGGGCTGGCCGGGAAGGGCGTCGCCGAGATGATCGACCCGACGGTCGAGGAAGCGTACTGGCGAGAGAACTTCTCGAGTCGCGACTACGCGGCCGACGGCACGTTCGACGACTACGGCCCCGCGTATCGCTACGGCTGGGAGACCTATCCGCAGTTCGCGGGCGCGCCGTTCGAGGAAGTCGAACCGCAGCTCCGCTCGCAGTGGGACCACCGGCGCGGCGACTCGGACCTTTCGTGGGACGACGCGCGGTTCGCCGCGAAAGACTCGTGGCAGCGGCTGTCCGACACGATCGAGCGCGCGATGCCCGGCGACTCGGACCGCGACGGCAAGTAGCCCCGCTCGTCACGCGCAGCAGGAACGGCCGCGCCATGCGCGGCCGTTTTCCTTCGTGCGGCGCGCCCGTTAGAATGGCCGATGGACAAGCGAACCCTGGGACGTACGGGATTCGAGGTGGCGCCGCTGGCGCTGGGCGGCAACGTGTTCGGATGGACGGCCGACGAGCGCACGTCGTTCGGCGTGCTCGACGCGTTCGTGGCCGGCGGCTTCTCGCTCATCGACACCGCCAATTCGTATTCGCGCTGGGTGCCGGGGCACCAGGGCGGCGAATCGGAAACCGTGATCGGGAACTGGATCGCGCGGCGCGGCCGCCACGACGACGTCGTGATCGCGACGAAGGTCGGCTCCGACATGGGGCTGGGTCGCAAATGCCTGCGGCGCGACCACATCCTCGCCGAAGCGGAGAACTCGCTGCGCCGCCTGCGCGTCGAGCGCATCGACCTTTACCAGTCGCATTGGGACGATCCCGATACACCGCTCGACGAGACGCTCGAGGCGTATGACCGCCTGCTGAGGCAAGGCAAGGTGAAGTCGATCGGCGCGTCCAACCTCGACGCGAAGCGTCTCGCCGAGGCTCTCGCCGCAAGCAACGCGCGAAGCCTGCCGCGCTACGAGACGCTGCAACCGCACTACAATCTCGTCGAGCGCGACGGATTCGAAGGTCCCTTGCAGGACCTCTGCGTGCGCGAAGGCATCGGCGTCATCACCTACTATTCGCTCGCGGCGGGATTCCTGACCGGCAAGTACCGCACCGAGGCCGACCTCGCCAAGAGCCCGCGCGGGACGGGCGTGAGGAAGTACCTCGACGCCCGCGGCATGGCGATCCTGGGCGCGCTCGAAACGGTGGCGCATCGCCTGGGCGCGACGCCGGCGCAGGTGTCGCTGGCATGGCTGATGGCGCAGCCGGGGGTGACCGCGCCGATCGCCAGCGCGACCACCGTCTCGCAGCTCGACGAGCTGATGGGCGCCGCCCGGCTGAAGCTGGACGCCGAGGCGCTGCGGACGCTCGACGCGACGCGCGGCTGACCGGTGCGCGGTCGCGATCCATTGGCCGCGGCACCCGGACCGGACGACCCGGTCGGACGGGTCCGTCGGCGCAAGTCACCCTCGCGTCACGGCTTCGTCGTTGCGCCGCGGACGCGCCAGGCGCCAGGATGGCGCGTCCCTTACGGAAGGAGCGGGCCATGATCCGCAAGGTCGTCGTCGCAATGCTCTTCGCGTCCGCTGCGCTTTGCGCCCGCGCGGACGTCGTCCCGGGCCCGCAGGTTGTCGCCGTCGAGTACTTCCACGCCGGATTCGGCCACTATTTCGTCACCGCGCAGGCCGACGAGATCGCCGGCCTCGACAGCGGCGCGTTCGCCGGCTGGGCGCGCACCGGGCAGTCGTGGAACGTGTGGACGTCCGGCACCGGGCTGGCCGACGTCTGCCGCTTCTTCACCACCTTCTTCGCGCCGAAGAGCTCGCACTTCTACACGGCGGACGCGGCCGAATGCGCGTTCGTCCAGCAGAACCCGGTCTGGCAATACGAGAAGATCGCGTTCAAGGCCGCGCTGCGGGAAGGGTCGGGCGCATGCCCGGCGGGCATTCCGCTCTACCGGCTCTACAACGAAGGGCAGACGGGCGCGCCGAACCACCGCTACACGACGAGCCTCGCGATCCGCGCGCAGATGATCGCGCAGGGCTTCGTTGCGGAGGACGCCAACACCATCTGCGTCGCGCCGCCGGGCGAGACGCGCACGACCGCGGAAGGCTTCTGGGTCGGGACGACGAACACCGGAAGGACGCTCGTCGTCGTCGTGCTCGACGACGCGAGCTTCGCGGCGATCTACACGCACCCGGGGCAGCCGTTCGTGTTCGCCGGCGCGATCCAGGGCTCGAGCACGTCGGTGAACGGCGTGTTCACCTCGGTCGATGCGAAGGACTTCTCGTTCGCCGCGCATGCGGTCGGTCCCGGCTCGGTCCAGGCGGACTACGTGCCGAAGGACACGATGTCGGGCAGCGAGACCGGGATTTCGGGCACCGAGACGTTCACGGTCGACTACGACGACACGTACGACCAGCCGGCGACGCTCGCGGCGCTCGCGGGCTCGTACACGGGGTCGTTGTCGTCGGTCGGCGGCCAGCAACTCGCGACGATGACGATCGCGGCGGGCGGCGCCGTGACAGGAGGCACGGCGAGCGGCTGCACGTTCGCCGGCACGGCGGCGCCGCGCGGCAGCGTGAACCTCTACAACGTCGGCGTCACGTTCGGCGGTGGAACCTGCCCGCTCGCCGGCGCGACCGTCACGCTGATCGGCTACTACGCGCCGTCGCTCCATCGCGCGGTGATCGCGGGACCGAACGTCGGTCGCACCGACTTCGTGCTGTTCGACATCGTGAAGTAGCAAGGCGCGCCGGGCGCGGCGCGCGGCGTCATTCGTGACGCAGCGCGTCGATCGGCGCGAGCCGGCTCGCCTTCTGCGCCGGGTAGAAGCCGAAAAACACGCCGACCGCCGCGGCGAATCCGAACGCGAGCAGCACCGCGCCCGCGCCCATCTCGGTGCGCCAGCCGGCGAATGCGCCGACGGCGACCGACGTGATCGCGCCCAGCACGATGCCGATGAGGCCGCCGATCAGCGACAGCGTCACCGCCTCGACGAGGAACTGCGTAAGGATGTCGCGTCCGCGCGCCCCCACGGCCATCCGCAGCCCGATCTCGCGCGTGCGCTCGGTCACCGACACCAGCATGATGTTCATGATGCCGATGCCCCCGACGAGCAGCGACACCGACGCGATCGCCGCGAGCAGGATCGTCAGCACGCGCGAGCTCGCCTCCTGCGCCGCGAGCACCTCGGAGAGGTTGCGCACGAAGAAGTCGTCCTCCTGGTTCGCCTGCAGCCGGTGGCGCTGGCGCAGGAGGTCGCGCATGAGCTGCTCGGCGTGCCCGACGTCCGCCCCTTCGCGCACCTTGACGGTGATCGTCGACACGTTGCGGTTGCGCACCTGCTGGCCGCCCAGCACGCGCTTGCGCGCGGTCGAGATCGGGATCAACACGATGTCGTCCTGGTCCTGGCCGACCATGCTCTGGCCCTTGCGGTCGAGGAGCCCGATGACCTCGTGCGGCACGTTGCGGATACGCACCGACTCGCCGACCGGATCGGTGTCGCCGAACAACGTGCGCGCGACGGTCTGCCCGAGCAGCACGACCTTCGTGGCGCCGTCGATGTCGGGTTGCGTGAAGCCGCGGCCGGACACGATCTCCCACTGACGCGCCACCTGGTAGTCGGGCGTCACGCCGAGGATCTGCGTCGACCAGTTGCTGTTGCCGAACACGACCTGGCCCGCGCCTCGCAATTGCGGCGCCGCGGCTTCGATCTCCGGCACCTCCTTCGTCAGCACCGCCGCGTCGTCCTCGGAGAGCGTCATCTGCGACCCCGAGCCCATGCGCACGCCGCCCGACGTGAAGTTGCCCGGCAGCACGATGATGAGGTTCGAGCCGAGGCTGCGGATCTGGTCCTCGACGCGCGCCTGCGCCCCGGCGCCGATCGCCGTCATCGCGATCACGGCTCCGACGCCGATGATGATGCCGAGCATCGTCAGCGCGCTGCGCAGCTTGTTGACGCGCAGCGCAGCGAGCGCGATCCTGAGCGTCGCGAGGAAGCTCATCGCGGTCGTTGCCAGGCGGTGGCGATCCGCTCCGGACCGCGCGGCGCTTCCGCGCGACGGGGATCGTCCGAGGGCGGGTGTCGCGCGCTCGCGGCGTTGGCGACGCGAGGCGCCTGCCGCAGGTCGGAGACGACGTGCCCGTCCCGGAACGCGATCGCCCGCGACGCGAACTCGGCGATGTCGTGCTCGTGCGTCACCAGCACGATCGTGATGCCGTCGCGCCTGCAGCAGCGCCATCACCTCGACGCTGGTGGCGGTGTCGAGCGCGCCGGTCGGCTCGTCGGCGAGAATCAGCTTCGGCTCGTTGACCAGCGCGCGCGCGATCGCGACGCGCTGCTGCTGGCCACCCGAAAGCTGCGACGGATGGTGGTCGGCTCGCTCGGCGAGCCCCACCTGCGCGAGCTTCTCCCGCGCGCGCGCATGACGCTCCTGCGCGGGCACCCCCGCGTAGAGCAGCGGCAGCTCGACGTTGTCGAGCGCGGTCGTGCGCGGCAGCAGGTTGAACTGCTGGAACACGAAGCCGATCTTGCGGTTGCGGATCGACGCGAGCGCGTCCGTGTCGAGCGACGCCGTGTCCTCGCCGTCGAGACGGTATTCCCCCGACGTCGCGACGTCGAGGCAGCCGATCACGTTCATGAACGTCGACTTGCCCGACCCGGACGGCCCCATCACCGCGACGAACTCGCCGCGCCCGACCTCGAGCGTGACGCCCGCGAGCGCGTGCACCTCGGTCTCGCCCATCGTGTAGGTCTTGACGAGGTCGCGCGTCTGGATGAGCGGCGTGTCGGTCATCGCGGGGCTCGAGGCGCTAGAACGGCAGGCGCGGCGAGGCGCCGGCCTTCGGTGCTGACGCGTTCGGGATCTGCGTGCCGACGATCACTTCGTCGCCTTCCTTGAGCGGCCCCGAGACGACCTCGGTCGCGTTGCCGTCGGTGAGCCCGGTGCGCATCGCGACTTCCGCGGGCTTGCCGTCGACCAGCGTGTAGACGCGTCCCGAGCCCGCGGTCGAGCGCCCGGTCTCGCTCGCGACGACCTCCGCGTAGCGCTTCTGCTGGTCGGCGTTGAGGATCGCGTTGATCTTCTGCCGCACCTCGGCGCGCATGCGCTCGCCGCGCTGGCGGCGATCGGCATCGTTGAGGTCGCGCAGCTCGGCGAAGCGCGTGCGCTGCTCGGCGAAGATCTCGTCGACGCGCGCCGACTGCGCCGCGTCGAGCTTGAGGTCGTCGACGAGCCGCTGGCGCCGCGCCTGCGCGTCGGCGGCGCCATTGCCTCCCGCGGGCGCGCCGGTCGCCGCCAACGGATCCGCGCTCGCGCCTGCCGGACGCCAGCGCAGCGCGGCGTTGGCGACCTTCAGCACGTTCTCGCGGCTATCCGAGACGATGCGCACGTTCGCGGTCATGCCGGGGACCAGCCGGAGGTCCGCGTTGGGCGTCGCGACGATCACCGTGTAGGTGACGACGTTCTGCACGGTCGTCGCCGCCTTGCGGATCTGGTCGACGCGGCCCTCGAACTGGCGTCCGGCGTACGCGTCGACGGTGAACGTCACGCGCTGGTCGGGTCGGATGCGGCCGATATCGGTCTCGTCGATCGCGACGGCGACCTGCATCTTCGACAGGTCCTCGGCGATCGTGAAGAGCGTGGGCGTGTTGAGGCTCGCGGCGACCGTCTGGCCGGCGTCGACCTGGCGCGAGATCACGACGCCGTTGACCGGCGCGGTGATCGACGTCTTGTCGAGGTCGTTCTTCGCCGACGCGAGCGCGGCCTCGCGCTGCTTGACGGTCGCCGCGGCGTTCGAGACCTGCGCTTCGGCGGACCTGACCTGCGCCTCGGTCGTTCGCACCGCCTCGGCCGCGCCTTGGTCGGTGAAGCGCGCCTTGTCGAGGTCGGCGCCCGAGATAAAACCCTTCTGCACGAGCGAATCCTTCCGTGCGAGGTCGGTCTTCGCGTCCTCGTAGGTGATGCGCGCGCGCAGCACCTGCGAGCGCTGCGCCGCGAGGTCGCTCTCGCGCTGCAACTGCGCGGTGCGCGCCGCCTCGAGATCGGCCGCCGCCTGACGGACCTTGAGCTCGAACGACTCGGGATCGATGCGCGCGAGGAGCTGGCCGCGCTTCACGGAACTGTTGAAGTCGACGAGGATCTCCTCGATCTGCCCGGAGATCTGCGAGCCGACCTGCACGGTCGTCACCGCCTGGAGCGTGCCCGACGCGGAGACGACCGAAGCGATCGCGCCGCGCTCGACCTTCGCGAGCCGGTACGCGGGCGCCGATCCGCTCCCCGAGAACCAGGTCCACCCGGCAAAGGCGATCGCCGCGACCGCGGCGAGCGCGGCGACCGCGACCAGCGGTCGGCGCCAGGCCGGCGCGGCGGAGCGTGCAGCGGGTGTGGGCATCGTCATCCTGCAACGGGCGCGGGCGGCAGGTGTTCGGTCGGGGTGGCGTCGAGGCGCCAACCCGCGCTGCGGCCGAAGCCTTCCTTCTTCTGCTCGTCCTGCTCGCGCTTCAACGCGCGCAGGCGCGTTTCGACGACCGAGCTCTCGTAGAAGTTGGAGTCGCCGGACTTGATTGCAAGCTCGAGCTGGTCGATCGCGAGGCGCAGGTTGCCCTGCCACGCGTAGTACTCGCCGAGGTGCTGGTGCTGCTTTTGCTCCTTGCCCTGGGCGGCGTAGCCCTGCGCGGCGATCCGGTGCAGTCGGCCGTCCTGCGGAAAGCGCAGCAACTGCGCCTCGGCGAACGCGGTCGCCTGCGGAGCCTGGCCGGCGGCGAGCAACGCTTCCGGATAGTCGTAGACGAGCTGCATCTTGGTCGGATAGCGGGCGAGTGCCGCCTGGAAACGCGCCGCGGCCCGCTCCGGCTCGCCGCCGTCGAGCAGCACGTGCCCGGCGATCGCCTCGATCATCGGATGCGGCGGGGCGATGCTTTCGAGCGCGGCGAGCTCCTTCTTCGCGCGCGGGATCTTGCCGTCGCGCAACAGCGACGCGACGAGCCCGTAGCGCGTGGCGACCTCGCTGTTGTACTTGCCTTCGGCGAGCGCGAGGTCGAACCACGCGACCGCCTCGTGCGACGCGCCGACGTAGCTTCGCAGCAGCGCCCGCACCATCTGGAAATCGGGAGAATCCGCGACCTGGCGATAGGGACGCGACTGCGCGCGCGCCTGCGCCTCGGCGATGCGCTCGTAGGTGACCGGGTGCGTGCGCAGGTAGGTCGGCACGCTGCCGTCGGCGAAGCGCGACGCCTTCTGCAAGCGTTCCATCAGCGTCGCCGCCGCGGACGGATCGAAGCCCGCGAGGTCGAGGCGCTGGAAGCCGATGCGGTCGGCCTCGTACTCGTTCTCGCGCGTGAAGTTGAGCTGGTTCTGCACGGCGAGCGCCTGCGCCGAGGTGATCGCGGCGCCCACCATGTCGCCCGACGACGAGGAGTTCGAGCGCGCGGCGATCAGCGCCAGCGCGAGCGCGGCGAGCGACATCAGCAGCGAGTTCTTCTGGCTCTCGAGCATCCGTGCGAGGTGGTTCTGCGTGACGTGCGTGATCTCGTGCGCGAGCACGCTCGCGAGCTCCGATTCGTTCTGCGTGAGCAGGATGAGCCCGCTGTTGACGCCGATGTAGCCGCCCGGCATCGCGAACGCGTTGATCGACGCGTCGGGCACCGCGAAGAACTGGAAGTCGAACCGCCCATCGTTCTTCACCGCGACGAGTCGCTGCCCGAGCTCGTTCAGGTAGTCGTTGACCTCGGGGTCGTCGAGGTAGCCGCCCGCGGCGCGCAGCTGCTTCAGCGTCGCGTCGCCGATGCGCCGCTCCTGGGCAGGCGACATCGCGGCCTGCGCCGAATCGCCCAGATCCGGGAGGTTCGAGGCGCGCGCGGCCGGATCCGTCCCGGGCGGCGCGACCGGCGGTACGCTGCCGAAGACGGCGCCCGGCGTCGCGGGCGGCGCGACCGGCGAAGCCGAGACGCCGCCGGTCTGCGCGAGCACCGGCGCGCCCGCCATCGCGCACGACACGAGCGCGACCAGCGCGCGGCACGCGAATCGCCGCGCGAAGGGGCTCGCCGAAGGGTTGGGGGCGTGGGGCATCCTGCTATGATGGCCGAACGGCCCCGGGAGTTCACGCGCGGCCTCCCGCGACGCCCCGAACCCGATGCCGAAGTCCCCGCCGCCGACGCGCCGAACCCGGGGAGTGGCGCATTTTACCCACTTCGATTCGGCCGGCCAGGCGCACATGGTCGACGTGGCCGGCAAGGATGTAACACCGCGTTACGCGCGGGCCGTCGGGCGTATCGCGATGCTGCCCGCCACGCTCGACGCCGTGCGGGCCGGCGGCGCGGCGAAGGGCGACGTGCTCGGCGTGGCGCGCATCGCGGCGATCCAGGCCGCGAAACGCACCTCCGAACTCATTCCGCTCTGCCACGCGTTGCCGCTGACGCGTGTCGCCGTCGCATTCGCGTTCGACGCGAACGATCCCGCCATCGAGATCGAGGTCGTCGCCGAGACGCTGGCGCGCACGGGCGTCGAGATGGAAGCGCTCACCGGTGCGGCCATCGGGCTCCTTACGATCTACGACATGTGCAAGGCGGTCGACCGTGGCATGCGCATCGATGGCGTGAGGCTCGCCGAGAAGCGGGGCGGGCGGTCCGGGACCTATCTGGCGAAGTGAAGCGGCGACAGGCGACAGCAAACGGGAAGGCCGGGGATCGGAGTTGCACGCGGCGCGCTCCGGGAGAACCTTCGGCGCTTACCGGGCCGACCATCGCCGGGTCCCATCGCCCAACGCCTGATCGCCCCTCGCCGCCCCTGGTCGCGCCTGCCCGGTGGCTGGACCACTTGACCGCTGGACCGCCCGGACCGTAGCATCCGTTCGCGCTCCCGGACCGCGCACGCGCCCCGGCCTCGGGGCGGGTAGCCGGCAGGCGCGGTGGACGTCGCGACGCGGCGTCCCGAATCGAGGATCCGCGCCGTGCCTCTCATGCTGGTCGAGCCGCAAAGGCTTTACCGCCGCATCGCCGACCAGATCGCCGCGCTCATCGACCGCGGCGAGTTTCCGGCCGGCTCGCGCCTTCCTGCCGAGCGCGAGCTCGCCCGGGAGCTCGGCGTGTCGCGCACCTCGGTGCGCGAGGCGATCATCTCGCTCGATATCGCCGGCAAGGTCGAGGTGCGCATCGGCAACGGGATCTTCGTTCGCGCACCCTCGGCGCACGCGCCGTCGCGCGACGACGACGGGCCGGGGCCCTTCGAGCTCCTCTCCGCCCGCGGCCTGATCGAAGGCGAGATCGCCGCCGCCGCGGCGCGCCTCGTGAAGCGCGCGGACCTCGCGGCGCTCCGCGCGACGCTCGACGAGATGCGCGACGCGGACGACGATGCCGTCCGGCGCGACGCCGCCGACCGCGCGTTCCACCTCCGCATCGCCGAGTCGACGCGCAACGGCGCGCTCGCGCTCGTCGTCCAGGCGTTGTGGGACCAGCGCCGCGGCGACCTGTGGACGCGCATCGAGAGCCATTTCCACACGCCCGAGCTACGCGCGCGCACGCTCGACGACCATGCCGCGATCGTCGACGCGCTGGCATCCGGCGATCCCGACGCTGCGCGCGCCGCGATGCAACGACACCTCGCGCGCGTCGCGCGCGAATTCCAGCGCCGGCTCGAGCCCGGCGGCGCCGCGCCGCGTGGGGCCCGCCAGCCGGCGCGGAACCGACGAAGCCAACGCGCCGCCCGGCGCCAACACGAAGGAGACACGAACCCATGAAGACGATGACCCGATGGGCGGCCGCGCTTGCGACGGCCGCGTTCGCGATGCCCGTGATCGCGAAGGAGTTCCGCTCGGCCGACGTGCATCCCGAGGACTACCCGACGGTGATGGCGGTCAAGTACATGAGCGACCTGATCAAGCAGAGGACCGGCGGCAAGCACTCGATCAAGGTCTACACGGGCAACGCGCTCGGCGGCGAGAAGGACACGATCGAGCAGACCAAGATCGGCGCGCTCGACCTCGTGCGCATCAACGTCGCGCCGATGAACAACATTTGCCCGGAGACGATCGTCCCGACGATGCCGTTCCTGTTCCGCTCGACCGCGCACATGCGCAGCGTGCTGGACGGCCCGGTCGGCGACGAGATCCTGAAGGCGTGCGAGGTGCAGGGCTTCATCGGCCTCGCGTTCTACGACTCGGGCTCGCGCTCGCTCTATACGGTCAAGAAGCCGGTGCGATCGCTCGCCGACGCCAAGGGGCTCAAGATCCGCGTCCAGCAGTCGGACCTGTGGGTCGCGCTGCTCCAGGCGATGGGCGCCAACGCGACGCCGATGCCCTACGGTGAGGTGTACACGGCTCTCAAGACCGGCCTGGTGGACGGCGCCGAGAACAACTTCCCTTCGTTCGACACGGCCAAGCACTTCGAGGTCGCCAAGTATTACTCGATGACCGAGCATTCGATGGCGCCCGAGATGCTGCTGATGTCGAAGAAGATCTGGGACGGCCTCACGCCCGACGAGCAGAAGATCTTCCGCGCCGCCGCGAAGGAGTCGGTGCCCTACATGCGCAAGCTCTGGGACGAGAAGGAAGCCAAGTCCCGGGCCGTGGTCGAGGCGGGCGGCGCGCAGGTCATCACCGTCGACAAGAAGTCGTTCCAGGACGCGATGGCGCCGGTCTACGCGAAATTCGTCACCGACGCGAAGATGAAGGCGATGATCAAGCGCGTGCAGGATACCAAGTAGTCGCATTCGTCCGTCGCCCGGGCGGCCGTTCGCCGCTCGCGCGCCGGGCTTTCCGGCGCGAGATCGGGTCTTCGCGCCCGCGACACACCGCCGGCGGCGACGTTCCCGACTCCTGATTCCCGATCCCTGAATCATGCTGACCCGACTCTGCGCGGCGATCGCGAAGCTCGTCCTGATGATCGCCGTCGTCGGCCTTTGCCTGATCGTCGCGGCCGTCGCGATCCAGGTGTTCGGCCGCTACGTGCTGAACGACACGCCGACCTGGGCCGAGGCGGGCGCGCTCGTGCTCGTGATCTGGGTGACGATGTTCGGCGCCGCGGTCGGCGTGCGCGACGCCGGCCACATAGGGATGGAGTCGCTGCTCGTCCTCGTCAGCGACCGCGTGCGCGGCCGCCTCGAGCTCGTGATCCACGCGCTCGTCGCGCTGTTCGGCGTGCTGATGGCGTACAACGGCGCGCTCCTGGCCGAGTCCGTCTGGGGCTACAACATCCCCACCCTCGGCATCCCCGAGGGCCTCAATCACGTGCCGGTGGCGATCGCCGGCGTGCTGATCGTGCTGTTCTCGGTCGAGCACATCGTCGCGCTGCTGCGCGGCGTCGAGGTCGAGCCCGCATGGCACTGACGATCCTGTCGCTCGTCTTCCTGGCGCTCCTGATCCTGGGCGTCCCGGTCGCGTTCGCCATCGGGCTCGCCGCCGTCGCGACGATCCTCTACGAAGGCCTCCCGGTCGCCGTCGTGTTCCAGCGCATGTCAGCCGGGATGAACGTGTTCAGCTTCCTCGCGATCCCGTTCTTCATCTTCGCCGGTGAATTGATGCTCTACGGCGGCATCGCCGATCGCATCGTCGCGTTCGCGAAAAACCTGGTCGGCCACATTCGCGGCGGGCTCGGCATGTCGAACGTCGTCGCATGCACGCTGTTCGGCGGCGTGTCGGGCTCGCCGGTCGCCGACGTCTCGGCGATGGGAGCCGTGATGATCCCGATGATGAAGCGGGAGGGTTACCACGCCGACTACGCGGTGAACGTGACGACGCACGCGTCGCTCGTCGGCGCGCTGATGCCGACGTCGCACAACATGATCATCTATTCGCTCGCCGCCGGCGGGAAGGTTTCGATCGCCGCGTTGATCCTCGCGGGACTCCTGCCCGCGCTGATCCTGACCCTCTGCAACCTCGGCGCCGCCTACTTCGTCGCGGTCAAGCGCGGCTACCCGGCGGGAACGTGGGCGGGCTGGCACGCCGTGTGGCTGTCGCTCGCCGCCGCGGTGCCGGGACTCTTCGTGGTCGTGATCATCATCACCGGCATCCTTTCGGGCGTGTTCACCGCGACCGAGTCGGCCGCGGTCGCGGTCATCTACTCGCTCGTACTCACCATCGTCGTCTACCGCAGCATGTCGCTCGACAAGTTCCTGAAGGCGGCGGCGAAGGCGGTCAAGACGACTGGGATCGTTCTGCTGCTGATCGGCATCTCGGCGACGTTCGGCTACCTGATCAGCCTCTACAGCGTCGCCGAGCTGACCGGCAAGGCGCTTTCGACGGTGTCGCAGAACCCGCTAGTCATCTTCTTCCTCGTCAACATCATCCTGTTCCTGCTCGGCACGTTCCTCGACATGGCGGCGACGATCCTGATCTGCACGCCGATCTTCCTGCCGATCTGCGCGCAGTACGGGATGGATCCGGTCCAGTTCGGGATGGTGATGCTGATCAACTGCGCGCTCGGGCTCAACACGCCGCCGGTCGGCACGACACAGTTCGTCGGCTGCGCGATCGGCGGGATCTCGGTGGGCGAGGTGATGAAGACGATCCTGCCGTTCTACAGCGCGTTGATCCTCGCGTTGATGCTCGTCACCTACGTTCCGGGCTTTTCGCTGTGGCTGCCGCGCCTCGCGGGCTACACCGGCTGATGGCGCACGAGGGTACGCTGTCGCTCTCGAGCCTCGCGCGCCTGCCCGGCGACGTGGGGCGGCCCGCGTACGACGTCGCCGCGGTGCGCGTCGGCATCGTTCACCTCGGGCTCGGCGCCTTCCATCGCGCGCACCAGGCCGTCTACACCGATGACGTGCTCGCGACCGACCCACGCTGGGGCATCTGCGGCGTGTCGATGAAGACGCAGCGGGCGGTCGAGCCGCTGGCGGCGCAGGACGGCCTCTACACGCTCCTCCTCAAGGATCCGGCGCGCGTGACCGCGCGCGTGATCGGATCGATCCGGGAGACGGTGTTCGCGCCCGCCGATCCTGCCGCGCTCGTGCGCCGGATGGCCGATTCCGCCGTGCACGTGGTGACGCTCACGGTGACCGAGAAAGGCTACTGCCACGACCCGGCGACCGGAAGGCTCGACCTCGCGCACCCGGACATCGCGCACGACCTCGCGCATCCGGAACGCCCCCGTTCCGCAGTCGGCATCCTGGTCGCCGCGCTCGAGGCACGCATGCGCGATGGCACGGGTGCGCTCAACGTCGTGTGCTGCGACAACCTGCCGCACAACGGCCGCGTCCTCGAGAAGCTCGTCGCGACGTTCGCGCACGCGCCCGAGCTGCAGCGCTGGATCGGCGCGCATGCGGCGTTTCCCTGCACGATGGTCGACCGCATCGTGCCGGCGACGACCGATGCCGATGTCGCCGACGCTGCGCGACGCCTCGGCGTCGCCGATGCGGCGCCGGTCGTCGCCGAGCCGTTCATCCAGTGGGTGATCGAGAACCGGTTCGCCGCGCCGCGGCCGGCATGGGAGCGCGCCGGCGCGGAGATCGCGCACGACGTCGCGCCCTACGAGACGATGAAGCTTCGCCTCCTCAACGGCAGCCATTCGACGCTCGCGTACCTGGGCTTCCTCGCCGGCCATGCGACGATCGCGCAGGCGGCGAGCGACGCGCGCCTCGGTCGCCTCGTCGAGCGGCAGATGACCGAGGAGATCATGCCGACGCTCGCGAGCCCGCCCGGCATCGACCTCGCGAAGTACGGCACCACGCTCCTCGCGCGCTTTCGCAATCCGGCGCTGCCCCACAAGACCGCGCAGGTGGCGATGGACGGCTCGCAGAAGCTTCCGCAGCGCCTGCTCGGCACCGTGCGCGACCGACTCGCGCGCGGCGCGTCGATCCGCCACCTCTCGCTCGCGGTCGCTGGCTGGATGCGTTACGCGAGCGGCTTCGACGAAACGGGCGCGCGCATCGAAGTTGTCGATCCGCTCGCCGAACGCTACGCGGCGATCGCCGCGGATGCGCGCGGCGACGCGACGAAACTCGCCAAAGGCCTTCTCGGCCTCGCTGCGGTCTTCGGCGACGACCTGCCGCGCGTGCCGGTGTTCAGCGAGGCGGTCACCGGACACCTGCAATCGCTCATGCGCCGGGGCGTGTCCGCCACGCTCGCCGACCATCTCGCGCGCTAGCCGCGCGACGGAGATCCCATGCACGCGCTCGCCCCCCATCCCGACCGCCTGTTTCCCGCCGAACCGGCGGTGCGCGCGCTCGCACGCGCGCTGTACGCGACGGTCAAGGACCTGCCGATCGTGAGCCCGCACGGCCACACCGATCCGCGCTGGTTCGCCGACGACGCGCCGTTCGAGGACGCGAGCGCGCTCCTCATCACGCCCGACCACTACGTGTTCCGGATGCTCTACAGCCAGGGCGTGCGCCTCGAGTCGCTCGGCATTCCGCGCCGCGACGGCGGCCCGGTCGAGCGCGACGCGCGGCGAATCTGGCGGACGTTCGCCGAGCACTGGCCTCTTTTCCGCGGCACGCCGACGCGCCTGTGGCTCGACCATGCGCTCCACGACGTCTTCGGCATCCGCGAACGCCTCGAGCCGACGAACGCCGATGTGATCTTCGACCGCGTCAACGCCGCGCTCGCCACCCGCGCGTTCCGGCCGCGCGCGCTGTTCGAGCGCTTCAACATCGAGGTGATCGCGACGACCGAGAGCCCGCTCGACGACCTTTCGCACCACGCGAGGATCCGCGCTTCGGGCTGGAAAGGGCGCGTCGTCACCGCCTACCGGCCCGATCCGGTCGTAGACCCCGAGTTCGACGGCTTCCGCGAGAACGTTCTCGCGTTCGGCGCGCTCACCGGCGAGGACACGGCCGCGTGGAGCGGCTACCTCGCCGCGCACCGCGCGCGACGCGCGTTCTTCGCGTCGATGGGCGCGACGTCGACCGACCACGGCCACCCGACCGCGCGCACCGCCGACCTCGACGCGGCCGCGTGCCAGCGGCTGCTCGATCGCGCGCTCGCGGGCACGGCTTCCTCGGAAGAGGCCGAGACGTTTCGCGCGCAGATGCTGACCGAGATGGCGAAGATGAGCCTCGACGACGGGCTCGTCATGCAGATCCACCCGGGCAGCTTCCGCAACCACAATCCGTCGCTCGCCGCGATGTTCGGGCGCGACAAGGGCGCCGACATCCCGATGCCGACCGACTACGCGCGCGCGCTGAAGCCGCTGCTCGACCGCGTCGGCAACGATGCGCGGCTTACGCTGATCCTCTTCACGCTCGACGAGACGAGCTACGCGCGCGAGCTCGCGCCGCTCGCCGGCCACTACCCGGCGCTGAAGCTCGGGCCGGCCTGGTGGTTCCACGACAGTCCGGAAGGGATGCTGCGCTTCCGCGAGCAGACGACCGAGACCGCGGGGTTCTACAACACGGTCGGCTTCAACGACGACACGCGCGCGTTCCTCTCGATTCCGGCGCGTCACGACGTCGCGCGCCGCATCGACTGCCGGTTCCTCGCGACGCTCTGCACCGAGCACCGGATCGACGAGGACGAGGCGTACGCGCTCGCGCCCGAGCTTGCGCACGGGCTTGCCAAGCGCGCGTACCGGTTGTAGTTTGCCCCGAGTGCGGGCCGCGCGCTATGCTGTGGAAGCGGGCCGCCTCGGCAACGTCGCGGAGGCAAAGGGACTGGCGATGATCGAAAAGCGGGCGGCCAACGAGCGCGGCAAGGGCGAGCACGGCTGGCTCACGTCGTTCCACAGCTTTTCGTTCGCCGAGTACCATGACCCGCGCCACATGGGCTTCGGCCCGCTCCGCGTGATCAACGAGGACCGCGTCGCGCCCGGCGCCGGCTTCGGCACGCACGGCCATCGCGACATGGAGATCCTGTCGTACGTGCTCGACGGCGCGCTCGCGCACCGCGACGACCTCGGCAACGGATCGACGATCCGCCCCGGCGACGTGCAGCGGATGAGCGCGGGGCGCGGCGTGCGGCACAGCGAGAACAACCCGTCGCCCGACGAGCGCGTGCATTTCCTCCAGATCTGGCTCGAGCCCGACGTTCGCGGCATCGACCCCGGCTACGAGGAGGCGCACGTGCCCGATGCCGCCAAGCGCGGACGCCTCGCGCTGATCGCCGGTCCGAAGGGCAGCGGCGCCGCGGTGACGATCCACCAGGACGCGCGCGTCTACGCGGCGCTGCTCGAGGGCGCGGAGGCGGTCGAGCATTCGCTCGCGGCGGGCCGCCGCGCCTATGTGCAGGTCGCCCGGGGCAGCGTCGAGGCGAACGGCGCGCCCCTCGTCGCGGGCGACGCGGTCAAGCTCACCGGCGAGCCCTCGGTCCGGCTCGCGCACGGGCAGGGCGCCGAGGTGCTCGTGTTCGACCTTCCCTGAACCGTTTTGCCGTGCGACATCGCTTCGCGCCGCCGATTCCTACGCTGGGGAGAACGTCATGACCACGTACCGCGACTGGGCAGCGCTGATCGGCCGCATCCTGCTCGGGCTGATGTTCGTGACCTCGGGCTGGGACAAGATCTCCGGCTTCGCCGGAACCGCCGGTTACATCGCCAGTGCCGGGCTGCCGATGCCCCAGGTCCTCGCCGTCGTGGCGATCCTGATCGAATTCGTCGGCGGGATCATGCTGATCGTCGGCTGGCAGGCGCGCTGGGCCGGCCTCGCCCTCTCGGTGTTCACGCTGGTCGCGGCGCTGGGCTTCCACCGCTACTGGGACGCGCCGCCCGCCAACCAGATGGCGGAATCGCTCAACTTCTGGAAGAACATCTCGATCGCCGGCGGCATGCTGATGGTGTTCGCGCTCGGGCCGGGACGCATCTCGTTCGACAAAGGGTGACGCGCGCGCGTACGGTAGCCGGGAGCACCAACGCCGCGGCTTTTTCGCCCCGCGTCGCGCGGGAAACCGCCGCGATGGTGATCGGCCGCGTCGGCATCGCGTGCACGCGCACCCCCGGCGAGCGCGCCTTCGCGGATGCCGCGGCGCGGGCGCACCGCGATCCCGGCCGATCGACCCGGCCGGCGGTCGCGCGGACCGGCGCGCCGTGGACGTTCGCGCGGACCGGCGCGCCGTGGACGTTCGCGCCGTCGCCTGACGCAATCCGGCGACGCCGCGCGCGATGAGCCAGTCGATGCGGCCGGAACTCTCGGTGGTCCTCGCGACGCCCGACCGCTTCGCGACGATTCGCCGCACCGTCGAGGTGCTCGCGCGCCAGACCGCTTGCGCCAAGCTCGAGCTCGTGATCGTCGCGCCGTCGCGCGCGGAGCTCGCGGCGGACGAGGCGCTGCTATCGGCGTTCGCGCGCGTCGAGGTGGTCGAGATCGGCGCCGTGGGGTCGATCGGCCATGCCAACGCTGCAGGCGTCATGCGCGCGTCCGCCCCCGTCGTCGCGCTGGCCGAGGATCACGCGTTCCCGGTGAGCGAATGGGCCGAGGCGCTGATCGCCGCGCACCGCGGCCCGTGGGCGGCGGTCGGGCCGGTGATAGCGAACGCCAACCCGGCGACCGCGGTCAGCCGCGCCGACCTCCTGATCGGCTACGGGCCGTGGATTGCGCCGGGTCGAGCGGGGGAGCACGACTACCTGCCCGGCCACAACACCAGCTACAAGCGTGACGTGCTGCTCGCGTACGGCAGTCGGCTGCCGGCGATGCTCGACGCGGAAACGCTGCTGCATTGGGACCTTCGCGCGCGCGGTCACCGGTTGTGGCTCGAGCCGCGCGCGCAGATCGCGCACGCGAACTTCTCGCTGTGGCGCTCGTGGCTCCCGGCGCAATACCACTACGGCCGGTTGTTCGCGGGACTGCGCGCGAACGCGATGTCGCCGGCGCGCCGCGTCGTCTACACGCTGGGCGCGCCGCTGATCCCGCCGCTTCGCGTCGCGCGCCTGTGGCGCGAAGCGGGCGCGCGAGCGTCGCGCCGCTCGATGCTCGGCTGCCTCCATGCGCTGGCGGCGGGACTCGTGCTCGACGGGATCGGACAGATGGTCGGCTACGCGCTCGGCGCGGGCGGCGCCGGCGTGCGCGTGTCGCGTTACGAGTTCTGGCGCTTCCGGCACGTCCGGCCCGACGAGCGAAACGCGATCTGGCCCGCATGACCGGCGGTTCGACGCGCGTACGCGGCGACGCGCGTCCCCGGGTCGTCCGGCTCGGCATCGTCGGGTGCGGACGCGCGACGTCGACGCTGCACCTGCCCGCGCTCGCGTCGGTGCGCTCGATCGAGGTGGCCGCGCTCTGCGACGACCATGGCGCGACACTCGCGCGAGCCACGACGCAGGCGCGGGCGGCGCGCACGTCGCGGCACTACCGAGCGCTCCTCGAAGACGCTTCCCTCGACGCGATCGCGGTCTGCGTGCCGACTCCCTACCATGCCGAAATCGCGCTCGCCGCGATCGACGCCGGCAAGCACGTGTTCGTCGAGAAGCCATTGGCGCTTTCGCTCTCCGACGCTGACCGTGTCGCGGCGCGCGCGGCCTCGGCCGGCGTGTGCGCGATGGTCGGCTTCAACACGCGCTGGCACGCGCAGGCGCGACGCGCGCGAGAGGCGATACGCGCGGGCGCGATCGGCCCGCTCGACGCGATCGCCAGCCGGCTCACGAGCTTCCAGGAAAGCGTACCGGACTGGCAGCGCGCGCGCGCAACGGGCGGCGGCGCGCTGCTCGAGCTCGCGATCCACCACGTCGACCTGTGGCGGTACCTGACGGGGGCGGAGGTGGAGGAAGTGACCGCGTACGCGCGTTCCGGCGAGCGCGAGGACGAGAGTGCGGTGCTCGTCGCGAAACTCTCGGGCGGTGCGCTCGCGACGGCGTTTTTCGCCGAGCGCACGAGCCGCAGCAACGACGTCGAGGTGTTCGGTCGCGCCGCGTCGATCTCGCTCTCGCTCTACCGCTTCGACGGCTACGCGACGGCGGACGCCGGGACCCTCGCGGGCGACGGCCGCGCGCGCGTGCGCGGCGCCGTGGGGTTCGTTCGCGCGTTGCCGAAAGCATTGCGCGACGCGCGCGAGGGCGGCGCGTGGCTAAGGAGCTATGCCGACGCGTGGCGCCACTTCGCGGCGGCGATCCGCGACGACGTCTCGGTCTCCCCGACGCTCGAGGATGGGCGCAGCGCGCTGGCGGTCGTGCTCGCCGCGATCGAGTCCGCGTCGAGCGGCCGCAGCGTCCGGGTCGCGCGGAGTCGCGCGTGACGCCCGGGGACGCGCGGCGCATCCCGATCCCGGACATCGCCACGGCGCCCGGCGTCGACCTCCCGTCGATCTCGGTCGTCGTCCCGACGTGGAATCGGCCTCGAGAGCTTGCGGCCTGCCTCGCGGCGCTCGCGGCGCTCGACTACCCGGTCGACCGCTACGAGATCATCGTGGTCGACGATGGCAGCGCGCCGCCCGTCGCTCCGATCGCGCTTCCCGGCCGAACCGGGCTGCGCGTGACCTGGCTCCGCCAGTCGAACCGAGGGCCATCCGCCGCGCGCAATCTGGGGGCGGCGCATGCCACGGGCGCGATCCTCGCGTTCACCGACGACGATTGCGCGGCATCGCGCGGCTGGCTGCGAGCGCTCGCGGCTGCGGTGAGCGCGGCGCCCAACGCATTGCACGGCGGCACGGTCGTCAACGGGCTTCCGGGCAACGTCTACGCGGTCGCGAGCCAGACGATCACCGACGTGATCGTGCCCTCGCTGTTCGCGGCGGGAAGCCCGCTGCGCTTCGTCACATCGAACAACCTCGCGCTCGGTGCCGAGGCCTTCGACTCGGTCGGCGGCTTCGACGAGTGCTTCCGGGCGGCCGAGGATCGCGAGTTCTGCCATCGCTGGGCGGCCGCGGGTCGTCCGATCGCGCTCGCGCCGTCCGCGGTCGTTCACCATCGGCACGACCTGACGCTCGGCGCCTTCTGGAGGCAGCACGTCGTCTACGGGCGAGGCGCCTATTGGTTCCATCGGCACCGCAGGGCGCTAGGCCACGGGCGCCTTCGTCCCGACCTCGCGCTGTGCGTGAAGGCGTTCCGCCGCCCGTTCGCCACCCGGCCGGTAGGTCCTGCGCTGCGGATCGCGGCGCTCCTCGTCGTGTGGCAGGTCGCGAATCTGGCGGGGTACCTGCGCGAGCAAGCCCGCTCGAACCGGCAACGGCGTCCGATCGGAGCGCAGAGCGACCCCCGGGGACCCACCCCGTTCTGACCCCGCGCGAGGTCAGCGCTTGATCACCGTGCGCTCGACCTCCACGGCGCGCCCGGTCTCGAACAGCACGACGGTGATCGTGTCGGGGTCGCCGGCCGCCGGCATCCAGGTCCAGCGCGATTGCTTGCGCCCTTTGCCGGTCGTGAGATCCGGCATGCCGGCCCGAGCGATCACCTCGCCCTCGCTCATGCCGACGCGAAGGTGCCGCCGCTCGGCCGGATTGCCTGCCAGCGGGAACTCCGCGCGGCGGACCCGCTCGACGCGCGGGGGCCTCGCCGGCGCCGCGCGTCGCTCGATCGTGCTCGCGCGCGGCGGAGCCGGAAGCACCGAGAGCGACGCGTCCGCGACATCGTCGGGGCGGCTCGTCGCGTCGGACCCGCACGGGCGGTCCTGGTAGACGACGCCCGCGGGTCCTACGCACTTGTGGACGGCTGGACGCGCGTCCTGCATCGCCGCACAGGCGAGCGTCGCTGTCAGACAGAGCGACCAGCGCAGGCGTGTCGCGCCGGGGCGCGCGGAACCATCGGACGAACGGCGGGGTCGGACGCGCGGCGCGGAAAGGAATCCGGCGCTGCTGAAACACGCGATGACGGCGAAACGTGGCGCCATCGCGCTACGATACGGCCTCGCTTCCGCCGCCCGCCTTCATCCATTCGACCGATGGACACCCGCACGCAGATCGCCGCGCGCGTCGCCGATATCGCGCCTTTCCACGTGATGGAGGTGCAGACGGCCGCACGCGCGCTCGAGGCGGCCGGCCGCAGCGTCGTCCATATGGAGATCGGCGAGCCTGATTTCCCGACGCCGGAGCCGGTCCTCGACGCCGCGCGCGCGGCGCTGGAGCATGGCGGCATCTACTACACGTCCGCGCTCGGGCTGCCGGAGCTCCGCGAGGCCATCGCGCGACATTACGCCGACCGTTACGGCGTCGACGTCTCGCCGAGCCGCGTGATCGTCACCGCGGGCTCGTCGGCGGCGCTTCTGCTCGTCGCCGCGTTGATCGTCAACCGCGACGACCAGGTCCTGATGGCCGACCCGGGCTATCCGTGCAACCGGCATTTCGTGCGCACGCTCGAAGGCGAGCCTCTCGCGATTCCCGTCGGCGCGGACACCCGCTACCAGCTCGCCGCCGACCACGTCGCGCGCCACTGGGGCCCGCGCACGCGCGGCGTGCTCATCGCCTCGCCGTCGAACCCGACCGGCACGACCGTCGATCGCGACGAGCTCGCGCGCATCGCGGAAACCGTCGCGCGCCGCGCGGGACAACTGATCGTCGACGAAATCTACCTCGGCCTCTCCTACGACCTTGCGCCCGGCACGCATCCTGCAACGGCGCTGGCGCTC
This sequence comes from Betaproteobacteria bacterium, assembly GCA_039933715.1. Lineage (GTDB taxonomy): Bacteria > Pseudomonadota > Gammaproteobacteria > Burkholderiales > Casimicrobiaceae > VBCG01. The sequence continues at coordinate 22,454 of JBDTNO010000011.1, forward strand.
TCCGACGATCTCTTCGTGATCTCGAGCTTCTCCAAGTACTTCAACATGACCGGGTGGCGCCTCGGCTGGATCGTCGCGCCCGAGCGCCACGTGCGCGACCTCGAAAAGCTCGCACAGAACCTGTACATTTCGCCGCCGACCTTGTCGCAGCGCGCGGCGCTCGCCTGCTTCGGGCCGGCGACGCTGGCGATCCTCGAGGCGCGGCGCGACGCCTTCCGCGCGCGGCGCGACTTCCTGGTTCCGGCGCTGCGCGAGCTCGGATTCGGCATCCCCGTCATGCCGACCGGCGGTTTCTTCGTCTACGCCGACACTTCGAGGCTCGCCGGCGACAGTCGCGCCTTCTGCCGGGACGTTCTCGAACAAGCGGGCGTCGCGATCACGCCGGGGCTCGACTTCGGCACGCATCGCGCGGCCGAGCATGTGCGCTTCGCCTACACGATCGCGCTGCCGAAGATCGAGGACGGGATCGCGCGCCTCGCGCATTTCCTGGGGGCGGGCCGGTGACGATGCGGCGGTGGATCGCGGCGGCGCTGACCGCGCCGTTGCTGAGCGGTTGCGGAGCCGACTACCTGTTCCAGAGCGCCTCGGGCCAGCTCGACCTGATCGCGCGCGCGAAGCCGCTCGACGAGGTGATCGTCGCGACCGGGGATGCGCGCCTCAAGGACCGCCTCGAGCGCGCCCGCGCGATCCGCCAATTCGCGAGCGCAGCGCTCGGTCTCCCCGACAACGGCAGCTTCACCCGCTACGCCGATCTCGGCCGGCCGTTCGTGCTCTGGAACGTGTTCGCCGCGCCCGAGCTGTCGCTCAAGCCGCGCGAGTGGTGCTTCCCGGTCGCCGGCTGCGTCAACTACCGCGGCTATTTCCGCGAGGACGAGGCGCGGGCCGAAGCCGCGCGTCTCCGGGACGAGGGGTACGACGTGCACGTCGGCGGGGTGCCCGCGTACTCGACGCTCGGCTGGTTCGACGACCCGATCCTGTCGTCGTTCATCCGCTACCCGGACCTCGAGCTCGCGCGCCTGGTGTTCCACGAGCTCGCCCACCAGGTCGTCTACGCGAAGGACGACTCGACGTTCAACGAGTCGTTCGCGGTCGCGGTCGAGGAGGCCGGGCTCGCCCGCTGGATCGCGTCGCGGCCGCCGGCCGAGGCGCAGAAGCTCGCCGCCGACCGCGAGCGCGGCGAGCGCCTGCGCGCGGAGTTCCGTCGGCTCGTGCGCGGCGCGCGCGCGTCGCTGGCGGCGAGCTACGCCGGCGCCGCGGACGTCGCGTCCAAGCGCCGCGCGAAGCGCGATGCGCTCGAGTCGATGCGCGTTGCCTACATCGAGGCGAAGGCCGGCGAACCCGGCCTCGCCGCATTCGACCGGTGGTTCGCGGGTGATGGCGGCACCGGACCCAACAATGCGAGCTTCGTGTCGATGGGCCTCTACTCGGACGCCGTGCCGGGATTCCGCGCGTTGCTCGCGCAGGAGGAGGGCGACCTTCCGCGCTTCTACGGACGCGCGCGCGAGCTGGCGGCGATGCCCAGGGCGGAGCGCCATGCGGTGCTCGCCGCGATCGCCGCGCCGACGCTGGCCTCGCCTGCAACGGCCGCGCCGACGCTTGCGCGCTGACGCGCGCGGGGCGCGCCGTTCCGGCCGGGGCGTCGGAACCACCGGCGCCCGCATCGCAGGGCCTTGATCTTCCGGCTATTTCCCGGCTATACTGTTGGGCTTCCTTGCCTCACCCGTCGCGAGACGGGGAGGCCAAAAGCACCGGGCGGCCCCCGGCGCGGAGCGCGACCAAAACCGCGCGACCGCGAAGGGGCTTCAAGCGCTGCCTTGAACGACCACAAGGAGGTTTCTGCATGCGTCACTACGAGATCGTCTTCATCGTGCATCCCGACCAGAGCGAGCAGGTGCCCGCGATGGTCGAGCGCTACCGCACGATGGTGACCGGCCGACAGGGCCGCGTTCACCGCGTCGAGGACTGGGGCCGCCGCCAGATGGCCTACCCGATCCAGAAACTGCACAAGGCGCACTACGTGCTCATGAACATCGAGTGCGACGGCGCCACGCTCACCGAGCTCGAGCACGCGTTCAAGTTCAACGACGCGGTGCTTCGCCACCTGATCGTCGCGATGAAGGACGCCGTCGTCGCGCCCTCGCCGATGATGAAGGAGGAGAAGTCGCGCTCGCTGACCGATCGCCCGTCCGAGCGCTCCGGCGACCGGCCCGAGCGCGGCGAGCGGAGCGAGCGCCCCGAGCGCACCGAGCGTCCCGAGCGCGCCCCCGCACCGGAGGCGCCAGCCGCCGCCTGACGACGTGGACGCGCGCGCGCCGGGCCACAACCGGCTCGCGATCGACGCCACGCTCGCGACTCGCGACCCGCTGCGCCGCACGCCCGCCGGACTCGCCGCGATCGACATGGTGCTGCTGCACCAGTCGAGCCAGGCGGAAGCGGGCGGTCTGCGGCGCGTCGATTGCGAGATCGCGGCCGTGGCGTTCGGCGGGATCGCCGAGATGATCGCGAAGCTGCCCGTGGGCGCCGCCGTCCGCTGCGAGGGATTCCTGGCCCGCCGCTGGCGCACCGGACTCACGCTCGCCCTCCACATCGACCGCATCGAACCGATTTCCGAAGCCGACAACGGCTGACCGAGAGACAAGGATCCCATCATGCCCCGTCCGTTCAAGGGTAAAGGCAAGGACAAGAACAAGGCCAAGCGCAAGGACCGCGGCAACGCGCTGTTCAAGCGCAAGAAGTTCTGCCGCTTCACCGCCGAGAAGGTGGTGCAGATCGACTACAAGGACATCGACGTCCTCAAGGACTTCGTGCAGGAGAACGGCAAGATCATGCCGGCGCGCGTGACGGGCACGAAGGCCCGCTACCAGCGCCAGCTCGGCACGGCGATCAAGCGCGCGCAATTCCTCGCGCTGCTCCCCTACACCGACCGCCACTGACCGGAGGCCTTTCGATGCAGATCATCCTGATGGAGAAGGTCGCGAACGTCGGCGACCTCGGCGACGTCGTCAAGGTCAAGAACGGCTACGCGCGCAATTTCCTGATCCCCCAGGGCAAGGCGAAGCGCGCGACGCCCGAGAACGTCAAGATGCTCGAGGCGAAGCGCACCGAGCTCGAACGCGCCGCCGCCGATCGCCTCGCCGCCGCGCAGGCGTCGGCGACGCGTCTCGAGGGGCTCACCGTGCAGGTCACGCAGAAGGCCGGGGTCGACGGTCGCCTGTTCGGCTCGGTCACCAACACCGACATCGTCGAGGCGCTGAAGGCGCACGGCGTCACGGTCGAGAAGGCCGCGATCCGGATGCCGTCGGGTCCGTTGAAGCAGGTCGGCGACCATCCGATCACCGTGCAGCTCCACACCGACGTGCTCGCGCACATCACGGTGGGTGTGCTCGGCGACACCGCGCAGGGTTAGGAAGACGGGCGACGCCTTCGGGCGTCTCCCTCGCAAGGCGGGCGCCCGAATCGGGGCGCTCGTCGTTTCGGCCGGCGGAACCGTTCGGCCGCGCGAGGAAACGGGTAGATTGGGGACCGGAATCCGGGGGTAGCGGCGGGCCGTGCTCTCGTTCGTCATCTGCAGCGTCGACGCGGCGAAGTTCGCCGGGGTGACGCACAGCCTCGAACGCTGCCTCGACGGCGCCCCGCACGAGATCGTCGGCGTGCACGACGCGCGTTCGCTCTGCGAAGGCTGGGCGCGCGGCCTCGCCCGCGCGCGCGGCGCCATCGTCGTGTTCTGCCACGACGACATCGAGGTGCACGCGGAACGCCTCGCCCGAACGCTCGCGCGCCATCTCGAACGGTTCGACATCGTCGGCGTCGCGGGCACGCGGCGCTGCGTCGGCATGGACTGGTCGGAAGCCGGCATCGAGCACGCGCAAGGCGCGGTCGTGCACGACCGCGGCGAGCATCCGGAATTCTGCTTCTACGGGGCCGACGGCGACGGCGAAGCCGCGCCCGGCATGCAGGCGATGGACGGCGTGTTCCTCGCGACGCGACGCGACGTGGCGGAGTCGATCGGCTTCGACGCGCACACGTTCGACGGGTGGCACGGCTACGACGCGGACTTCACGTTTCGTGCGCACCTCGCGCGCTTCAGGCTCGGCGTCGCGCTCGACCTCCCGGTCGTCCACGCTTCGGCCGGTCGTCGCGACGACGCCCGCATGCGCTACCAGCTGCGCTTCGCGGAAAAGCACGCGGCGCGGCTCGCCTCGGGTCGCGGCGCATGGGTCGATGCGCGCGCAGCGGTCGCCGTGCCCGAGGGCATCGCCGAGGCGTGGAGCCGCGCGAACCTCGCGCGGCTCCACGCGTGGACGCGCGAAGAGGCGCGTCGCCGCACCGCCGCCGCGATGCGACCGAACGCCGCGGGCCGCAACGAGCCCTGCCCGTGCGGCAGCGGGTTGCGCTACAAGGAATGCCACGGGCGTCCGGCGTAGGCGTCCCGGCCTGGAGGCGCGCGGTAGAATCGCGATCCTTCCGGTCCCTCCACGATGCCCGATCACTCCGACGTCGAGACGCTGCGCCTTCCGCCCCATTCGCTTGAGGCGGAGCAGTCGGTGCTGGGCGGCCTCCTGCTCGACAACGACGCGGCCGATCGCGTCGGCGACATCCTGACCGCCGTCGACTTCTACAGCGACGCGCACCGCCTCATCTTCGAGCATGTCGCCAAGCTGATCGGGCAGGGGAAGCCCGCGGACGCGGTGACCCTCGCCGAGTCGCTCGACTCGTCCGCCCGGCTCGACCAGGTCGGCGGCCTCGCCTATCTCGGCGCGCTCGTGCAGAGCGTTCCGACCGCCGCGAACATCCGCCACTACGCGCAGATCGTGCGCGACCGCTCGGTGCTGCGCCAGCTCGCCGCGACCGCGGGCGAGATCGCCGAGTCCGCCTACCAGCCGATGGGGCGCAACGCGTCGCAGTTGCTGGACGAGGCGGAGACCAAGGTGATGCACATCGCCGAGGCAGGCGTGCGCGGGCGCAAGCAGTACGCGAAGGTCGGCGATCTCCTGGTCGGCGTCGTCGAGCGCATCGAGGAGCTGTACAGCCGCGAGCACCCGACCGACGTGACCGGGATCGCGACCGGCTTCGCCGACCTCGACAAGCTGACGACCGGCCTCCAGGCGGGCGACCTCGTGATCGTCGCCGGTCGGCCGTCGATGGGCAAGACCGCGCTCGCCGTCAACATCGGCGAGCACGTCGCGCTCGACGGCAAGCGCCCGGTCGTGATCTTCTCGATGGAGATGGGCGCGAACCAGCTCGCGCTGCGCCTGATCGCGTCGGTCGGCCGGCTCCCGTTGCAGAACCTGCGCATCGGCAAGCTGCAGGCCGACGACTGGACGCGGCTGTCCACCGCGCTCGGCCGGCTCAACGACGCTCCGATCCTGATCGACGAGACGCCCGCGCTCACGGTGATGGAGCTCCGCTCGCGCGCGCGCCGGATCGCGCGCGCGCACGCGCCGCTCGGGCTCGTCATCGTCGACTACCTGCAGCTGATGCAGGCCAGCTCGCAGGGCGAGAACCGCGCGACCGAGATCTCGGAGATCTCGCGTTCACTGAAGGCGCTCGCCAAGGAGCTGCAGGTCCCGGTGGTCGCGCTCTCGCAGCTCAACCGCTCGCTCGAGCAGCGGCCCAACAAGCGGCCGGTGATGAGCGACCTTCGCGAGAGCGGCGCGATCGAGCAGGACGCCGACGTGATCCTGTTCATCTACCGCGACGAGGTCTACAACGAGGACACGGCGGACAAGGGCGTGGCGGAAATCATCATCGCCAAGCAGCGCAACGGGCCGATCGGGACCGTGCGCCTGACGTTCCTCGGCGAGTTCATGCGCTTCGAGAACTTCGCCTCGCCGCGCTCCTACTGAGGACGCGCCGGCACGCACTTGACGTCGATGACCAAGCCGTGACCGCCGCGCCGGCACCACCTGCTTCACGCAACGCGCGCTGCGGCTGCGGGAGCGGCCTTCGTTACAAGGACTGCCACGGCCGGTCCGGAAGCGAGGCGTCGGCGAACGGCGCGTCGGCCGACCCGCCGGCCGGGAGCCTGGCTTCGCGCATGCGCGCGGCGCTGGCGGCGCAGAAGGAGGCACGCATCGACGAGGCGATCGCCGCCTACGACGCGATCCTGCTCGACGCGCCGCAGACCATCGACGCGTGGCACATGCGCGGCGTCGCCCACTTCCAGGCCGACCGGTTCGACGCCGCGGAGGCGGACATCGTTCACGCGCTCTCGCTGTTTCCCGGCCTTCCGAACGCGCGCAGGAACCTCGCGCTGATCACCGTGGGACGCCGGAACTTCAACGACGAGCAACTGCTCGACCGGACGGTGATGCGCCGGTTCCTTCCGCTCGTCGTCGATCCACCCGAAGCTCCGCTCGACGGCCTCGTCCCGGAATCGCGGCTGTTGATCGTCGATCTGGGAGCGCCGCGACCGTCGTTGATCGAGGACCTTGCGAGCGCCGCGCTCGATCGGGGAGCCGTCGTGCGTCGCATGACGATCGGGACCGACGGACGCCTGCCCGGCGAGGATTCGGGCGAACTTTCCGCCGCCGGCGTCGACGACCTGATCGTCTGCGCCGGCAGCGCATTTCCGCCCGGCGACTGGACGCTCGCCTGCAGGCCCCGCGCCATCGCGCTGGTCGTGGACCGGGCGACCTTTGGCGCGATCCAGGACCGCCTGCGCGAAGTCTCCGGGGAAGGGCGGCGGCGGGTTCGGCTCGCGGTCGCGGACCGGGACTGTGAACCGCTGCCGTTGCCGCACTGGACGCTGGCAGCATGACCGGGTCCGCAAGCATGCAAGCCGACGACGCACCGGTGCGCCCGATCGCGTTCTACCTGCCGCAATACCACCGGATTCCCGAGAACGATCGCTGGTGGGGCGAAGGTTTCACCGAATGGACGAACGTCCGTCGCGCGGGGCCGCTGTTTCCCGGGCACGCGCAGCCGAAGCTGCCCGGCGCGCTCGGATACTACGACCTCACGGATCCGACCGTCCTCGACCGTCAGGTCGCGCTGGCGCGCGAGTACGGGGTTCGTGGCTTCTGCTACTACTTCTACTGGTTCAACGGCCACCGGCTGCTCGAGCGTCCGCTCGAGGCGATGCTCGCGCGCCGATCGCCCGACTTTCCGTTCTGCGTGTGCTGGGCGAACGAGAACTGGACCCGCCGCTGGGACGGCGGCAACGGCGAGATCCTGATCTCTCAGCAATACGGATTCGACGACAGCCTTCGTCTCTTCGACGAGTTCCTCGGGATGTTCTCCGACCCGCGCTACATCCGCGTCGGCGGGCGGCCATTGCTGCTCGTCTACCGGCCTGCGCTGGTCCCGGACATCGTGGCGACGACCGACCTGTGGCGCGAGCGAGCGATCGCCTCCGGGGAGCGCGAGCCCTTCCTGGTCTACTGCGAGACCTCGGGCATCCAGCAACCGGCGGACCTGGGCTTCGACGCGTCGCTCGAATTTCCGCCGCACGGCCATATCGCGCACTGGCTCAATGCCCAGATCACCGGGCTCGCACCGGCGTTCGAGGGCAGCGTGACCAGCTATCGCGCGCTCATCGTGCAATCGCTCGAGCGCGACTGTTCCGATGCGAAGCGATTCCGCTGCGTCGTCCCGTCCTGGGACAACACGGCGCGGCGAGGCCTCACCGGCACGGTGTTCCTGGGATCGAGCCCCGAGCGGTTCGGCTACTGGGCGGAAGCGATGGTGCGCGACACGCGCACCCGGCTGGCCGGCGACGAGCGCCTGATGTTCGTGAACGCGTGGAACGAGTGGGCCGAGGGTTGTTGCCTCGAGCCGGACACGCGTTTCGGCACCCAATACCTCGAGGCGCTGCAACGCGCTCTGGCCGACGGCGCGCTCGCCGGCGGCGATTCGGTCGAGCCGTGGCGCGAACGGCGCGCGCCGGCGCGTCAGCCCTGAGGACCGCGGAAGACGAACGAGGGACTCTCGAACACCGTCTGCCGGGAGGTTTTTCCCGGCCCGAACCGTGGCAGCTGCTGGCCACGGTTGAGAACGATCGACGCCAGGTCGAAATCGCGCGCGATCTCGCCCTCGCCGCGCGCGACGTAGATCGAGACGCTGTCGAAGACGACGCGCGGGAACACGTCGGGCCGCGCCGCCGCGAGCAGCATCAGGTCGATGATGAGGTTCGATAGCGGGAGCTGGTTCGCGAAATAGTCGCCGCCGAATTCGGCCTGCCAGTGCGCGCCCGGCCAGTGCGCCCAGCCCCAGTCTTCGATCACGTACAGGCCGCCCGGCGCCAGCCGGGGGAAGAGGGCGGTGAAGGTCGCCAGCGTTTGCGGGTACCAATGCGACGCGTCATCGATGACGAGGTCGAGCGGGCGCGCGCCGAACACCGTGTCCACCGCCGCATGGACCGCCGGACGGTTCGCCTGGTCGGTGCCGTTCCGAATCGCGACGCGGCCATGGCCGTGGCGGGCCACATAGCGTCGCAGCGGCGGCTGGTCCCTGGGGTTGAGCTCGAGGGCGAGCAACGCGTCGGGGCGGAACACCTCGTTCAGCAGCACGACGCTGCCGCCCTTGTACACGCCGACGTCCACGATGCATGCGGGCGCGCGACGCAATTCGCCCAGCATCGACGCGAGCATGCTCGGGGACTTCCCGAGGACGAACGTGTCGTCGGTGGATTGGCGTGCGGTGAGATCGTCGCCGACGCAGAAATCGATGGCGACGTCGCCGTACCGCAACCGGTCCGCGCCCTCCCACGGAAGGGCCTCGAACGACGGTAGACGCGTCGGTGCTTCCGGCGGGTTCATTCGCCGATGATACCGCGCGGCGGGCGCTCAATCGCCGAACACCCACGCGCGCGCGAGCGCGAACGTCAGCGGCGGGACGATCACGATCGCGAGCGCGAGGCCGATGTACGGCGACCAGCGCTCGGCGTGCACGGCGAACGCCATGATCGCCGCGTTGAGCGAAAGACCGGCGAGCTGCACGGCGAGGTAGCGCGGCAGCTGCGCGATCGGGTCGGCGCGCGAGGCGAACGTCCAGCGCCGGTTGAGCGCGTAGCCGGCGACGAACGCGACGGCGAACGCGACGGCGGTCGCGGCGACCGGATCCACGGTCGTCGCCTCGATCAGCAGCGCGAAGACCGCGGCGTGCACGGCGGTGGCGATCGCGCCGACGACCGCGAATCGCACGAACGTGCGCACGAGCGCCACGGTGCCCCGGTCAATCGCCGTCAGCGCGGTTCGGGAACCCCAGGCGAGCGCGTACGACGTAGAGGGGACGGGCCTTCACCTCGTCGTACACGCGGCCGAGGTACTCGCCGATCACGCCGAGCGACAGGAGCTGCACGCCGCCGAGAAACAGCACGACGACCATCAGCGATGCATAGCCGGGGACGTCGATTCCATGGACGAGCGTGCGCACGGTGAGCCAGGCGCCGTAGCCGATCGCCGCGAGCGCGAACAGCGCTCCGAGGAAGCTCGACACCCGCAGCGGCAAAGCCGAGAACGACACGATGCCGTCGAGCGCGAGGCGCCACAGGCGCACCAGGCCGTAGCGCGACCGGCCGGCCGAGCGCTCCTCGACGTCGTAATCGACGGTCGCCGTGCGAAAGCCGACCCACGCATACATGCCCTTCATGTAGCGCGTGCGCTCCGGCATCGCGCGAAGCGCGTCGACGACCGGGCGCGAAAGCAGCCGGAAATCGCCGGCGCCGCGCGGCACCGCGGTCGCCGATACGCGCGAGAACAGCCAGTGGAACCATTGCGAGGCGACGCGCCGGACGAGCGAGTCGGTGGCGCGATCGCGGCGGAGTGCGATCACCACGTCGTTGCCGTCGCGCCAGCGCGCGCAGAGCTCGGCCAGGAGCTCGGGCGGATGCTGCAGGTCGGCGTCGATCGGAACGACCGCGTCGCCGCGCGCGTGCGCGAGCCCCGCGGCCAGCGCGATCTCCTTGCCGAAGTTGCGCGAGAGCGCCACGACGCGCACCCGCGGATCGCGCGCGGCGAGCGCGGCGAGCACGCCGAACGTCGCGTCCCGGCTGCCGTCGTCGACGAACACCGCCTCGGCGGGGACGCCGAGCGCGTCGAGCGCGTCGGACGCGCGCGCCCAGAACGACGCGAGGCCCGCCGCCTCGTTGTAGCAGGGCACGACCAGCGACACCACGGGATTCGCGCTCACGGGCGCGATTCTCGCACGCCCCCTCGCACGTCGTCGTGCACGCGCGCCGGGGCGAGCGCGCGACAGGACGCGCGGGATTGCGTGCCCCGGGTCAGGGGAAAGCGCCGGGCCGCCCCAGGCTTGCCCGTTGTTTCCCCCGAGCGAGCGTATCGTGCGTCCGTCAAGGCGCCGTCAGGCGCCGAAGCGGACGCGAAACCTTCGCTCGCTCACAGGATCTCCGCCGCGTGATCCGCCAGCCGCGACCGCTCGCCGCGCGTCAGCGTGACATGCCCCGAATGCGGCCAGCCCTTGAAGCGATCCACGACGTAGGTGAGCCCCGAGCTGCCCTCGGTCAGGTACGGCGTGTCGATCTGCGCGATGTTGCCGAGGCAGACGACCTTGGTGCCGGGCCCCGCGCGCGTGATCAGCGTCTTCATCTGCTTGGGCGTGAGGTTCTGCGCCTCGTCTATGATGAGGAACTTGTTGATGAACGTGCGCCCGCGCATGAAGTTGAGGCTCTTGACCTTGA
>JBDTNO010000012.1:0-31682 GCA_039933715.1 Betaproteobacteria bacterium
TAGTTGAAGCCGAATTCCTCGAACAGCGTGCCGGGGAGCACCATCCCTTTCATGTGCTCTTCGGCGCGCTTCGCGATCTCGCGCGCGGGTCCGGGCAGACGTCCCAGCACTTCCTTGCCGCCGCGGCGCACCGTGTCGTAGAGGCGCGACGACAGCACCTTCGCGAGATAGGCGTTGAGCGCGCCGACCGGCTCCGAGATCGACATGTCGTTGTCGTTCAGGATCACCAGCACGTCGGTGCCCTCGGCGTTGTTGAGCGCCTCGAACGCCATCCCCGCGCTCATCGCGCCGTCGCCGATCACCGCGACGACGCGGCGCGACGCGCCGGTCAGCCGCGCGGCGGCCGCCATTCCGAGCGCCGCCGAGATCGACGTCGACGAATGCGCGGTGCCGAACGTGTCGTACTCGCTCTCGTCGCGGCGCGGGAAGCCGGATGGCCCGCCTTCCTGGCGCAGCTTCGCCATCGCGTCGCGCCGGCCGGTCAGCACCTTGTGCGCGTAGGTCTGGTGGCCGACGTCCCAGACGATCCGGTCGCGCGGCGTGTCGTACGCGTAATGCAGCGCGATCGTCAGTTCGACGGTCCCGAGGTTCGACGACAGGTGGCCCCCGGTCGCGGCCACCGACGAGAGCAGGAACGCGCGAAGCTCGCGCGCGACCTGCGGCAGGTCGGCGCGGGCGATCCGGCGCAGGTCGGCCGGCGAGGCGATTCCGTCGAGCAGCGAAGCCATCGTCAATGCGTCCGGCGCACGATGTCCTGTGCGATCTCGGCGAGCCGTCGCGCATCGCCGTGGCCCTGGAGCGCCGCGCACGCCTCGTCCGCCAACTGCAACGCCTTCGCGCGCGCGGCGTCGACGCCAAGGAGCGACACATAGGTCGGCTTGCCCTGCGCGGCGTCCTTGCCGGCGGTCTTCCCGAGCGCCGCCGACGTGCCCGCGACGTCGAGAACGTCGTCGATCACCTGGAAAGCGAGTCCCGCGGCGCCCGCGTAGCGGTCGAGCGCACGATCGCGCTCCGTCGACATCGCAGGTCCCGCGGCCGCCCCCAGGCGCACCGCCGCATGGATCAGCGCGCCCGTCTTCAGCCTGTGCATCGTCTCGAGCGCGCGCTCGACCAGCGCGCGACCGATCGCGTCGAGGTCGATCGCCTGGCCGCCGGCCATGCCCATTGCGCCCGAAGCGCGCGCGAGCAGCGCGCACGCGGCGGCGCCGTCACGCAAACGCGCGCGGGCCAGTACGTCGAACGCCTGCGATTGCAGCGCGTCGCCGGCGAGGAGCGCGGTCGCTTCGCCGAACGCGACGTGACAGGTCGGCCGCCCGCGGCGCATCGTGTCGTCGTCCATCGCCGGCAGGTCGTCGTGCACGAGCGAGTAGGCGTGGATCATCTCGACCGCCGCGGCCGGTGCGTCGACGTCGCCTGGATCCGCGCCGGCGAATTCGCCCGCCGCGTAGGCGAGAAGCGCGCGCATGCGCTTGCCGCCGCCGAGCGTCGCGTAGCGCATCGCCTCGGCGAGCCCTGGCGCATCGCCGGCCTTCGGAAGCGCGGCGTCGAGTACGCGCTCGACGTGCTCGCGTCGCTCGCTCGCCCACGTCGTGAACGGCGCATCGCTCCGCATCGCCCGCGCAACCTCGCCCCTCATCGCCTTCCCGCGCTCACGCGTCGTCGCCGTTCGGCTTGAACGCGCTCAGAACGCCTTTCTCGAGCACGTCGATCTCGAGTTGCGCGTCCTTCAGCGTCGCCTGGCAGTACTTGAGGAGCTCGGCGCCACGCCGGTACGCCTCGAGCGCGTCCTTCAGCGCCACCTGTCCGCCCTCCATCGACGCGACGATCGCCTCGAGCTCCGCGAGGGCGGCTTCGAAACTTGCGGGCGCGGTCGGGGTCTTTGACATGGGGCCTCGGAATCGGGCGTCGCGGCGACGGGGCTGGACCGCGCTCCCGCCGCGGCGTGCGGTCGGCGGATGCGGCGAATCGTCGGCCCGGCAGAACGGGGGCGGCGCACACGGCGCCGCCGCGCGTGAAAGTTCGATAAGGTCTTGACCTGATTACCAAAAGCCAGATATATTAACATGTTTTGCGACGCGGCCTCGCGTCCGGTCCGATCCTTCGAACGGGAGCGGCGGAAGAAGCGGCCGACTTGGCAAAGGTACGGAGTCGGACGGGAAGGCGCGGGCCATGTCGGCCCGGGACCCCCGTCAAGGCGTTCCGGGTTGTTGGGTTGGATGGTTTCTTTCGAAAGGAATGTGAGGTCATGTCGAACCTGGCGGCCGCGCGCGAGCTGCGGCAACCCGTCTCGCAGTTCCCGTCGCACTGGTACGGCGACCCGCGCGTGCTCGAAGCCGAGATGCGCACGCTCTTCGCGCGCGCACCGGGCTATGTCGGCCACGAGCTGATGGTCCCGCACGTCGGCGACTACCAGGCGCTCCCCGGACGGCACGACGCGCAGGCGCTCGTGCGCAGCGCCGACGGCATCGAGCTCCTCTCGAACGTCTGCCGGCACCGGCAGGCGCTGATGCTGCGCGGCAAGGGCAACGCGCCGGCGATCGTCTGTCCGATCCATCGCTGGACCTACGACCTCAAGGGCGAGCTGATCGGCGCGCCGCAGTTCGAGGACAAGCCTTGCGCGAGCCTCGGGCGCACGCCGATCCAGAACTGGAACGGCCTCCTGTTCGACGGCCCGCGCGACGTCGCGAAGGACCTCGCCGGCCTCACGACGCGCGAGCTCGACTTCTCCGGCTACGTGCTCGACCGCGTCGACCTCCACGAGTGCAGCTACAACTGGAAGACGTTCATCGAGGTCTACCTCGAGGACTACCACATCGGCCCGTTCCACCCGGGCCTCGGCAAGTTCGTCACCTGCGACAACCTCGCGTGGGAGTTCGCGCCATGGGCGTCGCTGCAGACGGTCGGGCTCAACGCGGGGCTCGCGAAGGCCGGGACGCGCACCTACGAGCGCTGGCAGAAGGCGGTCCTCGACTTCTATCGCGGCGAGACGCCCGGGCACGGCGCGATCTGGCTCACCTACTACCCGAACGTGATGGTCGAGTGGTATCCGCACGTGCTCGTGATCAGCACGCTCTATCCGCGGGGAGTCGACCGGACGCTCAACGTGGTCGAGTTCTACTATCCCGAGGAAATCGCGCTGTTCGAGCGCGAGTTCGTCGACGCCGAGCAGGCCGCCTATCGCGAGACCGCGCGCGAGGACGACGAAATTGCCGAGCGGATGGACGCCGGGCGCCGGGCACTCACACTCCAGGGGCGCAGCGAAGTCGGTCCCTACCAGTCGCCGATGGAGGACGGGATGCAGCACTTCCACGAGTTCTACCGGCGCGAGATGGACGCGACGCTCGCGTCGCCGTGAAGCGGCGGCGCGCAACGCGAGGGCGGGCACCGGCGACGGTCCCGCCCTGGTTCGTTCCCCGCCCGCGCTGAATCCCGATGCAATCGCTGTGGATGCTCGTCGCCGGCCTCGCGTTCGCGCTGATGGGCGTGTTCGTGAAGATCGCCAGCGCGCATTTCGCCACGGCCGAGCTCGTGATGTGGCGCGGGCTCGTGCAGACGGCGGTCGCCTGGGCGATGCTCGCGCACGCGGGCCTCCCGGTGCCACGACGCGCCTCGGCATGCACGTGCATCGCGGCGTCGCGGGCTTCGTGTCCCTGTTCATGTTCTTCCACGCGCTGGCCGCGCTGCCGGTCGCGACCGCGATGACGCTCAACTACAGCTCGCCGCTGTTCCTCGTGATCCTCCTCGTCGTCCTGGCGCGCGAGCGTCCCGGCGTGAAGCTCGTCGGCACGGTGCTGCTCGGCTTCGTCGGCGTCGTGTTGCTCCTCCGGCCGACGATCGCCACGGACCTCTGGTGGCCCGGGCTGATCGGACTCGCCTCGGGCGCCGTCTCGGCCGTCGCCTACTGGAACGTGCGCGAGCTCGTGCAGGCGGAGGAGCCCGAGGCGCGCGTCGTCTTTTACTTCGGCCTCTTCGCGCTCGCCGGATCGCTCGTGTGGATGGCGCCGCAGCGCTGGCACGTCCCGACCTCGGACACGTGGTGGATGCTGGCCGGCGTCGGGGGCCTCGGCGCGCTCGGGCAGGTCGCGATGACGCGCGCCTACGGCCATGGCTCGACGCTGGTCACCGCGGCGCTGTCGTACAGCGGCATCGTGTTCTCGAGCGTGATCGGCATCGCGTGGCTCGGCGACGTCATGTCATGGCCCGCGTGGCTCGGCATCGCGCTGATCGTCGCCGCGGGTATCCTCGCGATCCACCTGCGACCGGGGCGCCGCCAGCACGCGGCGTCCCAGGTCACCAACGACTGAACCGACCGATGCACACGACCATCGTCACGCCCGCCACGCTCGCGCGCCACCTCGACGACCCTGATTGGGCGGTCCTCGACATCCGTCACGACCTCATGCGCCCCGGGCACTGGGGCGAGGAGCGGTATCGCGACGGACACATCGCCGGCGCGGTGTTCCTGCATCTCGACCGCGACCTCTCCGCCGCGAAGACCGGCGTCAATGGCCGGCATCCGCTTCCTGAGCCGCAAGCCGCGGCCGCGACGTTCGCGCGCGCGGGCGTCGGTCCGTCGACGCAGGTCGTCGTCTACGACGAGGACAGCGGGATGTACGCGGCGCGCGCCTGGTGGATGCTGCGCTGGCTCGGCCACCGCGCGGTCGCGCTGCTCGACGGCGGCTATGCCCGCTGGGTCCGCGAAGCGCATCCGGTGTCGACCGCGATTCCCGTGCCGCGCGCGGCACCGCTTTCCGTGGGACGCGTTGCCCCGATCGCCGACGCGGGCGAATTGCTCGCGAGCCTTTCGCATCGCTCGCTCGCGATCGTCGACGCGCGCGCCCCCGAGCGCTTCCGCGGCGAGACCGAGCCGATGGATCCGGTCGCGGGTCGCATCCCCGGCGCGCGCAATCGTCCGTATGCGTCGAACCTCGCCGCGGACGGGACGTTCAAGGACCCGGCGACGCTGCGCCGCGAGTTCGAAGCGCTGCTCGGCGACACGCCGGTCGAAGAGGTCGTGCATCACTGCGGCAGCGGCGTGACCGCCTGCCACAACGTGCTCGCGATGCTGATGGCCGGCTATCCCGAGACGCGCGTGTATCCGGGCTCGTGGAGCGAGTGGTGCGCCGACCCGTCGCGCCCGGTCGCGACCGGCCCTGCGTAATCCGGCGTCAGCGTACCGTCCAGGCGTCGATCTCGCGGTAGTGCGCACCGGCGTCCGCGAGCCGCGACGCCATCAGGACGACGCGCTCGACGCGCCAGGCGATCGGCGGCGCGATGCTGCCGTCGAGGCGCTGCGCGCAGCGGCGCGCGAGCGTGACGTGCGGGCGCCACGGCCGCTCTTCCGTGGGAAGTCCGCGGTCGGCCAGCTTCGCGACGAGCGCGTGCTGCGCACTCAAGATCGCGGCGGGGACGGCCAAAGGCGCCGCCCACGCGACGCCGGTGCGCGTGAAGCTCCCCAGCGCGTCGAGGGCAAGCTCGCAGGCCGGCCAACCGATCGAGGATCCGGTGCGACGGACCTCGTCGACCGCGGCGTCGGCGACCGACCCGACGAACACGACGGTCAGGTGCAGCGTCGCCGGAGCGCTCGCGCGACCGCCGGTGGCGATCGCCGCCGCGCGTGCGAGCTCGTCGAGACGTCCGCGCGCGGCGGCGTCGGGAACGATCGCGAAGAAGAGTCGCGTGGTCGCGGCGGGGTCGTCGTTCACGGGTGGCGCACTGCCTGGGCGAACCCGGTAGCATAGCCGCGTCGCCGCGTCGACGCGGAATCCGTCATCGCGGAACCATCATCGCGGAACCCGGTTCGGAGCCTGTTTCCGGACGTCGCCACGAGGTCATTCCATGCCACGACTGAACGACCGGGTCGCCATCGTCACCGGCGCCGCGCAGGGTATCGGACTCGCGATCGCGACGCGCCTGTACGCCGATGGCGCACGCGTCCTGCTATGCGATCTCGACAAACGTCGCGCCGACGCCGCGGCGAACGGGCTCGACGAAAGCGGCGCGCGCACGCGCGCGCTCGCCGGCGATGTCTCGAAGAAGACGACGGCCGTCGCGCTCGTCGAAGCGGCCGTCGCCGCTTTCGGCCGCGTCGACATCCTCGTCAACAACGCCGGCATCACGCACGCCGCCGAGTTCCTCGACCTCGAGGAAGCGGACTTCGACCGGGTGCTCGCGGTCAACCTCAAGTCGATGTTCCTGTGCGGACAGGCCGCCGCGCGGCGGATGGTCGCGCAAGGCCACGGCGGCGCGATCGTCAACCTGTCGTCGGTCAACGCGGTGCTCGCGATCCCGAACCAGGTCCCCTACTGCGTGAGCAAGGGCGGTGTCGCGCAGCTCACGAAGGTGATGGCGCTGTCGCTCGCGTCGCACGGCATCCGCGTCAACGCGATCGGCCCCGGCACGATCGCGACCGAGATGGCGAAGAAGGCGGTGCTGGGCAGCGAGGAGGCGAAGCGCAGGATCCTGTCGCGCACGCCGATGGGGCGGCTCGGCGAGCCCGAGGAGGTCGCCGCGATCGCTGCGTTCCTCGCGTCCGACGACGCGTCGTACGTGACCGGCCAGACGATCTATCCGGACGGCGGGCGGCTCGGGCTCAACTACACGGTGCCGGTGGCCTGAGCGCGCGTCACCCCGGGATCTCGGCCTCGACGAGTTGCGCGAGCAGCGCGAGCGATTCCTGCCAGCCCAGGTAGCACGCCTCGACCGGGATGCTGGCCGGGATACCTTCCTGCACGACGTCGAGATCGGTCCCGCAGAACACCGTCTTCAGCGTGATCGTGGTCCGCATCTCGCCGGGCAGGTTCGGGTCGTCGAACGCATCGGTATGGACGATCTTCCTGCCGGGATCGAGCTCCAGGTAGCGGCCGCCGAAAGCGTGGCTCGCGCCGGACGAGAAGTTCGTGAACGACATTCGGTAGGTCCCGCCGACTTTGGCATCGACGTGGTGAACCTTGCCGGTGAAGCCGTGCGGCGGCAGCCACTTGGCCATCGCGTCGGCATCGAGAAAGGCGCGGTAGACGCGGTCGGGCGGCGCCTTGAGCACGCGGTGGAGGCGGACGGTTCCTTGGGTCATGGTCGTTTCCTGGAAAAGGGAGAGTTTCCCATCTCCCCGACGAACGGCAGGCGTGGGAATCGACAGGGTTCGCGACCGGGGGCAAGCCGCGCCGAAGAAAAGGCCGCGCTTCTTCCGAAGCGCGGCCTTTTGTCCGCCTCTCGCAGCCGGACGCTCGTCAGTCCGCGGCCAGCACCTGCGTTCGCTTCTCGTCAAAGAACTGCTGGTCCTCGGTCGAATGCTTGAGCGCCGTCGTCGATGACTGGCTGCCCTGCACGGTCGTCGTCACCGCGTCGAAGTAGCCGGTGCCCACCTCGCGCTGGTGCTTGACCGCGGTGAAGCCCTTCTCGGCCGCCGCGAATTCGGCCTCCTGCATCTCGACGAACGCGCTCATGCCGCGACGCGCGTAGCCGTGCGCGAGGTTGAACATCGAGTAGTTGAGGCTGTGGAAGCCGGCCAGCGTGATGAACTGGAACTTGTAGCCCATCGCGCCGAGCTCGCGCTGGAAGCGAGCGATCGTCGCGTCGTCCAGGTTCTTCTTCCAGTTGAACGACGGCGAGCAGTTGTACGCGAGCATCTTCCCCGGGTGCTTCGCCTGGATCGCCTCGGCGAAAGCGCGCGCGAACGCGAGGTCGGGCTTGCCGGTCTCGCACCAGATCAGGTCCGCGTACGCCGCGTACGCGACGCCGCGCGAAATCGCCTGCTCGAGTCCGTTGCGCGAGCGGTAGAAGCCCTCGACCGTGCGCTCGCCGGTCAGGAACGGACGGTCGTTCTCGTCGACGTCGGACGTGACGAGGTCGGCCGCTTCCGCGTCGGTTCGCGCGAGCAGCACGGTGGGCACGCCGAGACAATCCGCCGCGAGGCGTGCCGCGACGAGCTTCTCGACCGCTTCGCGTGTCGGCACGAGCACCTTGCCGCCCATGTGCCCGCACTTCTTGACCGACGCGAGCTGGTCTTCGAAATGCACGCCCGCGGCGCCCGCCTCGATCATCGCCTTCATCAACTCGAAGGCGTTCAGCACGCCGCCGAAGCCCGCCTCCGCATCGGCCACGATCGGCGCGAAGAAGTCGATGTCGCCCCTGCCCTCCGCGTGCTGGATCTGGTCGGCGCGCATGAACGTGTTGTTGATGCGCTTGACGACGGCAGGCACCGAGTCCACCGGGTACAGCGACTGGTCGGGATACATCTCGCCTGCGCCGTTCGCGTCGGCGGCGACCTGCCAGCCCGACAGGTAAATCGCCTTCAGGCCCGCCTTCACCTGCTGGAGCGCCTGGTTGCCGGTGAGCGCGCCCAGCGTGTTGACGTAGGGCTCGTCGTGCACGAGCT
Organism: Betaproteobacteria bacterium; assembly: GCA_039933715.1. GTDB lineage: Bacteria > Pseudomonadota > Gammaproteobacteria > Burkholderiales > Casimicrobiaceae > VBCG01. The sequence continues at coordinate 8,378 of JBDTNO010000012.1, forward strand.
TCCAGAGTTTCTCCGCGCCGCGCCGGGCGAGGGTGTGCTCGATGGGCACCGAGCCGCGCAGCCGCACGACGTCTTCCGCCGTATAGCCGCGCCGGATGCCCTTCCAGCGTGCGTTCTCCGCCCAGTCCTTCTTGAGTCTTGCCGCTTCCAGGTCGTAGTTCATCGTCGTCTCCGGTCGTGTCGTCGGAATGCGGCGTTCCTGCCGTCGGGCGAGGCGCCGCTCGTTGTGACCCCGTGCGCGAGCCCAGCCGCGCACGGTTCAGGCCACGTCGCCGGCGGGGATCTCCCTTCGGCTTCGGCGGGCTGCTGGAACGGATGACGACGCCAGGCCCTTGGATGCCGGCCCCACGCGAGGTACCGCGCGGGCCGTTCGTGACGCCCTCAAACTACCAAGGCGGACTTGCGTATGCAAGTAAAATGACGCGTTGCAAAATGAAAAATTGTCCAGAAATTCAAATGATTAGAAAGGCATTCCATCATGTGGAATGAATCGACGGATTCATGCCCGCGGATTTGCTGCATCGCAGGGCATACGCGGAATATCCTTCGGAGTGTGGGGGTCGTTCCGGCCCATCGCATTGTTTTCATTGGAACAAGCGCAAATACATGCACTCGGGCCAGGCTGCCGCGGCATTCCGCATGGTGGCAGACGATTCCGTTGCCTCGCATGAGTTGACACACGAGGTGCGATCGCCGGTGAGGCGCGCGGAGCGCATCCTTCGGGTTCGCAGCGCCGCGCAATCGCTTGCGCCCGCCCGAATCAGCGACGCTGCGCCGCCGCGACCTCGTCCTGGAGGATCGCGTCGAGCAAGTTCTGATCGTCCCAGGGCACGTCGACCCGATGCTCTCGCAGCCAACGGCTTTCGCGGTCGCGCTGCCACTCCTGCGGGAACGCGACCGAGATGCGCGTCGCCTGGCCCGCCATCGACGTCGCGCCGCCGTAGGGGCGTCCGTCGAGCGACGCGAGCCACGCGGCCACGAGATCGACGCCCAGCCACTGGGAAACATGCATCGTGGCGCCGACGTGCCGGTCGATCCCGAGGAGCCACGCAGCGCCTTCCGCATCGACGACGACGTCGAGCGAGCAACAGCCGCTCGCCCCGATCGCTCCGATCGCGCGCTCGGCGAGCGCGTCGATCGCGGCGTGCGCGCAAAAACGCAGCACCGTCGGGCCGCGCGCGCGATCGACGACGAGATGTTCCGCCGTCGCCGACGCGAGCACGCGTCCTTCGCATGCGGCGACGTGATGCGTGTACTCGGTGCCGGCAGGCGCGCGCTCGGCGCCCAGGTCGCTTGCCGAGGGGCTCGGCGCCGGCGGCGCGCGCACGCCCGCCTCCGCGAGCAACGCCGCACGGCGCAGCGGATCGAGGGTCGACGCCAATCGGTCCACCCCGCCGAGCGACGCGGCGAGGCGCGCCGCCAACTCGCTCGCTCGCTTGGGGCGCAACGCAGGCGGCGGCGAGAACGCGAGCCCGGCGCAAAGTTCGAGCGCCCGGGCATCGGAGAACGCGATCGCACGCGGGCGCGCGGCGTCCATCAGCGCGAATAGCGCTTCCGCCCATCGCGTGGCCGGCGCCTGCGGCGGTACGAGACCGACCCGCGCGACGTGCCGCGTGTGCCGCGCGTGCGCGTTCGACGGGACGAGCAGCGATACCGATGCGCCCGCCTGCGCGAGAGCGCGCGCGAAGCGCGCGGGCGCGATCGACGAGGCGATCGTCGCGACGACGAGGATCGGCGTCGTCATCGCGGGTGCCTTCCGCGCCGTCCCGGTCGCCCGCGCATGACGTGCTGCCCCTGCCCCCGCGGCAACCAAAGTCCCCTCGAATCGCCGGGCCGAGCCGGCCCGCGCGGCCTATGCAAAGCACCGCGCGTTCGTTGGACGCGGGCGGTTCCCGGGCTATGCTACCGCACGTTGCGGCGCGATCGCCGGTCGGTCGCCCCAAAGAGCGAGGAGAACAGCCGATGCGACCCGTTCCACTGTCGACACTCGCCGTGATCGCCGCATGGGCGCTGCCGGCGTTCGCCCAATCGCCCGACACTGCGCGCGACTTCGCGGCGACCTGCGCGAACTGCCACGGCACCAACGGCGTCAGCCGCGGCGGCATCGAGTCGCTCGCGGGGAAGTCGAAGACCGAGCTCGCCGCGAAGCTCCAGGAGTTCAAGCAGGGCAAGCGGCCCGGCACGATCATGCCGCAACTCGCCCGGGGCTTCAGCGACGCGCAGATCGAAAGCGTCGCCGCGTGGTTCGCGGCGCAACCGTCGAAGTGAGGAGCCGGCGATGAGCATGCAACGACGCGATTTCCTGATCGGCGCCGGCGCGATGGCCGGGGCCGCGATGCTTCCCGGATGCGCGACGCCCGGCTCCGCGACCGCCGGCAAGGTCGTGGTCGTCGGCGGCGGCTACGGCGGTGCGACCGCGGCGAAGTACCTGCGCATGTGGAGCGGCGGAACCCTCGGCGTCACGCTCATCGAGTCACGGGACAGCTTCATCTCGTGCCCGCTGTCGAACCTCGTGATCGGCGGCAGCCGGACGATCGCCGACATCACGGTTCCGTACGACGCGTTGTGGCGCCGCTGGGGGGTCGACGTCGTTCACGACACCGCGACTGCCGTGGACGCCGAGCGCCGCGTCGTCACGACCGCGGGCGGCCGCAGCTTCGGCTACGACCGGCTCGTGCTGTCGCCCGGCATCGAGTTCATGTTCGACGCGATCCCGTCGTACCGCGCCGACGCCGCGCGCGCGGTCGGCATTACGCCGCATGCATGGCAGGCGGGACCGCAGACGGTGCTGCTGCGCCAGCAGCTCGAGGCGATGCCCGACGGCGGCGTCTTCGCCATCTCGATCCCGCTCGCGCCTTATCGCTGTCCGCCCGGGCCGTACGAGCGCGTCTGCCAGGTCGCCTGGTACCTGAAGCGCGCGAAGCCCAGGTCCAAGGTCCTCGTGCTCGACGGCAATCCCGACGTCACGTCGAAGGCCGCGCTGTTCAAGAAGGCGTGGAGCGAGGAATACCGCGGCCTGATCGAGTACCGTCCGAACAACGTGCTCGTCGACGTCGACCTGGCGACGCGCACCGCGAAGTTCGAGACGGCGGACGACGTCAGGGCCGACGTGCTCAACGTCATCCCGCCGCAGCGCGCGGGCGCGATCGCGCGCGCGGCCGGCGTCGTCACCGCCAACGATCGCTGGTGCGAGGTCGATTTCCTGTCGTTCGAGTCGTTGCGCGGCAAGGGCATCCATGTGCTCGGCGACGCGATCCAGGTCGCGCCGGCGATGCCGAAGTCGGGCCACATGGCGAACAACCATGCGAAGGTCGCCGCCGCGGCGATCCTGCGGCTCCTCGCCGGAGAAGCGCCCAATCCAGCGCCGGTGCTCACCAACACCTGCTACAGCTACATCACCGACAAGGACGTCGTGCACGTCGCCTCGGTGCACACCTATGACGCCGAGAAAAAGACGGTGCTGGCCGTGCCGAACTCCGGCGGGCTCTCGCCGGCGATGAACGAGCTCGAGGGCAGCTACGCGAACGCGTGGGCGCGCAATATCTGGGCGGACATGCTGGCGTAGCGGCGGCGCAAAGTTTCGCGATCGGTTCGCGAGCGCCTTCGGCGCCGCGACCCGATCGCACGATACTTTGCGCCGGAAGTACACAAAGTGCGGCCCGTGCTTGGGGCGGCCCGGCGCCCGAGCCGTACCAACGGCTACGCAACACCGAGCATCAAGGCGGGACGCGCGCCTGCGATCGTGAGAATGCGGCTCGTACTTGGGGCGGCCCGGCCCTCACGACGCAGCAAAGGCTACGCAACACCGACCATCAAGGGTGGCCGCGCGCACGTGGCGACCTTTCAGTCGCGCCCACGCAAACGGCGCCGCGAGGGCGCCGCTTACTTTTTTCATCTGACGTCGGTCGCCGTCTCTCGCGAGACCGCGCGCACGACACTCGGTTCTTCGTCGCTCTTTCCGGCTCAGGCGCCGAGCCGCCTCAAGCCTGAGCCACTTCCTGAAGTTCAGGCGCAATGGTTCGTGCGACGGACGCGCGCGCCGAAGGCGCCGCACGCAAATTCCGAAACTTTGTGCGCCGCCGCCCTTACGCCGGCTCCGCCTCCGCGGCGATATCCTCGAAGACGAGCTTGACCTTGTCGTCTGCGCCGACATCGATCGTCACCTTGCCGCCACCGGCGAGCCGCCCGAAAAGGAGTTCGTCGGCGAGCGCCTTGCGGATCGTGTCCTGGATCAGCCTCGCCATCGGACGCGCGCCCATCTTCGGGTCGAAGCCCTTTCTCGCGAGGTGGGCCTTCAGCTCCGGCGTGAACGTCGGCTCGACCTTCTTCTCGACCAGCTGCTGCTCGAGCTCGAGCAGGAACTTGTCGACGACCCTCAGGATGACGTCGTGGTCGAGCATGCCGAACGAGATGATCGCGTCGAGACGGTTGCGGAACTCGGGCGTGAACATCCGCTTGATCTCGACCATCTCGTCGCCCGCGTCGTTCGACGTCGTGAAGCCCATCGCGCCGCGCGCGAGCTCGGCCGCGCCCGCGTTGGTCGTCATGATGATCGTGACGTTGCGAAAATCGGCCTTGCGCCCGTTGTTGTCGGTCAGCGTGCCGTGGTCCATCACCTGCAGCAGCACGTTGTAGACCTCCGGATGCGCTTTCTCGATCTCGTCGAGCAGCAGCACGCTGTACGGATGCTTGGTGACCGCCTCGGTGAGCTGCCCGCCCTGGTCGAACCCGACGTAGCCCGGCGGCGCGCCGATCAGCCGGCTCACCGCGTGGCGCTCCATGTACTCGGACATGTCGAAGCGGATGAGCTCGACGCCGAGCGCGTAGGCGAGCTGCTTCGCGACCTCGGTCTTGCCGACGCCCGTCGGCCCGCTGAACAGGAAGTTGCCGATCGGCTTGCCCGGGTTGCCGAGCCCCGAGCGCGCCATCCGGATCGCCGCGACGAGCGCGTCGATCGCCTTGTCCTGGCCGAACACGACGTTCTTCAGGTCGCGGTCGATCGTCCGGAGCGCGTTGCGGTCGTCGGTCGACACGTTCTTCGCCGGGATGCGCGCGATCTTCGCCACGATCTCCTCGACCTCGAGCTTGCCGATGATCTTCTTCTGCCGGGACTTCGGCAGGATCTTCTGCGCGGCGCCGGCCTCGTCGATCACGTCGATCGCCTTGTCGGGCAGGTGGCGGTCGTTGATGTAGCGCGCGGCGAGTTCGGCCGCGCTCGTGATCGCGGCCGGCGAATACTTGACGCCATGGTGCTGCTCGAAGCGGCTCTTGAGCCCCTTCAGTATCTCGATCGTCTCGGCGACGGTCGGCTCGGGGACGTCGATCTTCTGGAAGCGGCGCGACAGCGCGTGATCCTTCTCGAAGATCTGCCGGTACTCGGTATAGGTCGTCGCGCCGATGCACTTGAGCGTGCCCTGCGACAGCGCGGGCTTCAGCAGGTTCGACGCGTCGAGCGTCCCGCCCGACGCAGCGCCGGCGCCGATGATCGTGTGGATCTCGTCGATGAACAGGATCGACTTCGGACTCTCGGCGAGCTGCTTCAGCACGGCCTTCAGGCGCTGCTCGAAATCGCCGCGGTACTTGGTGCCGGCGAGGAGCGCGCCCATGTCGAGCGCGTAGACTTGGTGCTCGAGAAGGAGTTCGGGCACTTCGCCGCCGTTGATGCGGTGGGCGAGCCCTTCCGCGATCGCGGTCTTGCCGACGCCGGCCTCGCCGACGAGCAGCGGGTTGTTCTTGCGCCGGCGGCACAGAATCTGCACGACGCGCTCGAGCTCGTTGTCGCGCCCGATCAGCGGGTCGAGCTTGCCGGCCCGCGCGAGCTGGTTGAGGCAGATCGTGTAGTTGTCGAGCGCGCCCTGCGACTCGCCGCCGCCCTCGCCCTCTTCCTTCGACTCGGCCTTCTCTTCCTTCTTCTGCGGTGTCTTCGTGATGCCGTGCGCGATGTAGTTGACGACGTCGAGGCGCGTCACGCCGCGCTGGTTCAGGAAGTAGACGGCGTGCGATTCCTTCTCGCCGAAGATCGCCACGAGAACGTTCGCTCCGGTGACTTCCTTCTTGCCGGAGCTCTGGACGTGCAGGATCGCGCGCTGGATCACGCGCTGGAAGCCCTGGGTCGGCTGGGTGTCCGCGTCGGAGTGCGCGGCCAGTCGCGGCGTGTGCTCGGCGATGAAGTCGTTGAGGACGCCGCGCAGCTCCTCGAGGTCGACGCCGCAGGCCTTCAGCACCTCGGCCGCCGACGGGTTGTCGAGCATCGCGAGCAGCAGGTGCTCGACCGTGATGAATTCGTGCTGCTTCTGCCTGGCCTCGACGAAGGCCATGTGAAGGGAGACTTCGAGTTCCTGCGCGATCATTGCGTGACTCCGACTCCGGTGACTCGCGCCGGCGGGGTCGCCGGCTCGCCATCCCCCTTAACGCTCAAGTCTCCTCCATCGTGCACTGGAGTGGATGTTGGTGCTTTCTCGCGAGGCCGGTGACCTGGTCGACCTTCGCTACCGCGATTTCCCGCGTATACGTGCCGCAAACGCCCATGCCCTCGCGATGCACTTGCATCACTTGGGTCGCTTTCTCCCGGCTCATGCCGAATACAGTCTGAAGGACCACAACGACAAAGTCCATCGGCGTGTAGTCGTCGTTCAGCAGGAGAACCTTGTACAGCGGGGGTGGCTTGGTCCGGACCTTCTCGGCTTCGAGCTGGCCGCCTTGCCGCTCCTGGGTGGCCATCGCCGTGGGGACCGTAGGGGAATTGGGGGCTATGTTTGATGATTGCAACAGTTTTTTCAAGGGGACGCCCCCGCGCGTCGTGCGCTCCTTGACGACCGCCCGCGGCCGCGCGTACAACACACGCGTTTGGCTCCGGGCAGGCAATCGCCGGAGAGCGGCCGTTTTCCCCTCCGCGCCGTCGGCGCGCCCGGGATTCCGACCGCGCCCGCGGACCAAGCACCCGTTCGTTTCTTCGTGAGGTAACCGCAATATGCCTACCGGCACCGTGAAGTGGTTCAATGACGCAAAGGGGTTCGGATTCATCACGCCGGACGGCGGCGGCGAGGACCTGTTCGCCCATTTCTCCGCGATCAACATGCAAGGCTTCAAGTCGCTCAAGGAAGGTCAAAAGGTGAGCTTCGAAGTCACCCAGGGGCCGAAGGGCAAGCAGGCGTCGAACATCCAGACCGCCTGATCCCGCCCGGCCACTCGCGCCGGACATTCTCGAAGGCCCGCGCCACGCGGGCCTTCGTCTTTGGTGCATCCGCCCCGCATCGGTGCGGCGCCGGGCCCCGAATGCGCGCGGATCCGCGAAGACGCCGGCTTGCGCCCCGCCGCACGATACGCCACGCCGGGACGAGGGTGACGCGCGCTCGCATCGAACGCCGCGGTCGCGCGCCGCTCAGTCGGCCATCGCGCCTTGCGGCGGTGCCGCCGCCGCGGTCGTGCGCCGGATGAACAGCAGCAGCGGCAGCATCGCGACGAAGCTCGCGGCGACGAGCCAGAACGCGTCGACGAACGCCGCGAGCTGCACCTGCTGCCCGAGCGTCTTCGCCAGCATCTGCATGCCGGCCGGCGACTGCGGCGCGAGGTGCAGCGAGCTCAGGTATTCGGCGACCGGCGCGCGGTACCGCGTGATCTGCCCGCGCGCGATGACGAAGTCGCGGTCGCGCAGCACGACGAGATAGAACCGCGGATCGCGGCGGTTCCGGATCGAGCGGGCGACGAACGCGACGAACAGCGCGGCCGCCGCGCGACGAGGTCGGCGAGGTTTCCGGCGATGCCGCAACGGCCCGACGCGATCACGAAGTCGCCGGTCGAGATCAGCGAGCGCCTGCATTGCCTTCGCCGGCATCATCGGGACCACGGGCGAGCTCGGTGTCTTTGAAATTCGCGTCGACCCGGTAGCTGGCGTCGACGATCAGCGCGGCGACCGGTGCGATCGCGTTCACGCTCGAGCCGGCGACGAGCGAGAAGTTGGTAATCCAACCGTCGGCCGGGGCGATGATGCGCGCGTGCTCGAGGTCGAGCCCGGACTGCGCGATCTCCGCGAGCGCCTGCAGCGAGTCCGGGCTTGCCGCGGCGCCGCCCGCGACCGCCTGGCGCGCGCGCTCGAGCTTCGCCTCGGAGGCCGCGAGCGACTCCGACTCGGCGCGCGCCTGCTGCGAAAGAAATTTCTGCGCGACGAGCTCCTCGGCACGCTTCGGCTGCGTGTCCGCGCAATCGAAGGAAAAGCCGCCTTGCGACGGCTTCTGGTACCACAAGTTAGTGAGTGTACACTCTTTCTACCGCCTGCCTCCAGCGTGATCGCGGGGCTGCGGCGCTTCGCTACATCCGCTCGATCATCGCCTGCCCGAACCCCGAGCAGGAAACCTGCTTCGCCCCGTCCATCAGGCGCGCGAAGTCGTAGGTGACGACCTTGTCGCCGATCGCCCGCTCGAGGCTGTCGAGGATGATCTTCGAGGCTTCACGCCAACCCATGTGGACCAGCATCATCTCGGCGGAGAGGATTACGGAGCCGGGGTTGACGTAGTCCTTGCCCGCGTACTTGGGAGCGGTGCCGTGCGTCGCTTCGAAGTTCGCCACCGTGTCGGACAGATTGGCGCCCGGCGCGATGCCGATGCCGCCCACTTCCGCGGCCAGCGCGTCCGAGATGTAGTCCCCGTTGAGGTTGAGCGTCGCGAGCACGTCGTAATCGGCCGGGCGCAGCAGGATCTGCTGGAGCATCGCGTCGGTGATCACGTCCTTGACGACGATGTCCGTTCCGGTTTTCGGATGCCTGAAGGTCATCCACGGACCGCCGTCGAGCGGCTTCGCGCCGAACTCGCGTTGCGCGAGCGCATAGCCCCAGTCGCGGAAGGCGCCCTCGGTGAATTTCTGGATGTTGCCCTTGTGCACGAGGGTGACCGAGCGGCGGTTGTTGTCGATCGCGTACTGGTAGGCGCGCCGGATGAGGCGCTCGGACCCTTCGCGCGACACGGGCTTGATGCCGATTCCCGACGTCGCGGGGAAGCGGATCTTCGTCACGCCCATCTCGTGGATCAGGAAATGGATGAGCTTCTTCGCCTGCTCGGACTCGGCCGGCCATTCGATGCCGGCGTAGATGTCCTCCGAGTTCTCGCGGAAGATCACCATGTCGACGTTCTCCGGATGCTTCACCGGCGAGGGCACTCCCTGGAACCACCGCACCGGCCGCAGGCACACGTAGAGGTCGAGCTCCTGGCGCAGCGCGACGTTGAGCGAGCGGATGCCGCCGCCGACCGGCGTCGTCAGTGGTCCCTTGATCGATACGACGTAGTCCCTGACGATCGCGAGCGTCTCCTCGGGGAGCCACACGTCGGGCCCGTAGACGCGCGTGGCCTTCTCGCCCGCGTAGATCTCCATCCAGTGGACCTTCCGCTTGCCGCCGTACGCTTTCGCCACCGCGGCGTCGACGACCTTGATCATGACCGGCGTGATGTCGACCCCGGTGCCGTCGCCCTCGATGTAGGGGATGATCGGGTGGTCCGGGACGTTCAGGCTGAAGTCCTCGTTGACGGTGATCTTCTGGCCGCCCGCGGGAATCTTGACGTGCTGGTACATGCTGGAGCATCTCCTGGGGGAAGGGTCCGCGCCGCGGCGCTCGCGTCCGCCGGGCGGCGAATCGCGGATCGGCGCCGCCACCGAGCGGACGGGCCGCGTAGCGCGGCAAACAACCCGCGATTATCCGCGATTTCGACCTGACTGCCCACCCGAGCCATGCCGCCGACCGCCCATCGCACGCGCCATCGACCGGTCGCTGCGGCGCGTTCGCCGCTCGCGACCGTCGTGCTCTTCAACAAGCCCTATGGCGTGTTGTGCCAGTTCACGTCGACCGACGGGCGCCCGACGCTCGCCGCGTACATCGACCGTCCCGACGTGTATCCGGCCGGGCGCCTCGACGCCGACAGCGAGGGGCTCGTCGTGCTCACCGCGCATGGCGCGCTGCAGGCGCGCATCGCCAACCCGCGCCACAGGATGCCGAAGACCTATTGGGCGGAGGTCGAGGGCGTGGTGACGGACGACGCGCTCGCGGCGCTCGCGCGCGGCGTCGAGCTACGCGACGGTCCCACGTCGCCAGCGCGCGTGCGCCGCCTGGATCCGGCGCCGGCGCTGTGGCCGCGCGATCCGCCGATCCGCGTGCGGCGCGCGATCCCGACCGCGTGGCTCGAGATCACCGTGCACGAGGGACGCAATCGCCAGGTGCGCCGGATGACCGCGGCGGTCGGCCTTCCGACGCTGCGGCTCGTGCGCCGGTCGGTCGGCGGCTGGACGCTCGGATCGCTCGCGCCGGGGGCGTGGCGCGAAGAGATCGTCGAGCCCGGCGTGCTACCATCCGCCTCCGCTGCGATGCCTTCCTCCGTCGCACCGCGCGCCGCCGTCCGCGGAGCGCCCCGCCGCAGTCCCCGATGATCCGCCGCCTGATCGCCCGCCTCTGGCCCGGCCGCCCGCTGGGTGAGCGGGTGATCGTACGCGCCGACGCGCATCCGGTGCGCCGCGACCAGGTCAGCTACGCGGCGCGCACGGTGACCCGCCGGCTCCAGGACGCGGGCTTCAAGGCGTTCGTCGTCGGCGGCGCCGTGCGCGACCTGATGCTCGGCCTCACGCCCAAGGACTTCGACATCGCGACCGACGCGACGCCCGAGGCGGTGAAGCCGCTGTTCCGGCGGGCGTTCATCATCGGGCGGCGCTTCCGGCTCGTCCACGTGCACGTGGGCAACGAGGTGATCGAGGTCTCGACCTTTCGCGCGCCGCAGAAGGCCGACGAGGCCACCGACGAGCACGGCCGCCTCATCACCGACAACGTCTACGGCACCCATGCCGAGGACGCGGCGCGGCGTGACTTCACGATCAACGCGCTCTACTTCGACCCGACGACCGAGGAGGTCTGGGACTACGTCGGCGGCGTGGCCGACGTGCGCGCGCGGCGACTGCGCCTGATCGGCCCGCCGGTCACGCGCTTCCGCGAGGACCCTGTGCGGATGCTGCGCGCGGTGCGTCTCGCGACCAAGGTCGGCGTGACGATCGACAAGCGCACGGCCGAGCCCATCCCGAAGCTCGCTGCGCTGATGCAGAACGTGCCTCCGGCGCGACTGTTCGACGAGATGCAGAAGCTGCTGCTGTCCGGGCACGCGGCGGACACGCTGAAGAGCCTCCGCGCGCACGGCCTGGCGCACGGCCTCCTGCCGCTGCTCGACATGATCCTCGAGCAGCCGATGGGGCAGAAGTTCATCGACGTCGCGCTCGCGCACACCGACCGGCGCGTGCGCGAGGACATGGGCGTGTCGCCGGCGTTCCTGTTCGCGACGCTGCTGTGGCACGAGGTGCTCGCGCAGTGGACGGCCGCGAAGACCAAGGGCGACAAGCCGCTTCCCGCGCTGCTCGACGCGATGGATCGCGTGCTCGAGCAGCAGGCCGAGCGCATCGCGATCCCGCGCCGCTTCGAGGCGACGATCAAGGAGATCTGGTCGCTGCAGCCGCGCTTCGAGCAGCGCGCGGGCAACCGGCCGGCGCGCCTGCTCGAGCACCCGCGGTTCCGCGCCGCCTACGATTTCCTCGCGATCCGCGGCGAGAGCGGCGAGGTCCAGAAGGCGCTGGTCGACTGGTGGACGAAGTTCCAGGAATGCGGCGAGGCCGAGCGCGAGACGATGCTGAAGCCCGACGAGGCGCCGAAGAAGCGGCGACGCACGCGTGGTCGTCGTCGCGCGCCGGGAAACGCGCCGGAGGCGCCTCCGGCCGACGATTCCGCGCCGGAATGACGCGCGCGATCGTCGGATTGGGAAGCAATCTCTCCCATCCGCGCCGGCAAGTCGCGCGCGCGGTCCGCGCGCTGGCGCGCCTTCCACGGACCCGCGTCGTCCGCGTCTCGCCGAGCTACGTGTCGGCGCCGGTCGGCACGAGCGGATCCCAACCCGATTACGTGAACGCGGTTGCCGTGCTCGAGACGCGCCTCTCGACGCGCGCGCTGCTGGTGCGGATGCTCGCGATCGAGCGTCGCCAGCACCGCCGCCGCGATCGTCACGGGCCGCCGAAGGCCGCACGGACGCTCGACCTCGATTTGCTACTATTCGGCCGGCGCCGCGTGCACGCGCCGGGGCTCGTGGTCCCGCATCCGCGCATGCACGAGCGCGCGTTCGTGCTGCGGCCGCTCGCCGACGTGCTGCCCGCGGCGACGATCCCCGGGCGCGGTCTCGCGCGCGGCGCGCTCGGCGGCGTGCGCGACCAGCGCATCGCGCGCACGCGCACGCACCGCGGATGACCGATGGATCTCGCGAAATGCCGCTACGTCGTCGTCGAGGGCCCGATCGGCGCCGGCAAGACGTCGCTCGCGCGCGAGCTCGCGCACGTGATGCACGCCGATCCGCTGCTCGAGCAGCCCGAGGACAACCCGTTCCTCGCGCGCTTCTACGAGGATCGCGCGCGCTTCGCGCTGCCGACGCAGCTCACGTTCCTGTTCCAGCGCGTCGACCAGCTCCGCGCGCTCGCGCAGCTCGATCTCTTCCGGCGCCCGACCGTAGCGGACTTCCTGTTCGACAAGGACCCGCTGTTCGCGCGCATCAACCTCTCCGACGACGAGTACGCGCTGTACGAGAAGATCTACCTGCACCAGAAGCCGCAGGTGCCGACCCCCGACCTCGTCATCTACCTGCAGGCGCCGGTGGCGGTGCTCGTCGATCGCGTGCAAAGGCGCGGCGTCGACTTCGAGCGAACCGTCGAGGAATCGTATCTCGCGCGCGTCGCCGACACCTACACGCGCTTTTTCTACCAGTACGACGGCGCGCCGCTCCTGATCGTCAACAGCGAGCGGCTCAACTTCGTCGACAACCCGTCGCATTTCGCGCTGCTCGTCGCGCGGATCGCGTCGATGCGCGGCCGGCGCGAGTTCTTCAATCTCGGCCCGTCGGCATGAAGGCGGGCGTGCGTTGAACGTCGTCACGACCGCGACCGCGCTCGCGGCGGAGACCGCGCGTTTTCGCCGCGTCGCGTTCGTGCCGACGATGGGCAACCTGCACGACGGCCATCTCGCGCTGATGCGCCTCGCGCGGTCGCACGGCGAAGGCGTCGTCGCGAGCATCTTCGTGAACCGGCTGCAGTTCGGGCCGAACGAGGACTACGACCGCTACCCGCGAACGATGGACGCCGATCGCACCGGCCTCGAGCGCGCGGGTGTCGATATCCTGTTCGCGCCCGCCGAGCAGGAGATGGTTCCGGTGCCGCAGCTCTACCGCGTGCGGCCGCCGCCGCTCGGCGAGGAGCTCGAGGGCGCGTTCCGCCCGGGTTTTTTCGAGGGCGTCTGCACGGTGGTGCTGAAGCTCTTCAACCTCGTGCGCCCGCAGGCTGCGGTGTTCGGCAGGAAGGACCGCCAGCAGCTCGAGCTCGTGCGCGGGATGGTGCGGCAATTCAACCTGCCGATCGAGGTCGTCGCGGGCGAGACGGTGCGCGCGCCCGACGGGCTCGCGCTGTCGTCGCGCAACGTCTACCTGACGTCCGCCGAGCGCGCCGAGGCGCCGCGCCTCTATCGGATGCTCGCGGGTATCGCCTCGTCGATCGGCGAAGGCCGGCGCGACTTCGCGAACCTCGAAGTCGGCGGCCGCGCCGAACTCGCGCGCCACGGCTGGCAGGTCGACTACGTCTCCGTGCGCCATGGCCTCGGACTTCGCATCCCGCACCCGCAGGATCCCGACCCTCCGGCGCGGCTCGTCGTGCTCGGCGCAGCGAGGCTCGGCACGACGCGCCTCATCGACAACCTGGACGTCATCCCGGGAGCCGATCCGCGCTGACTTTGCGATCGGCGCACGAACCCGCGTGATCCGGAGCCATTCCCTGGCCGCGCGTGCCCCGTTTCGGGGGAATCCTGCTGGACGCCCGGCGGATTTCGGACGACGATGGCGCCGGCCGGGGTCACGACGCTGTCATCCACGCGATGCAAGCTGTCGCCCTTTCGCCCTTTCCGCCGACGCCATCCAGCCCATGACGATCGCCAAGAGCCTCGCCGCCGCACTCCTCGCCTTCGCCGCCGCGACGGCCTCCGCCCAGTATCCGGTCAAGCCGATCCGGCTCGTCGTCCCGTTCTCTCCGGGCGCGGGGACCGACACCGTCGCGCGCTACGTCGCGCAGAAGCTCTCCGATCGCCTCGGTCAGTCGGTCGTCGTCGACAACCGCACAGGCGCCGGCGGCGCGATCGGCGCGGCGGAAGTCGCGAAGGCGGAGCCCGATGGCTACACGCTGCTGTTCGTCGCCTCGCCGTTCACGACAGTCGCCGCTTCGGCGCGCAATCCCGGCTACGACCCGGTCGGCCAGTTCGTGCCGGTCGCGCCGATCGCCTCGGGACCGCTCGCGTTCGTCGTCGCTCCTTCGGTGCCGGCGACGACGATGCGCGAGTTCATCGAGCTCGCGCGGCGCGAGCCGGGCAGGCTCAACTACGGCTCGGCCGGGTCGGGCAGCGTCAACCATCTCGCGCTCGAGCTCTTCATGGCGCGCACCGGCACCCACGTCGTGCACGTCCCCTACCGCGGCATCGCGGACGCGACCAAGGACCTGCTCGGTGGGACGCTGCACGCGATGACCGCGTCGATTCCCGCCGCGCTGCCGCTCGCAGCCGACAAGCGTGTGCGCGTGCTCGCGGTGACCGGCGCCAAGCGCATTCCGCAAATGCCCGACGTGCCGTCGTGGCAGGAAGAAGGCGTGCCTAACGCCGATGTCGTCAACTACTGGGGCATCGTCGCGCCGGCGGGCACGCCGCGGGAGCCGATCGCGCGACTCGCCGCGGAGGTCAAGCGCGTGCTCGCGCAGCCCGAAGTGCGCGAGCGGCTCGAGCGCGAAGGCGCCGAGCTGATTCCAGGCGAGCCCGCCGCGCTCGGTGCGCTGATCGCGCGCGATCTCGCGAACTGGAAGAAGCTCATCACCGAGGCGCGGTTGACCTTTGAATAGCGGGGTGTCCCAGGTGCGGGCGCACGCTGCGCGCTGGACTCCCGTTGCGGGCACCACGGACTCGGGCGGCCCGACTCGCGCTCCATCCGCGCGCTTGCGCACGCGACGTCAGTGCGGCTTTTGCGTCCGCAATGCCATCACGTTGCCGGCGATCGCGAGCGCGACGCCCAGCATCGCGGGCCAGCTCCAGCGGTAGCCTTCGAACAGCGTGGACAGCAGCATCGCGATCACCGGCGTCGACACGCCGACGTAGGCGGACGACCCCGCCCCGACCTTCTTCAGCAGCGTCAGGTAGGCGCCGAACGCGAAGATGCTGCCGAACACCGCGAGGTACGCGAGCGAGGCGACGTACGGCCAGCGCGGGTCGAACGACCACGTCACGCCCTGCGCCAGCGCGACGATCGCGGCGACCAAAGCCCCGTAGAACATCCCCCACGCGGTCGTCGGAAACAACGGGAGGCCCTTCGCGTGGTTGCGCACCGCGACCAGATTGCCACCCGTCGCGATCGCGGTCGCGCCGAGCGCGTACGCGATGCCGAGCGCGGCCGAGCCGCCGTCGCGCGCCGACTCGAGCTCGGGGAGGAACAGCAGCGCGACGCCGGCGACGCCGAGCGTCGCGGCGACCAGCATGCGACCGGACAGCGGCGTGCCGTGGAAGACGCGCATGCCGATCGGGCTCATGAACACGATGGTCGCGAACAGCACGGCGACGAGTCCCGACGACACCAGCGCCTCGGCGTAATAGACGCCCACGTAGTTCAGGCCGAACATCATCGCGCCCCAGGCCGCGAGCCACAGGTGCTGGCGCGGGGTGAACGCGAGCGAGCGGCCGGTCGTCGAGCACCACGCCGCGAGCAACGCGGCCGCGAGCGCGAAGCGGTAGGCGACCGACACCTCGGGCGGCACGATCCCGAGCTGCCAGGTGATCACGAGCCAGGTGGAGCCCCAGATCGCGGTGCTGATCGCAAAGAGCGCGGGTGCGTTCACACGGCCGCTCCGCGCTTGCGGCCGCGGCGCGCGAAACGCGTGAGCGCGTCGACCTCCTCGTCGAGCGCGCGCAAAAACGCGGGGTCGCGCGGCTTCGCGCCGACGAAATGCGTCGAGAGCGCGAAACCCTCGCCCGCCGGCTGCGCGTTCGCCCAGCCGACCACGCGTTCGCGCCACAAGAGCGGCAGCGCGTAGTACCCGTACTGCCGCTGGTCCGCGGGCGTGTACGCCTCGAACCGGTAGCCCCAGCCCCACAGGTGCTCGAAGCGCCGGCGGTCCCAGGTCAGCGGGTCGAACGGCGCGAGCATGCGCACGCGCTCTTCGGCCGCGTTCGCCAGGGGATCTTCGTCCGCGGGCCACAGGTAGCGGACGCCGTCGACGATCGCGTGCGCCACGCCGCGCGAGCGCGTGAACGTCTCGATCGCGCGCGCGCGGCGGTCGTCGCCGAGCGCCGCCCCGCGGACCATCAGTGCGAGCTGGCGCAGCGTCGAGGTCGGCAACGGTGCGTAGAGCCGCAGCAGGAGGTCGAGCAACTGGTGCCCGCGCGCCGCCGGGCCGGTCGCGCGCGGCCGTTCGCGCGCCGGCGCGTAGACGCGGATGCCCGCGTCGCGCCGGACGATGCGCAGCCGGCCGCGGTAATGAAGCATGTCGAGCACCCGGGTCGACGCGGACGACTCGCCGCCCCAGCCGCCGGTGGTCGACGGTGCATCGAGGGCCAGCGCCAGCGTGCGCGGGTGCGTCGTCTCGCGCGCGTTCGCATGCCGCATCACGCGCCGCGCGAGCATCGGATGCTCGCGCTCGACGCGCCAGGTCGTCGCGTCGCCGCGCGGATGCAGCGCGTTCGCCCGCGCGGCGGACATGACGCCGTAGACGTGCAGGAAAGCCTCCTCGAGCGCGGCGCCCGGGTACGCGCGATCGAGGTCGCCCGCGCGGTAGCCGTCGACGCGATGGCGCAGGATCAGGTCCTGCGCGGTCGCGGGCGCGCGGATCGGGTCGTACTGGACGAATCCGAGCCGTTCCACCGCGCGCTCGGCATCGGGCGACCGGGGAAATGCGCGCCCGACCGCGTAGCGGCGCAGCGTGTCGAGGTCGAGCGGCACCGGGCGAGGCACGGAGTCTTCAGGCGGCGCGAAGCGCGTCGACGATCTTCATGCGCGCGGCGCGCGCCGCGGGCAGGAATCCGCCGATGAAGCCCATCGCGAGCGCGAACCCCAGCGATGCCGCCACGATGCCGGGCGTGAGCGTGAACGAGAACGCGATCTCGGCGAACGTCTGGAAGTTCATCGTCGAGATCGAGACCGCCTGCATCAGCGAAGCGCCGGCGAGCCCGATCGCTCCGCCGACGAAGCCCAGCAGCAGCGACTCGGTCAGGAACGCCGTCAGGATCGCGGCGCGCGAGAAACCGAGCGCGCGCAGCGTGCCGATCTCGCCGGTGCGCGCGGCGACGCTCGCGTACATCGTGATCATCGCGCCGATGACCGCGCCGATCGAGAAGATGATCGAGATCGACGTGCCGAGGTAGGTGATGAACTTCGACAGCGCCTCCGACTGGTCGGCGTAGAAGCGCGTCTCGCGCTTCGCCTCGAGCGTGAGGCGCGGGTCGGCCTCGATCGCCTGGCGCATCGCGTCGAAGCGCGACCCGTCGGCGAGCCGGAAAATCACCGACGAGTAGCCCTGACGGCGGAACGCCTGCAGCATCTGCTCGGCGTCGCCCCAGATCTCCGAGTCGAATCCGGTGCGCCCCGCGTCGAAGACGCCGACGACGGTCCAGTCTCGCGACGCGAAGCGCACGGTCTCGTCGCGGCCGGCGCCGCGGAAGCCTTCGGCTATCGAGCGGCCGGCGATCACCTCCGCGGTGCCGGGCCGCGGCAGCCGGCCGTCGACGATGCGCACCTGCGGGCGCAGCGCGTAGCCGGCCGTCGTGACGCCGCGGATCACGACGTTCGACGGCTTGCCCGACTCGCGCTTCGGGAGGCTGATGAGCACGACCGGTTCCTTCGACACGAGCGGGCGGCCGTCCTCGCCGGTCGCGATGCCGGGAAGCGACTCGACGATCGAAGCCTGGATGCGGTCGACGCCGCTCTGCACCTCGGTCTGCGCGCCCTTGCGGATGACGACGACGTTGTCGTCGCTGCCGGTGGCGACCAGCGTCCGCTCGAGGCCCGCGGCGAGCATCAGCACGGTAGCGAACACGTAGACGACGAGCGCCATGCCACCCACGGTGAGCGCGGTCGTGAGCCGGCGAGCGACGAGGTTTCGCACGACGTAGGAGAACGGAAGCGCCACGATCGACCGGGATCCGGACCGTCAGGCGACCGCGCGCAGGCCGTCGACGATGCGCACGCGCGCCGCGCGCCACGCCGGGACCGCCGCGGCGACGAGGCCGACGGCGAACGAGGCCCCGAGCTGAAGCGCGACCGTCTCCTCCGAGACGAAGAACACCGGGAACAGCGTGCCCATCGCCTCGGCGAACGCCGCGGCCAGCGGAAACGTGAGCGCGATGCCGGCGACGCCCGCGAAAAGCGCCAGCCCCAGCGACTCGGCGGTGATGAGGCCGGCGACGAACGCGCCGGTGAACCCGAGCGCCTTCATCGTCGCGTATTCGCCGTAACGCTCGCGCGCGGTCATCGCCATCGTGTTCGCCATCACCGCCATGATGATCAGCAGCACCACGTACGACACCGCCTGGATCGCGACGAGGATCGCCTCGGTCATCGCGACGAACGAGAGCTGGAACGCCTTCTCGGTCTCGGTGAGCGTCTCGGCGAGCGAATTCGCGAACGTCGCGTCGACCGCCTGCGAGACCTCGGCCGCCTGTCCGGGATCCCGGATGCGCACGACGAAGAGCCCCGCCTGGTCGCCGCGCCGAGGATTCGACTTCCGCACCGTCTCGTTCAGGTACTCCCAGTGGAAGAAGAACGTCGACTGGTCGACCGTCTTGTCCGCGCCGTCGTAGATGCCGCGAAGCGCGAACGTCCAGGTGCCGGGGAAGATCGTGCCGCGCAGCGGAATCGCGTCGCCGACTTTCCAGCCGTACTGGTCGGCGAGCTTTCGCCCGGCGATCGCGCCCTGGCGATCGGTGAAGAACGCCTTGCGCTCGGCGTCCGCGAGCAGGATCTCGGGATACATCGCGAGGTAGGCCGGCGCCTGGATCGCGAATTGCGGGAAGAAGTTGCGCTCGCTGATGTAGACGCCGCCGAACCAGTTGACCGCCGCGACCGACTCGATGCCGGCGACCTGGCGGATCTTCTGCGCGTAATTGAGCGGCAGCGGGAACACGAGCGACACCGAGCTGCGCGTCACGAGGCGCGCCGAGCTCGACGCGTTGGCGCCCGCGTACCACGCGTCGACGACCGTGCGGAGAATGCCGAACGACGCGATCGCGATCACGATGCCGAGCGCGGTCAGCAGCGTCCGCAACTTGTGCCGGAAGAGGTTGCGCAGCACGAGCAGCGGGACGAACACCGGCGGCTGCCCGCGTCAGTCCGCGAGCACTCCCTTTTCGAGGTGCACGACGCGATGCGCGCGCTCGGCCGCCTTCGGATCGTGCGTCACCATCAGGATCGTCTTGCCCAGCTCCTCGTTGAGGCGTCCGAGGAGGCCGAGGATCTCGCCGGCGGTCGTGCGGTCGAGGTCGCCGGTGGGCTCGTCGGCGACGACCAGCGTGGGGTCGGTGATGAGCGCGCGGGCGATCGCGACGCGTTGCTGCTGGCCGCCCGACAGCTCGTTCGGATAGTGGTCCGCGCGATCCGTGAGCCCGACCAGCGCGAGCGCGATCGCGACGCGCTCGTGCCGCTCGCGGCGCGAGAGCGAGGTGAGGAGCAGCGGGAGCTCGACGTTGCCGAACGCGGAGAGCACCGGCATCAGGTTGTAGAACTGGAAGATGAAGCCGACGTGCGCGGCGCGCCAAGCGGCGAGCTCGCCTTCCGACAGCCGCGCGATGTCGACGCCCGCGATGCGGATTTCGCCACCGGAGGGCTTGTCGATCCCGGCGACGAGGTCGAGCAGCGTCGACTTGCCGGAGCCCGACGGGCCCATCAGCGCGACGAAGTCGCCCTCGGCCACGTCGAGGTCGAGGTCGACGAGCACCGGGATCACCTGGTCGCCGCGCACATAGTATTTGGACAGCGAGCGGATCGAAACCAGGATTCGAGGCCCGGTGTCGACCGGGCTGTCCGACGCGGAGTCCGGAGCCGGGGCCGAAGTCGAAGGCTCCGGCGCCGTTGCAGTGTCGGGGCTTACGCTCACTTGGCCGCGACTTTCACGCGCGTTCCTGAAACGAGGTCGGGCGCGGGCTTCAGCACGGCCTTCTCTCCCGACTTGACCTCGCCGGTGATCGCGACGAGGTCGCCGAGCGTCGCGCCGGTCGTCACCGGCACGGCAACCGCGGCGCCTTCGCGCACGACGAACACGACGCTCCTGCCGTCGCGCACGACGACCGCGTCGGCGGACACCGCGGTCAGCGGCTTCTGCTGGTCGGGCGTCACGTCCTGCGAGAGGAACGAGACCTTCGCGCTCATCTCGGGCAGCACGCGCGGGTCGATGCGCTCGAAGCGCACCTTGGTCATCACCGTCGCCTTCGCGCGGTCGACGGTCGGGACCATCCGGCTGATGTGGCCGAGGAAGCGCGTGTCGGGCAGCGCGTCGAGGACGATCTCGGCGGGCTGGCCGACCCTGACCTTCGACAGGCTCGACTCGGAAACGTCCGCCTCGACCTCGAGCGTGTCCATGTCCGCCATCGTGACGACCGCGCCCTTCGAATCGGTCGCGCTCGAGAACGGCGTCACCATGTCGCCGACGTTCGCGCTCTTCGACAGGATCACGCCGTCGAACGGCGCGCGGATCTGCGTGTAGTCGACCGAGACGCCGGCGTTGCGCGCGCTCGCCTCGGCGGCGGCCAGCGCCGCCCGCGCGCTGCCGACGCCGGCGACTGCGCGCTCGGCGCGGGCCTTCGACGTATCGAGCGACGACTGCGAGACGAATCCCTTGCCGACGAGATCGACGTTGCGGCGGTGTTGCGCGAGCGCGTCACGCTCGTCGGCGAGCACCTGCTCGAGCGACGCGCGCGCGGCGTTGGTCTGCGCTTCGGCGGCCTGCGACTGCGCGACGACGTCACGGCTGTCGATGCGCGCGATCACCTCGCCCGCCTTGACGCGCGATCCCTCGGCGACTCCGAGCCACTCGAGCCGCCCGGTCGCCTTCGACGCGATCGCAGCCTTGCGCTGCGCGACGACGTAGCCGGTCGCGTTCAGCACGACGTACTGCTGCGACGGGAAGCTCGTGACCACCGCGACCGTCTGGACATCCGCGACGCGTGGCCGCATGACGAACCATGCCGCCGCGGCGACCGCGGCCAGCGCGAGCACGCCCAGCACGACCCATCGCCGCGTGCGGCGGCGGCGGATCGGGGCGAGGCTTCGGTCGATCCTGAGGCGGGAAAGGTCGGCGGGTTCGGCCACCGGGGGCCCGATGCGGGGAGAAGGCGTCAATTCTACCGGGGCGCCTCTCCGGGCCATGTCCCTTGCCCCGCACTCCCCGGGGACGGCGGCGCATCGGCCCACTCCGCACAGGCGACGGAGGTTCCGGTTCCGCGACGCGAATGGAGCTGAAGGGGGGCTTGCATTCCCGCGGTCGGCATTTCATAATGCGAATCATTCCCATTCGCCCGCACTCGGCCCGATTCGCGCCGCCCGCCGCAGGCGCGGGCCGCGCCCGTTACCCACCATCGCCCGGATCGCCATCCCCATGCTCACGGCAGCGCTCGTCTCGTTCCGCGAAGGCGTCGAAGCGTTCCTGATCGTCGCGCTGACGCTGGCCTACCTCCGCAAGTCGGGCCGCCTCGCGCTCGCGCCCGCCGTGTATGCGGGTACCGCGGCCGGCGTGCTGTTCTCGTTCCTGGCCGCGTGGCTGTTCGCGCAGGCCGACAACAAGCCGCTGTGGGAGGGCGTGCTCGCCGCGCTCGCCGCCGCGATGGTCGTCTCGATGGTCGCCTACATGCAGAGGGCCGCGCGCACGATGCGCTCGGACATCGCCGCGAAGGTCGACACCGCGGCCGCGCGCGCGGGCGTCGGCGCGCTGGCCGGCGTGTTCGCGTTCGTGCTGCTGATGATCGTGCGCGAAGGCATGGAGACGGCGCTCGTGCTGACGACGCTCGCGCGCGAGACCGGCCACGCCGACCTCATCGCCGGCCTCCTCGCCGGCGTCGCGTTGGCCGCGCTGCTCGCGTGGGCGTGGGCGCGCTATGGGCAGCGCGTCAACCTGCGCAGCTTCTTCCAGGTCACGTCGCTGTTCCTCGTGCTGTTCTCGATCCAGCTCGTGATCTACGCGCTCTACGAGTTCAGCGAGGCCGGCGTCATCCCGGGTGTCGACAACGAAGCGCTGCACCTCGCCACCGAGCCCTACGGCCCGGACGGAGCGTGGGGCCGGATGCTCACCTACGTGATGGTGCTCGTGCCGGCGGCCTGGCTCTTGTGGACCTGGCTCGCCGACCGCCTTGCGCGCGTTCCCGCGCAACGGGCCTGAACCGGGAGCGCGCCTTGGTCGTCTGCATCTGCAACGCCATCACCGACCGCGAGATCCGCGCGGCTGCGAAGCTCGGCGCGCGCACGCTCGAGGATCTCCAGTCGTCGCTCGGCGTGGCGACCTGCTGCCGACGCTGAACCGACTGCGCGCGCGGCGTGCTCGCCGACGCGCTCGACGCCGAGTCGGCGTGCGCGGTCGGCGGCGACGACTGAGAAGCGATCCAGCGGGGTCGCCGCATCGTCGGCTAGAATCGTCGCGGGGCCTTCCGTGTCCGGGGGAGATGATTCCACGAAGGGCGATCGCGAAGTCATCCGCCATCTGAACGCGGTGCTCGTCAACGAGCTGACCGCGATCAACCAGTACTTCCTGCACGCGCGGATGTTCTCGCATTGGGGGCTCGCGCGCCTCGCCGAGATCGAGCGCCACGAGTCGATCGACGAGATGAAACATGCCGACCGGCTGATCGAGCGCATCCTGTTCCTCGAGGGTCTGCCGAACCTGCAGGACCTGCACAAGATCCGCATCGGCGAGGACGTGCGCGAGGCGCTCGCCTGCGACCTCGCGCTCGAGCAGGACGCGCACCCGGCGCTGCCCACCGCGATCGCGCACTGCGAGTCGATCAAGGTCTACGTGTCGCGCGAGCTCTTCGAGTCGATCCTGCATAGCGAGGAAGAGCACATCGACTGGCTGGAGACGCAGCTCGAGCTTTGCGAAAGGCTGGGCGTGCAGAATTACCTTCAATCGGCGAGCGCCGAGCTGAAGTCGCCGTCCTGACCGTGCTCGCCGGGCCGCCCCAACGGCGCGGCGCCCCCTGGGGGAGGCGGCCGAAGGCCGCATCGGGGGGGCCACACCTTCCGCCGGGCCGCCC
>JBDTNO010000013.1:0-30820 GCA_039933715.1 Betaproteobacteria bacterium
AAGTTCGTGCATGCGAGTCCGCGCGCGCCGTGAGGTTACGCAGAGCTTCCCTAGGCCCGCTCGCCGTGCGCGAGGTCGACGAGCTTCGTGGCCTGCTGCTCCATCTCGACGACCAGCGTGTCCACCTTGGCGCGGAAATAGCGATAGAAGATCATCGCGGGGATCGCGACGACGAGGCCGAACGCCGTGTTGTAGAGCGCGATCGAGATGCCGTGCGCGAGCTGGATCGGGTTGCTGCCGGTCGACGTCTGCGAGCCGAAAATCTCGATCATGCCGACGACGGTGCCGAAGAGTCCCATCAGCGGCGCCATCGCCGCGATCGTGCCGAGCGTCGTCAGGAACCGCTCGAGCTCGTGGATCACGACGCGGCCGACCTCCTCGATCGCCTCCTTCATCACCGGGCGCGGGCTCTTGACGTTGGCGAGCCCGGCCGCGAGCAGCCGGCCGAGCGGCGCCCTGCGCGCCGTCTTCGCGAGCAGTTCCGGGGTGGCGCCCGTCTGGCGGAACTCGGCGAGCACCTGGTCGACGAGCCCCGGCGGCGCGACGATGCTCTGGCGCAGCGAATAGAGGCGCTCGAAGATCAGCGCGAGCGCGACGATCGACGCGGCCAGGAGCGGCCAGATGGGCCATCCGGCCGCTTGGATCAACGACCACACGTTGCGATTCTCCCGAAGCAGAGGTCCGCGCGACTGTAGCTTTTGGAGGGCGTTTCGGCAAGGCGCGATTGCGCCGGCGTGCGCGAGGCGCGTCGCGCGGCGCTCATCCGGCGGCCGCGGCGCGGCTGCCCGGGGTCAGCGCCGACACGATCGCCGCGCCGGCGAGCACGATGAACCAGCAGACGTAGAGCCACAGCATGAAGAGCGGCAGCACGGCGAGCGCGCCGTAGATCTGCCGGTAGGCGCTGACGTTGGCGACGTACCACGCGAATCCCGCCTTGGCGGCTTCGAACGCCGTGGCCGCCAGGAGGCCTCCGGCGAGCGCGTGGCGCCAGCGCACGCGGCGGTACGGCACCACCTCGTAGACGAGCGTGAACGCGACGACGGCGAACAGCCACGGCAGCGGCCGCCCGACGAATGCCGCGAACGCATCGTGCATCGGCACCGCGTCGATCGACTGGCCGATGAGCCAGGTCGTCGCCGAGATGCTGATGCCCGCGACGACCGGGCCGAGCGACACGCCGATCGCGTAGACGAGGACGCGCCGCGCGAGCGGCCGCGCGCGCCGCACGCCGAAGATCAGGTTGATCTCGTTTTCGATCGTGGCGACGAGGAGCGCCGCCGTGACCGCCACGAACAGCAGCGTGACGCCCGTGAGCCGTGCCGCCTGCTCGGCGAATCCGACGACCGCGTCGCGCACCACGCCGTGGCCGACGCCGGGCAGGAGCACGCGCACGATCCAGTCCTCGAACACGTGGATCCCCTGCTCGAATTCCGGGAAGCGCGCGACGACGACGAACGTGACCGTCGCGAGCGGGACGAGCGCGAGCATCGTCGTGAACGCGAGGCTCGCCGCGGTGCTGGACACGCGGATGCCGCGAAGGCGCGAGGCGGCGCTGCGGAAAAGTTCGATCACGGGAGGCATTCGGATGCGGCGCGCCGGGCGTGGCGACGTTCGCGCGCGACGGGCGCAAGGCGCGGGCGCCGCATTATCGCCGCAATCCCCGGGCGCGTAAGTTCGGGGACATCCCGCGCGACCGATAGCGCCGCCCGCCGCGGGCGCCCACCGGGCGCACCGGAGTACCATGGCCGCTGCCTCGCGAGGAGTCGACGATGGATCGCCCCGTCCACGAAACCGCCGTGCTCGGCGGAGGTTGCTTCTGGTGCCTCGACGCGGTGTTCCGCGAGCTCGAGGGCGTCGCCTCGGTCGAGTCCGGCTACGCTGGCGGCGCGACGGCGAATCCGTCGTACGAGGCGATCTGCGGCGGCCGCACCGGTCACGCGGAGGTCGTGCGCGTCACTTTCGACCCTGGCTCGCTGTCGTTCCGCGACCTCCTCGGCGTGTTCTTCTCGATCCACGATCCCACGACGAAGGACCGCCAGGGTCACGACGTCGGCACGCAGTACCGCTCGGCGATCTTCGCGCAGTCGCCCGAGCAGCGGCGCACCGCCGAGGACGCCGTGCGAGAGCTCGACGCGAAAGGCCTGTGGTCGGCGAGGATCGTCACCGAGATCGGCGACGCCGCCACGTTCTGGCCCGCCGAAGCCTACCATCAGGATTACTTTGCCAACAACGCGCGGCAACCGTATTGCATGGGAGTCGTCGCGCCGAAGCTCGCCAAGTTCCGCAAGTCGCACTTCGATCGGCTGAAGCGTCGCTCGACCGCGGGATAGGCGGGGAACGCGCGCGACCGGCTACGCACCCCGGCGCGCCACGACGCCGCCGGTGACGAGGCACGCGCCGACGCCCCAGAACACCGGGAAGAGGCCGATCGCGCCGCCGAGCGCGCCGAACGCGAGCGGCACGGCGACCGACATCGTCTGTCCGAGCGACATTCGCAGGCCCGCGGCTTCGCCCATGCGGCCGGGCGGCGCGCGCGACGACAAGAGCGACATCACCATCGGCTGGCCGCTGCCCAGGCCGAACCCCAGCGCGAACGACAGCGCGGCGAGCGTCGCCGCGCTGCCTGCGAATGGAAACGCGAGATAGGCGGCCGCCGAAAGGAAGAGCGCGCCCGCCAGCACCTGCGTCTCGCCCGCGCGCGCGGCGATCCACGGCATCGCGAACCGCACGACGAAGGTCGCAAGGCCGAACGTCGCGAGCACCGTGCCGATCTCGCTCGCCGTGAGGCCGAGCTCGGAACCGTAGATCGGCACGAACACCGTGTGCAGGTCCCATCCCAGCGCGAACATCGCGTTGATCGCGAGAAGCCGCCGCAGCGTCGCGTTGCGCACCAGGTCGAACATGCCGCGCGGGGTCGCGGGCGCCTCGTGCACGACCGGCGCTGGAATCGGCAGGCGGCCCCGCAGCAGCACCGCCAGCGGAGCGAGCGGCACGAGCGCGAGCATGGCGAACGTCATCCGGTACCCGACATGGTCGATGCCGAAGCCGGCGACGAGCGGCCCCAGCATGCCCGAGACCGAGTACGCGAGCGCGAGCAGCGAGAAGCGCTTCGCGCGCTTGCGCGGCTCGCCGAGCTCGCCGGTCACCTGCTGCAGCGAGATCATGAACGTCGTGAACGAGAATCCGATCAGCACGGCCGCGGCGAAGAGCGACGCGAAGCCCGGCCACAACGCGGGCAACACGGTTGAAAGCGCGAGGCAGGCCGAGCCCATCGCCATCGGCCGCTTCGCGCCGATGCGATCGGAGAAGCGACCGAGCGCGACCGCCGAGAGCATCGGCAGAAGCGCGAACAGGGCGACCAGCAGTCCCACGGTCGCGGGCGAAGCGCCGCGCGAGAGCGCCTCGAGCGAGACGGCGACGCGGGCGCCCGACAGCACCGTGTGGTTCGCGACGCCCAGCGCGACCAGGACGGCGAACGCGCGCCGCCTCTCCCGCGCGCCCGTCACGGTGCGAGCCGGCCGATCGTCCAGGCGTCGCCGGCGCGGCGGTAGACGATCCGATCGTGGAGGCGCGAGCGGCGTCCCTGCCAGAACTCGAAGGCGACCGGAGCGAGCGTATAGCCGCCCCAATGAGGCGGCCGCGGCACGTCGTCGCCGGCCGTCGCGAAGCGCTGCGACGCCCCATCCCAGGCGCGGTCGAGCCAGGCGCGATCCGGGATCGGCTCGCTCTGCGGCGACGCCCATGCGCCCAGTCGCGACGTGCGCGGTCGCTGCGAGAAATACGCGTCGGCCCGCGCGGCATCGGCGCGCGCGGCCGTTCCCTCGATCCGGACCTGCCGCTCGAGCTCGGGCCAGAAGAACACGATCGCGGCGTGCGGATGCGCGTCGAGCTCGCGACCCTTGCGCGAGCGGAAGTTCGTATAGAACGTGAGGCCGCCTGCGTCGACGTCGCGCAGGAGCACGATGCGGGACGACGGCTTCCCGTCGGCGCCGACCGTCGCGAGCGTCATCGCGTTGGGCTCGGGAACGCGCGCCACGACCGCTGCGTCGAGCCACGCGGCGAACTGGCGGAACGGGTCGGGATCGACATCCGCGGCGTCGAGCGACGCGCGCATGTACTCGTTGCGAAGGCTCGCGAGATCCATCGAGGCGCTCGTCGGCGAGGGAGCGCGACGAATCGATTCATTCTAGCATCGGCGCGCCGCGCGACCGCGGCGGCGGCGCAGGCGCCGCACGCGATAGCCCTGCTCGCGCAGCAGCGCGACCAGGCCCTTCGGGGCCATCGAGGTGCAGCGCGCCGACCGAGACGAACACGCGCTTTTCGCGCAGCGGCAGGAACAGCCGGTGCGCCATCAGCGCCGAGCGATCGCCGACGAGATGGCGCATCAGCGCGGCGACGTGGCGGCGCATCGCCGGATCGCCATGCGCGGCGTCGAGCCCGAGCGCGCGCAGCCGATCGAGGTCGCGCGCGCGATACGCGCGCACCGTCGCCTCGTGATCGGGCGCGAGCGCGCCGCGGTGGGCGAGCGCCCAGCGCACCAGCGCGACCTGGCTTGCGAGCGGGATCGTGTCGAACGAGGCGACCTGCTCGTCGGGCAATTCGAGCCCGATGATCCTGATCCCGCGCCGCCGCGTCGATCACGACCGCGTCGAGCGTGACTCCCGGCTCGGCGGCGTCCGGTTGTGCGAGCAGCAGCATCACCGCCCAGGGCTTCAGGCGAGCGAATGTCGCCTCTTCGGGCGCGCGGGGACCGAGCGCGGCGCGGATCGCGCCGATCTCGCCCGCGTCGAAGTGATCGGCGAGCCGCCTCGTTCGTCGTAGCTCGCGCCCGCGACGAAATTGGGCAGGTCGCCGTCGCCCATCACGAGCTCGGGCGCGAGCCGCTTCGACCGCGCGAGCGCATCGAGCACGGCCGGTGCGAGCGTGGCGACGCGCGCGTCGGAGGAATGCAG
This sequence comes from Betaproteobacteria bacterium, assembly GCA_039933715.1. Lineage (GTDB taxonomy): Bacteria > Pseudomonadota > Gammaproteobacteria > Burkholderiales > Casimicrobiaceae > VBCG01. The sequence goes on from JBDTNO010000013.1 coordinate 4,953, forward strand.
CGTGCCGAACAGGTACGACGGCGCGACGCCCGCGCGCTCGATCCGGTAGAGCGGGCCGGCTTCCGCCGCCATGCTCGCGACCGCGGCGAGCGTCGCGATCCGGCATGCGCGAACGCAGCGAGCGGTGCTCACGGCGCCCGCGGCGCGAACAGTCGCTCGCCGTTGCCGTGGGCGATCGCCGCGGCGACGTCCTGCGGCAACTGCGCGAGCCAGCCGCGATAGGTCGCGAGGATCTCGCCGTACTGCGACCAGCGCTCGTTGATCCAGGTGTCGGAGCCCAGCACGAAACGCTCGCGGTGGCGCAGGAACAGCGCGCGCCACGCGGGATCGAGGCGTCCGTCGCTCGTCACGTCGTAGCGGTACGAGAGCTCGCCCACCAGCGTCGGATGGCGGTCGAGCCACGCGGCGAGTCGCTTGGGCGGCACGGTGAACCCGCTGTGCGCCCACACGATGCGCACGCGCGGATCGTGCCGGTAGAGCGCCTCGAGCGCCGCCTCGTCGCAATGCGCGTGCAGCGCGAGGCCGCGCGCCACCGCGAGGTCGACGATGTGCTTCACGACCCCCGTGCCCGCGTCGGCCGCGCCGAACAGGTGGAATTCGCCGATGCCGCGCCAGTCGATGTCGCGCGCGAGCTCCTGCTCGATCAGCGCGACGATCGCCGGATCGCGGAACCAGGTCGCGCGATCGTCGTGGTTCCGGTACGGCCGGATGAACGGCACGACGCGCGGCGCGCTCGCCGGCGCGCGCCGCGCCGCGTCGACGAGCGCGCGCGTCCCGTCGTTCGGCCGCGACGTCGCGAGGATCGTGCGCACGCCGTGCTCGCGGAACCAGGCGAGGACGCGCGCGAGCGGAAACGGCTGCTGCGCCTCGTCGTTGTAGTGGAGGTGCGCGTCGAAGATCGGCAACGGTTGCGCGCCCACGGACCGCGACGTCGCGAAGTTCGCGAGCGCGAAAAGCGCGACGAGTGCGATGCGAGCGGGCGTCATGGCGAGGGTCCGGCGTCGGTAGCGCGAGTCTTGCACCAGCGGCGCGCGCGGACAAGGTTGCGCGTGGGTCCGCGCGCGCCGACGCACGCGTGCCGCACCGGGGCGGCGCACGCGATTCTCCCTATGAAAAAGGCGCTTGCTCCCTGCGAAAATGCGGTATAGTCGCCGCCGATGGAGCGGGGTACCCATGACAGGAGGGCCGCTTCAGCGTGATCGGCATCGTCCGCTCTCCCACGTTCGACAGGAAGGAGAACCATGGCTACTGCCAAGAAAGCTGCCAAGAAAGCGGCGAAGAAACCCGCCGCCAAGAAGCCCGCCGTGAAGAAGACCGCGGCCAAGAAGGCTCCCGCGAAGAAAGCCCCGGCCAGGAAGGCCCCGGCCAAGAAGGCCGCGAAGAAGTCCGGCGGCAAGCGCAAGCCGAACGCCGCCTTCATGAAGGCGATGACCCCGTCGGCCTCGCTCGCAGCGATCGTCGGCTCGGCCGCGCTTCCGCGCACCGAGGTGACGAAGAAGGTCTGGGACTACATCAAGAAGAACAAGCTCCAGGACGCGATGAACCGGCGCATGATCAACGCCGACGACAAGCTCAAGGCCGTTCTGGGCAAGGCGAAGGTCACGATGTTCGAGATGACCAAGCTCATCTCGAATCACCTGAAGTAGCCTCCCGACGGCGCGCCGCCCTCGCGGGGCGCTTCGACTCGACGGCCGGCGCGCGCGGGACTCCGCGCCCGCCGGCCGTTGCTTTTGGAGTGTCCGGCGGGCGGCGCATCGCCTTCATGCGCCCGCGGCGCCGGCCGCGCCGCGCGCTTTCCCCGATGGCAAACGGGCGGGGACGCGCCGTCGGCGCGCTCGGGCGCGAAGGACGCGTCGGCGGATCAGCCTTTCACGCGCCCGCGCTCCTTGGCCTTGTCGCAGAGCTCCGCGGGCGTGGACTTCACCGTCTTGCTCTGTGCCTTCGCGCGCGCTTCCATCTCACCGCCGGTCTTCTCGAACAGCGCCTTGCATTCGGAATAGGTCTTCAGCGACTTGACCTTGGTGCGGTGGGCCGCCATCTCCTCGGGCGTCATGAGCTCCGTGTAGGCGGACTGCAACGAACGGGCGCTCGCTTGCGCGGGATCCTTGGCGTCGCGCTGCGTTTTGGAAGCAGCAGCCCTCGCCGCGCGGCCACCTGCGGGCGGCGCCGCCGCGTCGACGGTGCCTCCCTTGGCGGCGTCCTGCGCCATGGCCGCGCCCTTGCGCGGAACAGCGCCATCCTTGGCGGTCGTGCGCCGCGTGCCGCGTTCCTGCGTGACCCCGGAAGGCGCATTGGGCTGGATCGCCGCCGGCGCAGGCGTCCCCGCCGAGGGCACGGGTGTCGCTGCCTTGGTTGCGGGCGTGGCCGCGGGAGCGGCCGGGGTCTGTCCGAATGCCGCGCCGGCGAGCGCGAGCGCCGCGGCAGCGAGCGTCGATCGAATCGAAAGTTCGAAGTTCATCGTCGTACTCCTGTTTCCGAAAGCCGACAGACCCGCCGGCGGGACGCGAGTTCCTTGGCGCAGCCGTCGATCCGGCCGCCTTCGGGTTTTCCCTCGGGCGTTGTCGTCGTGCGGCGACGTGTCACTCGGCGGCAGCCATGCCGCGCGCCACGCCGGGACGCGCGGCGAGCGTCGAGCGCCAGCGCGTGAGATGCGGAAGGTCGCCGGCCGCGTCGACCAGCGCCGCGCGCACGACGACGACCGGGTAGAGGGAAAAATCGGCGATCGACAACTCGCCGGCGAGCCACTCGTGATGCGCGAGGCGCGCGTCGGCGACGCGCAGGAAGCGCAGCACGCGCTCCTCGAACCACGCGACGTTCGCCGGCGCCTTCTCCGGAACCAGCATCTTGTTGAGGAACACGCCGGCCGACGCGGCGACGACGTCGCTCACCGTGAAGGCGAGCCATTCGTGCATGCGGATGCGCATGAGCGCGTCGCGCGGAACGAACTTCCCGGCCTTCTCGGCGAGATAGAGCGCGATCGCCCCGGACTGGGTCAGCGTCAGCGGTGCCCCGCCCGGACCGTCGTCGTCGACGATCACCGGAATCATCGCCGCGGGGTTCAGCGCCGCGAAGGCAGGCGTCCGATGCTCGCCCTGCATCAGCGCGTAGCGGTGCACGCGGTAGGGCAGCCCGCATTCCTCCAGCACGATCGCGACGCGCTGTCCGTTCGAGGATTGCCCGGTATGGAAATCGATCATCGCCGCTGGGCGGAATGGTGCCGCCCGCCGTCGTCAGGTGGCGCGATCATACGCGAGCGCGATCGGCGCGGCCCTCGCCCGCCGGGTCCCGCGCGATCGCGGGACCGGGAGGAATTCAGCCAGCGCCGCGGCTTTCGAGCGCGGCGATGCGCGTCTCGATCGGCGGGTGCGACGCGAAGAGCGCCATCAGCGTGTTCTTCTCGGTGATGCCGAACGCCTGCAGCGATTGCGGCAGCGCGCCAGGCTCGAGGCCGCCGAGGCGGCGCAGCGCGTTCACCATCGGGCGCGGCGAGCCCAGGAACGAGGCGCTCCCGGCGTCGGCGCGGAACTCGCGCTGCCGCGAGAACCACGCGACGATCAGCGACGCGAGGATGCCGAACAGGATCTGGCACACCATCACCGTGATGAAGTAGCCGGGCCCGGTGCCGCGGTCGCTGCGGAACACCGCCTTGTCGACGAACGTGCCGACCACGCGCGACAGGAAGATCACGAACGTGTTGACCACGCCCTGGATCAGCGCGAGCGTCACCATGTCGCCGTTGGCGACGTGCGCCAGCTCGTGGGCGAGCACCGCCTCGACCTCTTCCCGGTTCATCGACTGCAGGAGGCCGGTCGAGACCGCGACGAGCGCCGAGTTCTTGAACGCCCCGGTGGCGAACGCGTTGGCCTCGCCCTCGTAGACGGCGACCTCGGGCATGCCGACGCCCGCCTTGTCGGAGAGCCGGCGCACCGTCTCGACGAGCCAGACCTCCGCGTCGTTGGAAGGCTGGTCGATCACCTGTGCACCGGTCGACCACTTGGCCATCGACTTCGACAGGAGGAGCGAGATGATCGAGCCGGTGAAGCCCACGACGGCCGAGAACGCGAGCAGGCCGCCGTAGTCGAGGCCGGTCTGCGAGTACATCGCGCGGTCGAGCCCGAACAGCCGCAGCACGATCGACAGCACGACCAGCACGGCGATGTTGGTGGCGAGGAACAGGAGGATGCGTTTCATGGTGATTCCGTAGTTGGGGACGCCGCACCGGGGTCCCAAGGGAGTTTAGGGTCTGTTAGCGCACCCGGGGTACTCGCGCCTCACCGCTTGGGGCTGCCCCAGGAATCCTTCAGCGTCACTGCACGGTTGTAGACCGGCTTGCCGGGCCTGTGGTCGGCGAGGTCGGCGACGAAGTAGCCGTGTCGCTCGAACTGGAAGCGCGACTCGGGCGCCGCGTCGGCGAGGGTGGGCTCGACGTACGCGCGAATGACACGCTTCGACCCCGGATTGAGGTCGTCGAGGGGATCGGGCACCGCGGCGTCGGCTTCGGGATCGTCCTCGCCCGCCACCAGCGCGGCGTGCGGGGGCGCGGGCTCCGCGGCACCGCTGGCCGCGTCGCGCTGCGGCGCCGGTACGCGCGCGCCGGGAAAAGGCACGCGGAAGAGCCGGTCGTAGAGCCGCACCTCCGCCTCGACGGCGTCGTCCACCGCGAGCCAGTGGATGTTGCCCTTGACCTTGCGAGCCTCGGCGCCCGGCGTGCCGCTCTTGGTCGCCGGGTCGTAGCTCGCATGCACGACGGTGACCCGGCCGCCCGCGTCCTTCTCGAAACCGGTGCAACGCACGACGTACGCGTAGCGCAGCCGCACCTCGGCGCCGGGCGCGAGCCGGAAATACCCTTTCGGCGGCACCTCGGCGAAGTCGTCGCGGTCGATCCACAGCTCGCGCCCGAAGCGCCGCTCGCGCCGGCCGAGCTCGGGCTTCTGCGGATGGTTGGGCGCGAGCGAGATCTCCGACGCGCCTTTCGGAAAGTTGTCGATCACGAGCCGGACCGGGTCGAGCACGGCGATGCGGCGTTCGGCGCTCGCGTTCAGGTCGTCGCGCATCGCGTCCTCGAGCACGCTCATGTCGATCCACGAATCGGATTTCGACACGCCGATGCGCTCGGCGAACAGGCGAAAGCCCTCGGGCGTGAACCCGCGTCGCCGCGCTCCGACCAGCGTCGGCATGCGAGGGTCGTCCCAGCCGTCGACGTGCCCCTGATCGACCAGCTGGATCAGCTTGCGCTTCGAGAGCACGACGTAGGTGAGGTTGAGCCGCGCGAACTCGATCTGCTGCGGCAACGGCCTCTCGAGCAGGCCGCCTTCGGCCAGCCGCTCGATCACCCAGTCGTAGAGCGGGCGGTGGTCCTGGAACTCGAGCGTGCAGATCGAGTGCGTGATGCGCTCGAGCGCGTCGCTGATGCAGTGCGTGTAGTCGTAGAGCGGGTAGATGCACCAGCGGTCGCCGGTGCGGTGGTGCCGCGCGTGCCGGATCCGGTAGATCGCCGGGTCGCGCAGGTTGACGTTCGGGCTCGCCATGTCGATTCGAAGGCGCAGCACGTGCGCGCCGTCCGGGAACTCGCCCGCGCGCATGCGTCGAAGGAGGTCGAGGTTCTCGTCAGGCGTGCGGTCGCGGTAAGGGCTCGCTCGGCCCGGCTCGGTGAGCGTGCCGCGCGTCGCGCGCATCGCGTCCGCGGACTGGCTGTCGACGTAGGCGAGGCCCTCTCCGACGAACCATTCGGCGAAGCGGTACAGATCGTCGTAGTAATCCGACGCGTGGTAGCGGTGCGATCCCCATTCGTAGCCGAGCCAGCGCACCGAGCCGGCGATCGCGTCCTCGAACTCGACGTCCTCCTTGAGCGGATTCGTGTCGTCGTAGCGGAGGTGGCAGGTACCGCCGTTCTCGGCCGCGAGACCGAAGTTGAGCGCGATCGACTTCGCGTGCCCGTAGTGCAGGTACCCGTTCGGCTCGGGCGGGAAGCGAGTGACGACGCGCCCGCCGTACTTGCCGGTTCGGTAGTCCTCCGCGATGAGCGTGCGAAGGAAGTTGGACGCCGGCGCCGCGGGCGCGGCCGCGTGCACCGGAGGCGCGCTCGCCCGTGGTGGAACTTCCTTCATCGCGTTTTGTTCATGAACAAGACGGGGCCGGCATCCATTCTAACCGGCGCGCCCGGCCGACGATGGCACCGCTTGCTTGGGGCGCGCGGCGATGCACCGGAATCCCGCGCCCCGCCCGGCGTTCGGGACGGTGCGCGCGCCTGCGCGGTCGACGTTGTCCACAATTCCTGTGGATACCGGTGTGCATATCTTGTACATTCCCGCGCTAAGTCGCGCTGGCGCCTGCGTTTTTGCTTCGATGCCCGAATTTTCGCCGATCGAAAGGCCCGCCGCGTCAATGGGTTGCACCGAGGCTGCGCCGTCGCGCCCCACGCGCGCGCGCGCCGCGCCGATCATGGCGACGATCGCGGCGGTCAGCGACTTCCGGTGCTGCGCGTCCTGGACAATCGCGCGACAATCGCCCGGTTCGCCACCGTCGTCATCACGCCCCGATCTACGATGAACCCGTCACTCGCCGATCCTCCGCCTGGCCCCCCGGTGATGACCGTCGGACGCTTCGTCGCGTCGGCGCGCCTCGCGATCGAGCGCGCGATCGGGCCGAGCTGGGTGTCGGGCGAAGTCTCCGGGTTCGTGCGCGCCGCCTCCGGCCATTGCTATTTCACGCTGAAGGACGCGGAGGCGCAGGTGCGCTGCGTGCTGTGGCGCCAGAAGGCGCTGCTCCTCGACTTGCGGATCGCCGACGGCATGGCGGTCGAGGTGCGCGCCGCGCCGACGATCTACGAGGCGCGCGGCGACTTCCAGCTCAACGTCGACGTCGTGCGCCTCGCCGGCCAGGGCGCGCTCTACGAAAAGTTCGCGCGGCTCAAGGCGAAGCTCGAGACCCTGGGCTGGTTCGACGCCGGGCGCAAGCGCGCGCTGCCGGCGTTCCCTCGCGCGATCGGACTCGTCACATCGACGCAGGCGGCCGCGCTGGCCGACATGCTGACGACGCTGCGACGCCGGTGGCCCCCGGTCCGCGTCGTGATCTACGCGACGCCCGTGCAGGGCGCAGGCGCCGCCGAGAGCATCGCCGAAGCGATCCGCGTGGCGAACGCGCGTGCCGAAGTCGACGTGCTGATCGTCGGCCGTGGCGGAGGCTCGATCGAAGACCTGTGGGCATTCAACGAAGAGGTGGTCGCGCGCGCCCTCTTCGAGTCCGCGCTTCCCGTCGTGTCCGCGGTCGGGCACGAAACCGACTTCACGATCGCGGATTTCGTCGCCGACGTGCGCGCCCCGACGCCGACCGGCGCGGCGGCGCTCGTCGTGCCCGATCGCCTCGCCGTCCGCAGCCGTGCGCATGCGCTGGCCGGACGCCTGGCCCGCGCCGCCGGCCATGCGGTCACTCGCGGCGGCCAGCGACTCGACCTCGCCGCCCGCGGCCTCGTCCATCCGCGCGCTCGTCTCGACGCCCAGCGCGGACGCGTCGGCGAGCTGGCCCTGCGGCTTGCCGCGTCGATCCGCCGGACGCACGAGCGCGCCGGCCAGGCGTCGGCGTCGCTCGCCGCACGCTATGCGCGCGAGCTCGGGCGTCCGCTGCAACCGTCGCAGCGACTCGCGCTCGCGGCCGATGGCTGGCGCCGCGCCGGCCGCGCCCGGCACGACGACGCCGCGCTGCGCGTGGCTACGCTCGCGCAAAGCCTCGCGCACCTCAATCCTTCGGCCGTGCTCGAGCGCGGCTACGCGATCGTCACGTCCGCCGACGGGCGCATCGTGCAGCAGGCGTCGACGCTCAAGACCGGGGATCGCGTCTCGCTCACGCTGGCGCGCGGTGGCGCCGACGCGATCGTCGAGCGCGTCAAGCCTTGACGGCGGAGTCGCGCGACCTCGGGATGATTCCCCGATGACGCCAGGATCGGTCCCGCGCTAGGCTAGGCCTCGTCCGGATCCGGATCGTCGACGCTCGGCGCGCCGCGCAGGCGCGCCACGACGTCCGCCGGCGCCTGCGCGGCGATGCGCGGCGTTTCGGTCTCGACGTCCGCGCATTGCGCACGGTGGCGCAGCGCGTGGTCGATCAGCACGAGCGCGAGCATCGCCTCGGCGATCGGCGTCGCGCGAATGCCGACGCACGGATCGTGGCGGCCGTGCGTGTTCACGACGACCGGCGCGCCCGACTTGTCGATCGAATGGCGGTCGAGGCGGATCGACGAGGTCGGCTTCACCGCGATCGACACGACGACGTCCTGGCCGGTCGAGATGCCGCCGAGGATGCCGCCCGCCTGGTTCGACACGAAGCCCCGCGGCGTCATCTCGTCCGAATGCTCGGTGCCCTTTTGCGCGACGGCCGCGAAGCCAGCGCCGATTTCCACGCCCTTGACCGCGTTGATCCCCATCATCGCCGCGGCGAGGTCGGCGTCGAGCTTGCCGTAAACCGGCTCGCCCCAGCCGACCGGCACGCCCTGCGCGACCGCCGTGACGCGCGCGCCGCACGAGTCGCCCGACTTGCGCAGCGCGTCCATGAAGTCCTCGAGCGCGCCGATCATCGACGCGTTGGCGGCGAAGAACGGATTGGCGTCGACGTGCTCCCAGCCTTCGAACGGGATGACGTGCGGACCGATCTGCGTCAGGTGCCCGCGGATCGTGACGCCGTAGCGTTCGCCCAGCCACTTCCGCGCGATCGCGCCCGCGGCCACGCGCACGGCCGTCTCGCGCGCCGACTGGCGGCCGCCGCCGCGGTAGTCGCGGATCCCGTATTTCTGCCAGTACGTGTAGTCGGCGTGCCCGGGCCGGAACGTGTCGGCGATGTTCGCGTAGTCCTTGCTGCGCGCATCCTGGTTGCGGATCAGGAGCGCGATCGGCGTTCCGGTCGTGCGCCCGTCGAACACGCCCGACAGGATTTCGACGGTGTCGGGCTCGCGGCGCTGCGTGACGTGGCGCGACGTGCCGGGACGACGGCGGTCGAGGTCGTGCTGGACGTCGGCCTCGGCGAGCGCGAGCCCGGGCGGGCAGCCATCGACGACGCAGCCGATCGCCGGGCCGTGCGACTCGCCGAACGACGTGACGCGGAAGAGATGGCCGATCGTGTTGCCGGACATGGATGGGCGCTTGCGAAGAACGAAAGTCGAGCCGGCCGCTCGCGTTTCAGTCTAGCACGCGCGTACGCGCGGCTTTTGCGTCGTCGCGGTGCAGCGCGCCGCTCGTGAACGCGTCCCACGCGACCGCGTACGCGTCCTCGAGATGGCGCACGAACGCGGGCACGTCGGTCATCGGCGCGGCAAGCATGCGCGGGCGCAATCCGGCGCGCAGCTCGGCGAGCCGGTCCGCATCGCCCACGAGCCCCCGGGCGATCGCCGAGTAGTGCTCGGCGTCCCGCGCGATCCACGCCTTCGCGTCGAGCCCGGTGAGAAGGCTCGCCGTCGAGCGCGACCAGGTCCACGGTCCCGGCAGCGTGACGACGGGGACGCCCTGCCAGAGCGCGTCGAGCGTCGTCGTCGCGCCGGAGAACGGCGTCGGGTCGAGCGCGACGTCGACGCGCTCGTACATCGCGCGGTAGCCGGCATCGTCGAGGCGCGGGACAAACGCGATCCGCGACGGCGCGATACCGAGCGCTTCCACGACGCGTTTGCGCGCCGATCCCGCGGGCACGCCCACGACGACGAGGCGCGACGCGGGCAGGGATTCGAGCAGCGGACGCCATAACGCGAGCGTCGCGCCGGTGAGTTTCGACGCGTGGTTGAACGAGCCGAACGTCGGCGCTCCCAGCCGCGCGAGCGGCGACGGTCCCGGCTCCGGCGTGGCCGCGGGCGGCGTCCAGCACCAGGCGGGCACCGGCAGTCGCAACAACCGCTCGCTGTGCACGGCTTCGGCGCTCCCCGGCGGATCGGCGATCGCGTCGGTGATGCGGAAGTCGATCGTGGACATGCCGGTCGTCGACACGTAGTCGAGCCACGTGAGCGCGACGCGCGCCGGCCGGCGCGCGAAGACCGGCAGCCGGTTGTGGCCGGTGTGCCCGGCGAGGTCGACGAGGAGGTCGAGGTCGTCCGCGGCGATCATCTCCGCGACGCGTGCATGGTCGAGGCCGGCGAGCACGCGACGCGCGACGCGCGCGTCGATCGCCGGGTCGCGCTCGGGGCGCTGCGGATTGTTGAAATAGGCGTGGACGCGAAAGCGCGCGGGATCGTGCGTCGCGAACACGCGCCGGATGAACGCTGGGAGCGCGATGTGCGCGTCGGGCGACAGGTAGCCGATGCGCAGCGGCCGGTCGGCCAGGTCGACGCCCGGCCGAACCGCGGGGCGCGGCGGAACGTCGCGCTCGACGCCCTTCGCCCATGCGCGGTGCGAGGCGAGGATCTCCTCCGGCGACCGGTCGCTGACGAGTTTCAGCGCCGCGAGCCGGTTGGACCCGGCGGTGGCGAGACCGGGATCGGCCTCCAGCGCGCGCGCGTACGCGGTGATCGCCGCTTCGACGCGCCCGGTCTCCTTGAGCAGGTTGCCGAGATTGTTGTGCGCGGCCGCGCGCATCGGATCGAGCGTGAGCGCGCGCTCGAGCGCCTCGATCGCCCGGTCGGGATCGCCGGCACGTTGGCACGCGTTACCGAGGTTCACCCACGCGGCCGACGAGCGCGGGTCGAGCGCGATCGCTGCCTCGAGCGCGCGCACCGCTTCGCCCGCGCGCCCGGCGCGGTTCAGCGCGGCGCCGAGGTGCACCCGGTAACCGGCGTTGCGCGGCGCGAGCGCGACCGCGCGCTGCAGCGCATCGATCGCGTCGGCCCACCGGCGCGCGGCGTGCGAGAGCATGCCGAGGCCATCCCACGCCGCGTGCAACCCCGGATCGCGTTCAAGCGCGTCACGGTAGCGCGCCTCGGCTTCGGGCCGTCCGCCACGGTGCAACGCGCGTGCCTGGTCGAGGAGCTCGGCGGGCGTCATCGTCGTGGGCCGCGCGATGCGCCATCGCGCCCGCCAGGCGCGACCGGTACGATCGCGCCATGACGACAGCGCAGGACGACGATTTCGCATCGCGTGCGCCGATTCCCGCGGCGCTCGCCGTCGCGCTCGCCCGCGCGCGACGCGTCGTCGCGCTGACCGGCGCCGGCGTTTCGGCCGAATCCGGCATCCCGACCTTCCGCGACGCGCTGACCGGCCTGTGGGCGCGGTACGACCCTCTGGAGCTCGCGACGCCCGCGGCGTTCCAGCGGCATCCGCGGCGCGTCTGGGACTGGTATGCGACGCGGCGCGAGGCGGTGCTCGCCGCGGAACCCAACGACGGCCATCGCGCGCTGGTGGCGATCGAGCGGCACGTGCCGGAATTCCTGCTCGCGACGCAGAACGTCGACGGGCTTCATGCGCGCGCAGGCAGCCGCGCGGTCGTCGAATTGCACGGCACGATCGCACGCGTGCGCTGCTCGCGCGGCGACGGCATCGTCGAGCGATGGGACGAGCCGCGCGCCGGCGAGCCGCCGCGTTGCCCGCACTGCGGCGCATTCCTGCGGCCCGACGTCGTCTGGTTCGACGAGTCGCTGCCGATCGAGGCGCTCGCTCGCGCCGAGGATGCCTCGCGACGCTGCGATTTCATGATCGTCGCCGGCACCTCGGCCGAGGTCCACCCGGCCGCCGCGCTGCCGCTCATCGCGAAGTCGGCCGGCGCGCTGGTCGTCGAAGTCAATCCGGACGAGACGCCGATCAGCCGTCTCGCCGATTTCGCGCTGCGCGCGCGCTCGGGCGTCGCGCTGCCCGCGCTCGTCGCCGCCGCGTGGCCGGCCGACGATCACGACGACGGCTTCTCCGCATCTGCGGCCGCGCCTGGCGGAGGCGCGAAATAGCCGATCGCGAGCAGCATCGCGCCGACGCCGAGGAACGCGGCGATGCGCGGCAATCCCGACAGCGCGGAAAGATCGACCACGAACAGCTTGACGACGACCGCGGCGAGCAGCGCCGCGCCGGTGAGCCACAACGCCCGCAACCGGCGTTTCGCCGCCCACACCATCAGCACGAGCGCGGTCGCCGTCCAGGCGAGCGTCAGCGCCGCCTGCACCGGCTTGTTCGCCATCAGCGAGGTGATCCGCCACGGCACGCCGCCCCAGTGGTGCGCGATGCGCAGGATCAGCCCGTTGCCGGCAACGAACAGCGCGGCGCCGAGCCAGCGCTGGCGCACTTCGTCCGCCATGCCTGCGTGCTCGCGCGCCCAGAGCGCCAGCACGGTGAGCGCCGCCGCGAGCGTCAGGTCGAGCGGGTTCGCCAGCGGCAGCCAGGGAAGCGGCGTCGCCGAGCCGGGCGAGACGAGGTTGGTGACGAGGAACCAGACGGCGAGCGCGGAGGCCGCGACCCAGCCGGCGTTCTTCGCATAGGCGAGCGGGAAGCGCGCGAACGGCCAGCGTGCGACGACGCGCGGTGTCAGCGTCAGCGCGAGGGCGAGGACCGCCGGAAGCGCCGCGGCGCACGCGATCCACGCGGTGCCACGCGGCGTGAGCCGTCCCGCCCATTCGCTCGCCTCCCACGACGCCCACGCGACGAGCGCGATCGCCGCCGCCGTGTGCGTGTCGCGCAGCCATGCGGGGTTCGGCGGCGGCGTCCCCTGCGAATCCTCGCCCGGCGTCGCTGCCTCGGCCGAACGCAAGCCGATCCAGAGGAGCGCCCAGGCGACCGGCCAGACGAGGACACCGGGCCACGCGAGCGTCGTGCGCGCGTCGTGGAACTGGAGGATGCCCGCGACCACGAGCGCGGGCGGGATCGCCGCGCCGAACCACGCGAGGCGCGGCCAGCCGATCGCGCGACCGATCGCGAGGGCGGCCACGACGCTCGCGACGACCCATGCGAGCGCGGCGTTCCCGTAGCCAGGACCGAGCCACGCCGGACGCACGCGCACGATGTCGGCGATGCCGGCTGCCATCCATGCGACGACGCCCCACCCGAACGCGATCGCGACGAGCGGACGCTCGGATGCGGGCAGGGACTCGCGATAACGATCCGCCGACCACGCGGTGGCGAGCGCCGCGACACCGATCATCGCCGCGCCGAGGAATCCCGCGTTGGCGAACAGCGGCATCGCGCCGCGCGGCACGCCACCCCAGAGGAAAGCCGCGGCCGCCAGCGCCTGCAGCACGAGGGAGAACACGCGCGCGAGCGGTTGCCGCTGCCGGCACCCGAGCCAATACACGGCCGCGGCTTCGAGCGCCCACCATGCCGACGTCCAGCGCGCATCGACCGCAAACGGAATCGCCAGCGTCGCGAACACGACCGCGAGCGCGAGAAACGCCTGCGCCAGCAACCGCAGTCCCGGCTCGTCGCGCCGGCGCAGCGCGAGATGCAGCGTCGCGTAAATCGCCGCCACTGCGAGCGCGGCGCACGCGGCGCCGTAGCGGAGATCGGTGAGCAACCCCGCTTCCAGCGCGAACGCCATGACCGGAACGCCGAACACGACGATCCCGTCGACCGGCTTCCGCGCATCGAGGGGCGCGCGCCGCGCGTACAGGATCGCGACGCCGAGATAGAACGCGAAGAACAGCGCGAGGAAGGGCTGCGCGACGGCGAAATGCTGCGGCACGTAGAAGCGCCAGCCCCAGAAGATGCCGAGCCCGAACGTGAACACGGCGCCGAGCGCGTTGAGCGCGCGCCACGCGCGATGCCAGGCGAGGACGAAAATCGCGCCGTTCAGCACGGCGAACCACGCGAACAGCAGCGCCGGCTCGCCCGCATCGCGCGATACGAGGAAAGGCGCGAGGAAGCCGCCCGCGACGGCCAGCCCCGCCATCGGCTGGGAGTCGGCGCGCCAGGCGAGCACCACGGTGAGCGCGGCCACAAAGACCAGCGCGACGATCGCGGGCAACGGCGGCAGCACGTCGAAGAGACGCGACGCGGCGAACGTCGTCAGGTACAGGATGCCGGCACCGGCGCCCTCGAGCGACAGCGCGTACCCCGGACGGCTCGGCGCGAGCCACGCGCCGACGCCGATCAGCAGGGCACCCGCGAGCGCGACGAGCGCGAGCGAGACCTCGATCGACAGCGTCAGGTGATCGGCGAACCAGGACAGCAGGAATGCCACGCCGAAGAACAGGATCACGACGCCGACGCGCGTCAACGTGTTGCCGTCGGTGAACCAGGCCCAGGGTCCGCGGCGCGACGGAGCCGCCGGGAGTTCGGGCGCCGCGGGTTGCGCGACGATGATCGTCGCTTCGCGATCCGACGTGGCCGGGCGCGCGCCGTACACCGGCCGCTGCGGGATCGTCGCATCGTCGAGGGTCGCGCCCGGCGCGGTCGACGGAGCCGCGAACACCGGCTCGACGGGTGCGGGCTGTAGAGGCTCGTCGACGAGAGCCGTGGACACGAGCGTCGCATCGTCGCGCAACGTCGTGGCGGCGTGCGCACCGCCGGCCGCCCTTTCGAGCGCGTCGAGGCGATGCTCGATCGCCGCGAGGCGTTGCGCGGTCCAGTCCCCGGTCGCGACGCCGCGCTGCTTCGCGCGATGGCGGTCGACCGCCATCCCGATGCCCCATCCGACCGCGGCCAGCAGCAGCGTGAGCAGGAATCCCTCGCTCACGCGGTCGCCGAGCAGGAGCCCGGCCAGCGCACCGATCAGCTTGCCCATCGTGGCCCCTCCCCGTTCCGGCCGGTGCCGGTCACCGCTGGTTGCCGCGCAACGCGGCGACCGCGTCGCGCAACCGCGCGGGCGTGCCGTTGCGCGCCGCGATCGGCGGCCCCGCGACGAGCGCGATGCGCGAGAAGACGCCGCGCACGCGCCTCATCGCGCGCCCGCCCGCGGCGCGCGAGAAGAAACTGCCCCACAATCCGCGCAGCGCCATCGGGACGACCGGCGCGGGCGTGCGCTCGAGGATCGCGGTGATGCCCGGGCGGAATTCGCCGAGCTCGCCGTCGGCCGTGAGCCTGCCTTCCGGGAAAATGCCGAGCACCTCGCCGCGCGCGAGCACCGCGGCCGCCTCCGCGATCGCCTTCTCCCGGAGCGCGGGATCCTCGCGCGAAGGCGCGATCGGGATCGCGCCCATCGTCCGGAACAGGAACGAGAGCCCCGGCGTCGCGAAGATCCGGTGGTCCATCACGAAGCGCACCGGCCGGCGCACGCACGCGGCGATCGCGACCGCATCGACGTAGCTCACGTGGTTGCTGACGATGACGCACGGGCCCTCGTCCGGCACGTTCTCGAGCCCCACCACGCGCATCCGGTAGACCAGGTTGACGAGGATCCATGCGAGGAACCGCATCAGGAATTCCGGCACCAGCCGGTAGATGAACAGCGCGACCGCCGCGTTCATCGCGCCGGTCACGAGGAAGAGATCGGGAATCGTCAATCCGCTCTTCAGCAGCGCGATGGCGGCGAGCGCGGCCGCGATGATGAAGAGCGCGTTCAGGATGTTGTTCGCGGCGATGATGCGAGAGCGGTGCGACGGCGCGCTGCGCTCCTGGATCAGCGCGTACAGCGGGACGATGTAGAGCCCTCCGAACACGCCGATCAGCACGAGGTCGGCCGCGACGCGCCAGTGCTCCGGCTTCGCGGCGAACGCGGCGAGGCCGCCGATCGACGGCGCGACGAGGCCGCGGCTCGCGAACCACAGGTCGATCGCGAACACGGTGAGGCCGATCGATCCGAACGGCACGAGCCCGAGCTCGACGCGGCGTCGCGACAGCCGCTCGCACAGGAGCGAGCCGACGCCGATGCCCACCGAGAAGAGCGCGAGCAGCGACGTGACGACGGTCTCGTCGCCTCCGAGGTGGTCTCGCGCGAAGCCGGCGAACTGCGCGAGGAACACGGCGCCGTAGAACCAGAACCACGAGATTCCCATCATCGACAGCCACACGACCCGGTTGCCGCGGGCGAACGCGAGGTTGCGCCAGGTCTCGGTGAACGGATTCCAGCGGATCGCGAGCCCGGGATCGACCGATGGCGTCGCGGGAATGCCGCGACTCACGAGCCAGCCGGCCGCGGCGATCGCGATCGCCAGCGCGCCGGCGAGTTCCGGGCCATGCGGACCTGCGGCGACGACGAGCCCGCCCGCGATCGTGCCGAGCAGTATCGCGACGAACGTCCCCATCTCGACGAGGCCGTTGCCGCCGACGAGCTCCTCGGGCTTCAGGTGCTGCGGCAGGATCGCGTACTTGACCGGTCCGAACAGCGTCGAGTGCACGCCCATCAGCGCCAGGGCGACGAACAGGATCGCGAGGTCGCGCAGCCAGAAACCGGCGAATCCGACGACCATGATCGCGATCTCGAACAGCTTGATCGCGCGGATGACGCGCGACTTCTCGAATTTGTCGGCGAGCTGGCCGCCGGTGGCGGAGAGCAGCATGAAGGGCGCGATGAACACCGCACCGGCGAGGTTCACCAGCGTGTTGGGATCCATCGACGTCATGCCCGTCGCGTGGAACGCGACGAAGATCACCAGCGCGTTCTTGAAGACGTTGTCGTTGGCCGCGCCCGCGAACTGCGTCCAGAAAAAAGGCGCGAAGCGCCGCTCCCGCAAGAGGTCGAACTGGCTGGGCTCGCGCCCGCCCGGCCGGACGGCGCCGGACTCGCTCATCGCGAGGCGCTCCGGGGCTGGTGGTGACGGCGCAGGTAGTCCTCGACCGCGTCGAGCGCGGCGCGCACCGGAGCCGGGTCGGGCCGGTACCAGACCTCGCGGCCGATCTTCTCGGGTTTGAGGACGCCGGCTTCGCGCAACACGCGCAGGTGGTGCGCGACCGCCGTGCGCGAGAGCGTCGAGGCGGCCACGATCGCGCCGATCGTGAGCCGCTCGTCTGGTTCGAACATCAACAGGATGCGCTGGCGGTGCGCGTCGCCGAGCGCGGTGAATACGCGGGCGACCGGCTGCCAGGGGCGCGGCAGCGCGCGCGCGTAGGTGGAGCGCATCGTCGGGCGGTTCGCGAATGTATCTACATAACTAGTTATTTAGCTGGACCCTACGCGGCGCGGCGCCGGCTGTCAAGCGCCGGTCGTCGGAGCGCGTCCCGTCCCGGGGGCGGCGGTTACAATTCCGCCGCGGCTTCCCGTCGCCGCGGCTTGCGATGCAACCCTACCTCGAACTCCTGCGCCACGTGCGCGACCACGGCCAGCGCAAGGCCGACCGCACCGGCACCGGCACGCTCTCGGTGTTCGGCCACCAGATGCGGTTCGACCTATCGGACGGCTTCCCGCTGGTCACGACCAAGCGCGTCCACGTGAAGTCGGTGATCGTCGAGCTCCTGTGGTTCCTGCGCGGCGAGTCGAACGTGCGCTGGCTGAACGAGCGCGGCGTGACGATCTGGAACGAATGGGCGGACGCGCAAGGCGAGCTCGGTCCCGTCTACGGCGTCCAGTGGCGCTCCTGGCCGGCGGCGGACGGCACGCGCATCGACCAGATCGCGGCACTGTTGGCCGAGCTGAAGCGCAACCCGGACTCGCGCAGGCTGATCGTCTCCGCCTGGAACGTCGGCGAGATCCCGCGCATGAAGCTGCCGCCCTGCCACGCGTTCTTCCAGTTCTATGTCGCCAACGGGCGACTGTCGTGCCAGCTCTACCAGCGCAGCGCCGATCTCTTCCTCGGCGTGCCGTTCAATATCGCGAGCTACGCGCTCCTCACGCAGATGGTGGCGCAGCAATGCGGGCTCGGCGTCGGCGACTTCGTATGGACCGGCGGCGACTGTCATCTCTACTTGAACCACCTCGAGCAGGTCGACGAGCAGCTGGCGCGCGAGCCCTACCCGCTGCCGCGCCTCGTGTTCCGCCGCAGGCCCGCCACGCTCTTCGACTACGAGCTCGACGACATCGAGATCGTCGATTACCGGCACCACGCCGCGATCAAGGCACCGGTGGCGGTTTAAGGAGACCGGCGATCGGCGGTTCGCGATGCGGGATAGGCGGATGGAACATCGAACGGCGGCGGACGGCGCGATGCGGGCAGGAGCGGCGTGACGCGCGGCGCCGCGGTCGATGCGCGCACGCGTCTCCGACCGCCGACCGCCGATTTCCGACCGTCGACCGCCGACCGCCGACCGCCGTCCCCCTGGCACTTACTGAAAGTAAACACTCACTCCGATTCGAGCCAAAAAGAAGCCCGCCGGGAGGAAGTGGCGGGCAAGGGGGATTCCGATGGAGGAAGCGGACCCCGCTTCCGAAGGGGGCGGCCCGGAGGCCGCAGGGATTACCCGGTCAGACGATGCTGCGCGCCGCGAGGATGCGATCGGCGAGCTCGGCCAGCGCCTGGTCCTCGCCCACCGTACGACGCTCGTCGTCCGCGCCGTGCTCGTCGGCGGTACGCGCGTTCCAATGGGTGGCGAAGTCGGGTGCGGTGGCGTCCATGATGATCGGCTCGTGGCGTGTCAGGTCTTCCCTTCACCTAAAGCACGCGCCATGCCACCACCCGTTCCAGCGCTAATTACGGCTAATTCGTTCTCTTCCACTCGCAATTCACCTGTCATGCGACGAGTCGGACCAACCTGGTGTGCAGTGCGCAACGATCAGACTGTCGCGTCCCGGCGACAACCCTGGAACGTCCACGCACAACCCGATGATTCTCCGATGATTTGTCTGTCGCCTCGCCACGACAGCGATCAGCCGAGTGCGTTGCGCCGCGTCAAACGTTCTTCGATTCCTTGAACATCGAAGGCTCGAGGCGGTGCCGCTGAAGGAGCTTGTAGAACTCGGTGCGGTTGCGCTTGGCGAGCTGCGATGCCTGCGTCACGTTGCCGCCGGTGATCTTCAGCAGCCGGACGAGGTAGTCGCGCTCGAACGTCTTGCGCGCCTCCTCGAACGGAACCAGTGCTGCCGCATCCTCGCGCAGCGCGGTTTGCACGAGCGTCGCGGGGATGACCCCCGTCGTCGTCAGCGCCACGGCGGATTCGAGGAGGTTCAGGAGCTGGCGGACGTTGCCGGGCCAGGGCGCCGCGACCAGAGCCTGGATCGCGTCGGGCGCGAGCGCTGGGACCGCCTTGCGATAGCGCTCGGCGAGCCGACGGAGGAAATGCGCGGCGAGCACCGGGATGTCCTCGCGACGCTCGGCGAGCGGCGGCAGGTGCAGCGACACGACGTTCAGCCGGTAGTAGAGGTCCTCGCGGAAGAGGCCCGCGGTGCGTTGCGCCTCCAGGTCGCGGTGCGTCGCCGAGATGATGCGCACATCGACCGGAATCGACTGGGTCGAGCCGACCGGCCGCACCTCGCTCTGCTGTAGCACGCGCAAGAGCTTCACCTGCAGCGGCATCGGCATGTCGCCGATCTCGTCGAGCAGGAGCGTGCCACCGTCGGCCGCCTGGAACAGCCCCTTGTGCGCCTGGATCGCGCCCGTGAACGCGCCGCGCGCGTGGCCGAACAGCTCGGACTCGAGCAGCTCGCCCGGGATCGCGCCGCAGTTCACGGCGACGAACGGGCGCGCACCCCGGCGGCTGGCGCGATGGATCGCCTGCGCGAGGAGCTCCTTGCCGGTCCCCGATTCGCCGGTGATGAGCACCGCGGCATCGGACTCGGCCACGAGCCGCGCCTGGCGCAGCAGGTCCTCCATCGCCGGGCTGCGCGTGATGATCCCGGAGCGCCAGCCGTCATCCGACGACGCGGACGGATCGTTGCCCGAAAGCGAGACCGCGGCGGCGACCTTTTGCAGGAGCTCCTGGCTGTCGAACGGTTTGGTGAGGAAGCCGAACACGCCGCGTTGCGTCGCCGACACCGCGTCGGGGATCGTGCCGTGCGCGGTGAGGATGATCACCGGCATCGCCGGATGCTGGCGGTGGATGCTCTCGAAGAGCTGCAACCCGTCGATGCCCGGCATCCGCAGGTCGGTGATGACGATCGCGGGCCGCGTCACCGCCACGGCCGCGAG
This sequence comes from Betaproteobacteria bacterium, assembly GCA_039933715.1. Lineage (GTDB taxonomy): Bacteria > Pseudomonadota > Gammaproteobacteria > Burkholderiales > Casimicrobiaceae > VBCG01. The sequence goes on from JBDTNO010000013.1 coordinate 24,769, forward strand.
CGCCTCCTCGCCGCTCCCGACGCTGCGTACGCGATAGCCGGCGGACGTGAGCCGCAGGCTGATCAGCTTCAGGAGGTCCGGGTCGTCATCGACCAGCAGCAAGTCGCCGTTGCTCATGTCCGCTCGATTCGCGAGAACGGCATCATCGCCCGCCGCTCCCGCCGCCGCCAGCACCGCCTCCGCCGCCTCCGCCGCCTCCGCCGCTGCGAACGCGGTCGCGCAACAGGCTGCGCTCCATCGCGCGCAGCGCCTCGAGCTTCTGGATCGCCTCGTTCGCCTTGGCCTGCTCGTCGCGCACCGAGCGGATCCGGTCGGAAACCTGCACATGGAGCACCGCGGCGAGCGCCTTGACCGGCGTGACGCCGCCGCCGCTCTTCGCGACGTTCTCGAGCAGCTGCAGCGCGCGCTGGTCGTCCTGCGCGTTCGCATGCGAGAGCGTGTAGAGCACCGCCAACCGGACGCGGTTCCCGTCGCTGCGCTCGCGCGACAGCGCCGTCGTGGCGAGCGCGAGCTCGCGACGCGCCTCGTCGGGGCCAAGCGCGTTGTAGCGCTGGAGGTCGGCGATCAGCGCGAGTGCCGCCAGGTCGTCGACCGGCAGCACCATCACGCTCGGCAGCGCGCTGGGGGCCGCAGCCGCGAACACGTTCTCCCCGGGCACGCCGGTGGACGCGGGAGCCCGCGGGAGCGCCGCGGCCGAAGGCTCGAGCGCCGGCGCGAGCGAGGGGGCCGGCGCAGGGGACGGCGCGGGCATCGGCGGCGATTCCGGCAGCGGGGGCTCGACCGGCTCGAGCGGCTGCAAGTCCTGCGGCGTCATCGCGATGATCAGCGGCGCGACGTCGTCGTCGTAGAGCGACACGTCGGACGGCGGTGCGTCAGGCATCGACGCGCATCCGGCGGCGAGCGCGCCGAGCGCCGCGAGGGCGACCGCGCGCTTCATTCGACCCCCGCTGCGAGTCCGCGGCGCGCGCGCGTCCCGGGACGCCGCCCGAGCGCGAGCGGCAGGACGAGGCGGAAGCACGCACCGCGCGCGCCGTCGGGACGGTCGACGACCTCGACGCGGCCGCCGAGCGCGAGCGCGTATTCGCGCGCGATCGCGAGCCCGAGCCCGCTGCCCTTGACGCGGCCCTCGGACGGCGGCGCACCCTGGAAGAACGAGTCGAACACGCGCTCGCGCTCGGCGTCGGGCACGCCCGGGCCCTGGTCGGAGACCTCGAGCACCGCCTGGTCGTCGCGCGTGCGGAGCGTCGCGCCGATCGTCCCCGAGCGCGGCGAGTACTTGATCGCGTTCGACACCAGGTTGTCGACGATCGTGCGCAGGCGCTCGGCGTCCCCGGTCACGATCGCGGGCTCGAAGTGCGTGTCGAACGCGATCATTCGCGCGAGCGCCGCGAGCTTCTGCTCGCGCATGACGCGGCGCACGACGTCAGGCAGCTCGACCGGACCCACGGTCGCGGGTTCGACGACGCGCGTCTGGTGCCAGCGGAGCAGGTCCTCGATCAGCTTCTGCAGCGAAAGCGTGTTCTCGCGCACGATGCGAACGATATCCTGCTGCTCGCGCGTGAGCTTGCCGCCGACCTCGTCGCGCAGGAGCTCGGCGCCCTCGCGCACGGCGGTGAGCGGCGTCTTGAGCTCGTGCGAGACGTGGCGGAGGAACCGCGTCTGCTGCTCCTCGAGGTCGTGCAGCCGCGAGCGCAGCCACTCGAGGCGCTGGCCGACGTAACGGAGGTCCTGCGGGCCGTTGACGACGATCGCGTGCGTGAAGTCGGCGGTGCCCATCTGGCGGATCGCGAGGTCGAGCTGGCGGATCGGGCGGGCGATCAGCACCGCGAACACGATCGCCAGCGCGACCGCGATCGCCGCGGTCGCGAGCGCGAGCCATAGCCAGCTTTCCCGCGCGCGCGTCGCGGTGTCCTGAAGCCGCTCGATCGCGCGCTGCGTCAGCTGCGTCGACGCGGCGACCATCGACTGCGCGCCGTCGACGAGCTCGGCGAACCCGTCGGCGAGGCTCGCCGCCGATTCGCGCGTCGAGCGCGGCGCGGAAAGCTGCCGGGAGAGCGCCGATTCGGCGTCGAGGAGCTTTTGCAGCGTCGCCTGCTCGGATGCCTCGAGCGGAAGCGCGGAGAGCTGCGCCCCGGTGGCGCGAAACTCCTGGCGCATCCGGCCGTAGTCGTCGAGGAGCGCCGGATCGTCGAGGATCAGTTGCTGGCGCACGATGCGCTCGAGGGTCGTCGTCTGCTCGAACAGCAGCCGGCTCGTGCGCGCGGCCTGCGCGGCGCGCAGCACCTCCTCGCGGCTCTGCGACGCCAGGCGGTCGACCGAGAACAAAAGCTCGGCGAGCGCGTACAGGAGCGGCAGGCTCACCAGGAGGAACGACAGCAGGATGAACTTGAGAAACGAGCGCGGGTAATACACGTGGGGGCGCCGGCCGCTATAATCCGACGCGATTATGACACCGCCCTAGCCCGTGCCGCGCTTTGCTTCCGCGCTGCCCGTCCGAAGGCGTCGCTTCCGGTCCCCTTGACCCCGCTCTCGATCGTCGCGGCGGTCGCGTCGAATGGCGTGATCGGAGCCGCGGGCGCGTTGCCGTGGCGGATTCCCGCGGACCTGCGGCGGTTTCGCGCGCTGACGCGCGGACACGCGGTGATCATGGGACGGCGCACCTGGGAATCGCTTTCCGCGCCGCTCGCCGACCGGCAGAACATCGTCGTCACGTCGCGGGCGACCTATGCCGCACCGGGCGCGGAGGTCGTCCCGGATCTCGATCGCGCGCTCGCCGCCGTCGCGCGGCCGGCACCCGCGTTCTGCATCGGCGGTGCGGTGCTCTATCGCGAGGCGATCGCGCGCGCGCGCACGATGCATCTCACCGAGATCGCGCGCGCTTTCGAAGGCGACACCTTCTTCCCCGCGTGGGACCGCGAACCATGGCGCGTCTCGGCGCGCGAGCCGGCCATCTCCGAGGAAGGCGTCGCATACGCGTTCGTGACGTACGAACGCCGCGCGTAGCGCGGCCCGATCACGCTCCGAGGCGGACCGGCGGGCGTTGCGGGATAATCGCCCCCTCGCTGGACGGTCGCGCGCTTGCGCGCTCGGCTACAAGCGGCCGGGATGGCGGAATGGCAGACGCAGCGGACTCAAAATCCGCCGGTAGAAATACCGTGAGGGTTCGAGTCCCTCTCCCGGCACCACGCGCTCGACGATCCCCTGCGCCCGTGACGGGCGAATGCATTCAATCACAGGGCCGCGAAGGCTTCTCGACGCGCGTCCTCGCACGCTCCTACCGGATCCCCGATGCCCGACCGTCCGCTCACGCTCGACGACTTCGACTACGCGCTGCCGCCGGAGCTTGTCGCGCAGGCGCCGGCCGCGACGCGCAGCGCGAGCCGAATGCTGCACGTCGACGGCGCGCGGCTCGTCGACCGCCGCTTTACCGATCTCGTCCAGCTCGTCGCCCCGGGCGACGTCGTCGTGATGAACGACACGCGCGTTCTGCGCGCGCGCGTCCCCGGCCGCAAGCCCTCGGGCGGGCGCGTCGAGTTGCTGGTCGAACGCATCGTCGGTGACGACGAGGCCTGGGCGCAACTCAAGGCGAGCCACCTCCCGCGGGTCGGCGGCGTCGTGCTGCTCGCCGCCGACGCGAGCGCCCGTGTGCTCGAGCGGGACGGCGGATTCTTCCGGTTGCGCTTCGACGCGACCGGCCCGCTCGACGCATGGCTCGAGCGGCATGGCGAGCTTCCGTTGCCGCCGTACATCGCGCGGCCCGCGAACGCAGAGGATGCCGAGCGCTACCAGACCGTATACGCCCGCGTGCCCGGCGCGGTCGCCGCGCCGACCGCGGGGCTGCATTTCGACGACGCGCTGCTCGCGCGGCTCGCGGCGCGCGGCGCGCGACTGGCGCGGATCACGCTCCACGTCGGTGCGGGGACCTTCCTTCCGGTCCGCGACGACGACCTCGATCGCCACCGCATGCACCGCGAGCGTTTCGAGGTGCCGGCCGCGACCGTCGAGGCCATCTCCAAGGCGCGGGCGGTGGGCGGCCGCGTGCTCGCGGTCGGCACGACGACGCTCCGCGCGCTGGAATCGGCCGCCGCGACGGGCGCGCTCCGTCCGGGAGCCGCGGAAACCGACCTGTTCGTCCGGCCAGGCTTCCACTTTCGCGTCGTCGACCGGCTCCTGACCAATTTCCACCTGCCGCGCTCGACGCTCCTGATGCTCGTCGCGGCGTTCGCGGGGCTCGCGCCGATCCGACGGGCCTACGAGCACGCGATCGCGGAGCGCTACCGGTTCTTCAGCTACGGGGATGCGATGCTGCTCGAAAAGGCCTTGGCAACGCCCGAATGAGGGTCCTTCCGTCGCCGTTCGGCGACAAAAGCACCGTTTTGAGGGGAAAATCACCACTTTTCCACGAAAATGCCATGTGCAACGTTGACGAAAGCTAGGCAAGTGATCCGCAAGTTCGCTAAGCTTCCGGCTAACTGGAACACGATGGCGGCCGGATCGAACGCAGCCTGCGTTCGCGCCCCGCCCGCAAAACCTTGAAGAACCCGCACCGGCCGCAACCACGCGCCGCAGATCCCCTGTCCCCGAACGCCGGCGAGGGAGCCGCTCGCCTTCGTTCCCGATCGTTCCTCGCGTCGTTCGCCGTCGGGGCGCTCGCCTGCACGCTGGCCTTCGGCGCAGCCGCCCAATCGAGCGGTGGTCGCGCCGGACCTTCGCTCGGCGCACCCAAGATCGACCTGGGCGAGCTGACCTACGATTCGTTCTCCGGCTTCAACTGCACGCAACTGGGCTTTTTCACTGACGCCGTCGCCCACCTGACGATCAGCGGTCCCGTACGTTTCGAGGGCATCGGCACCCTGGACGGCGTGGCCCACGACAGCTACGCCGAAAATCTCGGCAACGGACCGGATACGTTCCCCTCCGACTTTTCCCGCAACTTCACCCTGGTACCGCCGGCCCCTTCGTCGTCGACCTATACGTACGTATACGACTCGACGGTCTTCCGCGCGAACCTGCCGGTCGGCCGGTCGGTCACCACGATCCGCTGCAACGACGGCGCGTTCAGCGCCTCCAACGTGTGGATCGGCGAAGGCGAGCCGATCCCGGCGACCGGCGGCGCGGCGGCGTTCGCGCTCGCGTTCCTGCTCCTCGCCACCGCACTCGCGCGTCTGCGCCCGGCGCGCGCCTGACCGCGCCCCGATGACGTTTTCCGTCCTCGCGACGGACGGCGCCGCACGCCGGGCGCGCTTGTCGCTCGCGCACGGCGACGTCGAGACGCCGGTGTTCATGCCGGTCGGCACGTACGGCACCGTGAAGGCGATGGCGCCCGACGAGCTCGAATCGCTCGGCGCGTCGATCGTTCTGGGCAACACGTTCCACCTGTGGCTGCGGCCGGGCACCGACGTCATCGCGGCCCATGGGGGCCTGCACCGCTTCATGGGGTGGCGAAGGCCGCTTCTCACCGACTCCGGCGGCTTCCAGGTATTCAGCCTCGGGGCGCTGCGCAGGATCTCCGAGGAAGGAGTCGCGTTCGCCTCGCCGGTTAACGGCGACCGGCTGTTCCTGACGCCCGAGACGTCGATGGCGATCCAGCGGGCGCTCGATAGCGACATCGTGATGGCGTTCGACGAATGCACGCCGTGGCCGGCGTCGCGCGACGAGGCCGCGCAATCGATGGCGCTGTCGATGCGCTGGGCCCGACGGTCGCGCGACGCGCACGCAGGCAATCCGAACCGCCAGTTCGGCATCGTGCAGGGCGGGATGTACGAGGACCTGCGCGACGAGTCGATCGACGCGCTGACCGGCATCGGCTTCGACGGCTACGCGATCGGCGGACTGTCGGTGGGCGAGCCGAAGCCGGACATGCTGCGCATGCTCGCGCACACGGCGCCGCGACTGCCCGCCGACCGGCCGCGTTACCTGATGGGTGTCGGCACGCCCGAGGACATCGTCGCAGGCGTCGCCGCCGGCATCGACCTGTTCGACTGCGTGCTGCCGACGCGCAACGCGCGCAACGGCTGGCTGTTCACGCGCTTCGGCGACGTCAAGATCCGCA
>JBDTNO010000014.1:0-28345 GCA_039933715.1 Betaproteobacteria bacterium
ACGAGGTCGATCACCTTGATGCCGGTCTCGAGCAGGTCCTGCGACGGCGACAGCTCGTCGTACGCCGGGGGCTTGCGGTGGATCGACGCGGTGAGCGACTGGTCGACCGGGCCGCGCTCGTCGATCGGGTTGCCGAGCACGTCCATGATCCGGCCGAGCGTCGCCGGGCCGACCGGCACCGAGATCGGCGCGCCGGTGTTGTTGATCACCATGCCGCGGCGCAAGCCGTCGGAGGCACCGAGCGCGATCGTGCGGACGACGCCGTCGCCGAGCTGCTGCTGCACCTCGAGGGTGAGGCTCGTCCCTTCCATCTTCAGCGCGTCGTAGATCCTGGGCATCTTGTCGCGCGGGAATTCCACGTCGACGACGGCACCGATGCACTGGACGATCTTGCCCTGCGCGGCGGCGGCGGTTTGCATGTCAGCCATGTTCTGTTTCCTTCAATCCAAATCTGTCGAACCGTTCGTCGGGGCCGCTAGACAGCGGCAGCACCCGCGACGATCTCGGAGAGTTCCTTGGTGATCGCGGCCTGGCGCGTCTTGTTGTAGACGAGCTTCAGCTCGCCGATCACGCTGCCGGCGTTGTCGGTCGCCGACTTCATCGCGACCATGCGCGCCGACTGCTCGGAGGCCATGTTCTCGGCCACGGCCTGGTAGACCAGCGCCTCGACGTAGCGCACGAGCAGCTCGTCGATCACGACCTTGGCGTCGGGCTCGTAGATGTAGTCCCAGCCGTGCTTGCCTTCTTCCAGCTTCATCTGCTCGTCCGACAGCGGCAGCAGCTGCTGGATCATCGGCTCCTGGCGCATCGTGTTGATGAAGCGCGTGTAGCTGATGTAGACGGCCTTCAGCTTGCCGGCGGCGTAGTCGTCGAGCAGCACCTTGACCGGGCCGATGAGCTTCTCGAGCTGCGGCGTGTCGCCGAGCTGGGTCGCGTGCGACACCACCTTGGCGCCGACGCGGTTCAGGAAGCCGAAGCCCTTGTTGCCGATCGCGACCGCCTCGGCCTTGATGCCTTCGCCGTCGAGCTCGCGCAGCTTGGTGGTGACGGCGCGCAGCACGTTGGTGTTGAGGCCGCCGCACAGGCCCTTGTCGGTGGTGACGACGATGGCGCCGACGCGCTTCACGTGCTCGCGCGGCACGAGGAACGGATGGCGATACTCGGTGTTCGCCTTCGCCACGTGCAGCACGATGTTGAATACCTTCTCGACATACGGGCGCGTGGCGCGCATCCGGTCCTGGGCCTTTTTCATCTTCGAGGCCGCGACCATCTCCATCGCCTTGGTGATCTTGCGCGTGCTCTGCACGCTCTTGATCTTCCCGCGGATTTCCTTGGAGCTTGGCATGGGGGCTCGAGATCGGGCGCGTCAGAACGTGCCGGTCTTCTTGAAGTCCTCGATCGCCGCCGACAGCGCCTTCTCGTCGTCGGCCGTGAGGTCTTTCGTCGTCTCGATGCGCTCGTGTATCGCCGCGTACTTGCTGCGCATGAACGCGCGCAGCGCCGACTCGAACGCGAGCGCCTTGTCGACCGGCACGTCGTCGTAGGAGCCGCGATTGACCGCGAACAGCGTCAACGCCTGGTCGGCGACCGACAGCGGCGAGTACTGCGGCTGCTTCATGAGCTCGGTCACCATGCGGCCGCGGTCGAGCTGCTTGCGGGTCGCCTCGTCGAGGTCGGAGGCGAACTGCGCGAACGCCGCGAGCTCGCGGTACTGCGCGAGCGCGAGGCGGACGCCGCCGCCGAGCTTCTTGATGACCTTGGTCTGCGCGTTGCCGCCGACGCGCGACACCGAGATGCCGGCGTTGATCGCCGGCCTGATGCCGGCGTTGAAGAGGTCGGTCTCGAGGAAGATCTGGCCGTCGGTGATCGAGATCACGTTGGTCGGCACGAACGCCGTCACGTCGCCCGCCTGCGTCTCGATGATCGGCAGCGCCGTGAGCGAGCCGGTCTTGCCCTTGACGGCGCCGTTCGTGAACTTCTCGACGTAGTCGGCGTTGACGCGCGCCGCGCGCTCGAGGAGGCGCGAGTGCAGGTAGAACACGTCGCCCGGGTACGCCTCGCGGCCCGGCGGGCGGCGCAGCAGGAGCGAGACCTGCCGGTACGCCCAGGCCTGCTTGGTGAGATCGTCGTAGATGATGAGCGCGTCCTCGCCGCGGTCGCGGAAGTACTCGCCCATCGTGCAGCCCGCGTACGGCGCGATGTACTGCATCGCCGCGGATTCCGACGCCGTGGCCGCCACGACGATCGTGTACGCCATCGCGCCGGTCTCCTCGAGCTTGCGCACGACGTTCGCGATCGTCGAGGCCTTCTGCCCGATCGCGACGTAGACGCAGGTGAGGTCCTTGCCCTTCTGGTTGATGATCGTGTCGACCGCGACCGCCGTCTTGCCGGTCTGGCGGTCGCCGATGATGAGCTCGCGCTGGCCGCGGCCGACCGGCACCATCGCGTCGATCGACTTCAATCCGGTCTGCACCGGCTGGTTGACCGACTGGCGCGCGATGACGCCCGGCGCGACCTTCTCGATCACGTCGGTCATCTTCGCGTTGACCGGGCCCTTGCCGTCGATCGGCTCGCCGAGCGAGTTGACGACGCGGCCGATCAGCTCGGGGCCGACCGGCACCGCGAGAATGCGCCCGGTGCACTTGACGGTGTCGCCCTCGGTGATGTGCTCGTAGGCGCCGAGCACCACCGAGCCGACCGAGTCGCGCTCGAGGTTGAGCGCGAGGCCGAACGTGTTGTTCGGGAACTCGAGCATCTCGCCCTGCATCGCATCCGAGAGCCCGTGGATCCGGCAGATGCCGTCGGTGACCGAGACGACCGTCCCCTGCGTGCGCGTCTGCGCGCCCGTGTCCAGGTTCTGGATCTTCGCCTTGATGAGTTCGCTGATTTCGGAGGGGTTCAGTTGCATGACATGCCTCTCGGGTACGGCTTGCGGTTCAAGCCGTCAGTTGATTCTTCATCGTGGCGAGCTTCCCTTGCACCGAGTCGTCGATCACGGTGTCGCCCACCGTGATGCGCGCACCGCCGATCAGCGCAGGAACCACCTTCACGGTCGCTTCGACCTTGAGGCCGAACTTTCGCTCGAGCGCCGCGACGAGCTTCGCGAGCTCGTCGGCGGACACCGGCATCGCGCTCTCGATCGTCGCGCGCGCGACGCCCTCGGCCGCGTTGCGGCGCTTCTCGTAGATCTCGGCGATCTCGCGCGCGAGCCCGATGCGGTCGGCCTCGACCAGCACGCGCACGAAGCTCTTCGCATCCGCGTCGAGCGCGTCGCCGGTCACCGAGAGGAACAGGGATTCCTTCCCGGCGTCGTCGAGCTCCGGGTTGGCGAGAGCCTCGCGCATCCGCGCATCGGTGGCGACCGACGCGACGAGCGACAGCATGCGCGACCACGCGGGAAACGCGTGCTTCTCGCGCGCGAGGTCGAACGCCGCCTCGGCATAGGGTCGCGCGATCGTGGACAGTTCGGCCATGGCTCGGGGTCGGCGCTCGCGTCAGAGCTGCCGCTGGATGTCGCGCAGCAGGTCGGCGTGCGCCTTCGGGTCGACTTCGCGCTTCAGGATCTGCTCGGCACCGGCGACCGCGAGGGTCGCGACCGAATTGCGCAGCGACTCCTTGGCGCGCGCGACCTCCTGCTCGATCGCGGCTTTCGCGGCGGCGACGATGCGTTCGGCCTCGGCCTTCGCGTCGACCTTCGCGTGCTCGATCGTCTCCGAGCGGAATTTCTCGCCCTGCGCGACGATTTCCGCGGCCCTGCCCTTCGCGTCCGCCATCAGGTCGGCCACGCGCTTCTCGGACGTCGCCAGGTTCTGGCGGCCCTGCTCGCCAGCGGCCAGCCCGTCGGCGATCGTCTTGCGTCGCGCGTCGATCGCGCCCATCAGCGGCGGCCACACGAACTTCGCGGTGAACAGGATGAAAGCGGCGAACGCCACCGCCTGCATGATCAGCGTCAGGTTGATGTCCATGACGGCTTCCTTCGGTGCCCTCGGGCGACGGTCGGTCGCGGTTATCGGGGAATGACGGCGAGCAGCGGATTGCCGAACGCGAACAGCATCGCGAGGCCCACGCCGATGATGAACGAGGCGTCGATCAGGCCGAGGAGCAGGAACACCTTGGTCTGCAGCTGCGGCATGAGCTCGGGCTGGCGCGCCGCGCCCTCGAGGAACCGCGAGCACATGATGCCGACGCCGACGCACGCGCCGAGCGCGCCGAGGCCGATGATGAGGCCGATGCCCACGCTGGTGTAGGCCTGGATCATGGCGAGCAGTTGCAGTTTCGGGTCCATCTCGTGTTGTCCTTTCGTTCTCGCGGAAGCCCGCGATGTGGAGTTAGCGCAATCAGTGGTGCTCGTGCGCCATCGCGATGTACACGATGGTCAGCATCATGAAGATGTAGGCCTGCAGCACGACGATCAGGATGTGGAAGATCGACCAGCCGAGGTGCAGGAACGCGCCCACGATCACGCCGACGAGCCCGGTGGCCGCCCACATGCCGAGCAGCAGGAAGATGATCTCGCCCGCGTACATGTTCCCGTACAGCCGCAGGCTGTGCGAGAGCGGCTTGCTGATGTACTCGACCAGGTTGAACAGCAGGTTCGCGGGCCAGAGGAGCGGGTTCGCGCCGAACGGCGAGCAGAAGAGCTCGTGCATCCAGCCGCCGAGCCCCTTGACCTTCACGCTGTAGTAGATCATCAGCGCGAAAACCGACAGCGCGAGCGCGAACGTCGTGTTCACGTCGGCGGTCGGAACGCCGCGCCAGTTGTGCTGGTGGAACACGTGCTCGTAGATCCACGCCATGATGTCGACCGGCAGGAAGTCCATCGCGTTCATGAACAGCACGAGCACGAACGTCGTCAGCGCGAGCGGCGCGACCATCTTGCTCTCGCCCTGGTAGACGCTCTTCACCTGGTCGTTGACGAACTCGACGGCGAGCTCGACGAACGCCTGCGTCTTCGAAGGCACGCCCGCGCTGGCCTTGCGGGTGATCCACCACATGAAGCCGAAGCACAGCACGCCCAGGATCAACGTCGTTACCAGCGTGTCGACGTTGATCGTCCAGAATCCGCCTTCGCCCACCGACTTCGTCAGGAAGGACAGGTGGTGCTGGATGTACGAGGTCGGGGTGAGTTCGGTCTCGGCCGCCATCGAATGCTCTTTCGTCTACTCGTCGCGCGCCAGCAGCGCCGTGCTGAACAGCAAAACCGTGATCGCGAACGCGGCGAACAGCGCCGCCTGCACGACGTCCCTGTACGTCGCGAGCACCAGCCACAGCTGGAGGATGATCACGAGGATCTTCGCTCCCTCCGCGCGCAGCATCGTCACGACGGCGGCGTCGGCGGAAGCCTTCGGCCCGATTCCCAGCACGAACGCGTACACGACGGTCGAGGACAGCGTGACCAGCCCGCCCAACGCCGCGGAGAGCGCCGCGTGGCCGCCGGCCCACAGGCCCGCGCCGGCGGCGATCGCGACCGTCGCGAGCGCCTGCCAGGCGAGTGCCTTGCGGATCGGCTTGGACTTGAGCGGGGGTGTCACGCCGGCGCCCTCGACAGGCGCTAGCCGGCGAACCGAGCAAACCTTCGGATTGTACTGTCGCGCACCGTCAACGATCAAGAAATTGTTGCGGCGCAACGCCTTGCGACGCCCGGGGGCCGTGCATTCGAAATGCGCGAAGAACGCCCGTTCGACCGGTGCCTCGCTGCCGGTCCCGGCTCGGTCAGCCGCCCGAAAGCGCCGCGACGATCATCACCTCGGTGTCGGGTGGGACCGGCGTCGCGAGATCGCGCACGGCACGCGGGCCGACGAAGACTGCGATATGCGGCCGCAGCTTCCCCTGCTCGTCGACCATCCGGAAGCGGATGCCGGGGAACGAAGAATCCAGCGCCGCGATGATCGCGCGAAGCGGCGGGCCATGGTCGCGCGAGAGCTCGGGCAGCGTGACGATGACCTCTTCGTGCCCGCGCGTGTACGAACGCAGCGGCGACGGGATCGTCACGCGGTAGCGCGCGATCATCGACGCCTCGTCGGAAGCGGTCCGCGTCACGCGACCGCCGCCTCGATCGCGTGGATCTGCGGCAGGTGGCGCGCGAGGCAACGCCAGGTGCGCCCCTCGTCGCGGCTGCCCCACACCTCGCCCGACGTGTTGCCGATGTAGAGCCCCACCGGCTCTCGGTCGTCGATCGTCAACGCCTGGCGCTTGACCGTGAACCACGCCTGCGTTTTCGGGAAGCCCTTGTCCTGGCGCCGCCAGGTGCGTCCACCGTCGAGCGTCCGGTACGCGGCAGGCCGCCCGCCGGGTGAAATGCGCGGCCACACGTCGGTACTGTCCATCGGGAAGATCCACGCGGTGTCGGGGTCGCGCGGATGGGCAACGAGCGGCAGCCCGACGGCGCCGATCGACTTCGGCATTCCGTCCCCGATGTCCTGCCAGTCGGTCGACGGTCGGTCGAGCCGGTAGAGGCCGCAATGGTTCTGCTGGTACAAGCGGTCCGGGTTCGCGCCCGCGAAGCGCACGCAATGCGGATCGTGGCCGAACTCGGGCGTGGGCTGAGGCAGGAAGTCGGCGCGCACGCCGTGGTTGAGCGGTTTCCAATCCGCACCGCCGTCGACCGACTCGAACACGCCGCCGCTCGACATCCCGATGTACAGGTGCCTCGCGTCGCGCGGATCGACGAGGATCGAATGCATTTTCGGCCCGTCGGGAGTCCCGTCCTGGTCGCCACCGCACCACGCCTTGCGCTCCGGGTTCTCGTTGAATCCCGCGACGCCGCTCCAGGTCGCCCCGCCGTCGTTCGAGCGGAACAGGCCCTGCGGCGAGGTTCCGGCGTACCAGGCGCCCGGTTCTCCCGCATGGCAGGGCGTGAGCCAGAACGTGTGGTCGACGCTCCGTCCGGCGCCGGACTTGAACGCAGGCGGTTTCGACGCCTCGCTCCAGGTGCGCCCGCGGTCGGTCGATCGGAACACGGTCGGACCGAGGTGGCCGGTGCGCGCCGCGGCGAGCCAGTGCTTGCCGTCGCGCGGATCCACCATCGCGTGATGCACGTTGTGGCCGAGGAAGCGTGGTCCGCCGAGCGTCCAGCGGCTGCGTGCCGCGTCGCTCGACAGCGTCCACAGCCCTTTGCGCGTCGCGACGAGCAACGTGACGCGGCGGGCAGCGGGGCGGGGCGTGGCGGGCATGCGGGTCTCCTGGCGCAACGGGCGAAACTTGGGAGGACGACGGGTCCGGGCGTCGGAAGCGCCGCGCGGGCCGGTCGGGGCGTCCAAGCTACCCCGAGCCGTGCGCCCCCGCAACCGGCGGGGTTGATCTTCCGCCGGGTCGCTGCGATGCTCGGGTGTCCCGCGGCCCTGGCCTGTTCGGCCCGGACCCCAACCCCCCTGCACGGAGAACCGGACCATGACGATCAAGGTCGGCGACAGGCTTCCCGCCGGAACGCTGATGGAATACCACGAGGTCGAGAAGGATGGCTGCTCGATCGGACCCAACGCGGTCAAGGTCGAGGACCTGACGCGCCACAAGAAGGTCGTCGTGTTCGGGCTTCCCGGAGCCTTCACGCCCACCTGCTCGGCCAAGCACGTGCCGTCCTACCTGAACAACTACGACAAGCTGAAAGCCAAGGGCGTCGACACGATCGCGTGCCTGTCCGTCAACGACGCGTTCGTGATGGGCGCCTGGGCGCGCGACCAGCACACCGGCGACAAGGTTCGGATGCTCGCCGACGGGAGCGCCGATTACACGAAGGCGCTCGGCCTCGGGCTCGACCTCACCGCGCGCGGGATGGGGATGCGCGCGCAGCGCTTCTCGATGCTCGTCGACGACGGCGTCGTGAAGGCGCTCAACATCGAGGCGCCGGGGAAGTTCGAGGTATCGGACGCGGAGACGATGCTGAAGCAGCTGGGTTGAGCTTTCGGGCGGCGCGGTCGAGCGGCGTCGGCCGACGTCGTGGCTTCGGCGCACATCGCCGCGCCGCCCGTGGACGCGCGGTCGCTTCGGTCGCTTTGGGCGGCGCGATCGAGTGTCGGGCGCGCGATGCGCGAAACCCGGCGCAACGGAAGCGCCTGCGCCGAGTCGCATGGCGCGCGCCCTGATCGCTCGCGCCCTGCGCGGGCGCGTTCGCCGGCGCAAGCAGCGAAGCCAGCAGGTCGACCTCCTGGCCCAAGCTCGTCGTTCGGTTGCAGTCGGCACGATGCCGACCGGTTGGCGTCGTGACGCTTACGATCCCTTGAGCTTCGTCACGATCCCGTCGAGCTGCTCGAGGCTCGAGTACGCGATCACCAGGCGACCCTTGCCGCCCTGCTTCGCCTCGATCGCGACCTTCGCGCCGAGCGCCTCGGCGATCTCGTTCTCGAGGCGGATCGTGTCGGCGTCGCGTGCGTGCGCACGGCGCCGCGCGGCGCGCTTCGCGGGGTTGAGGAGTCCGTGCACGAGACGCTCGGTCTCGCGCACCGACAACCCGCCGTTGACGACGCGGGTCGCGACCCCGGTCTGTTGCGCGGCCGGCAGCGCGAGCAGCGCACGCGCGTGCCCCATGTCGATCGCGCCGTCGAGCACGTAGTCCTGCACCGGCTTCGGCAACTGCGTGAGGCGCAGGAGGTTCGTCACCGCGCTGCGCGAGCGTCCGACCGCTTTCGCGGCGGCTTCGTGGGTGATGCCGAATTCCTCGACGAGCCGCTTGAGACCTTGCGCCTCCTCGATCGGGTTCAGGTCCTCGCGCTGGATGTTCTCGATCAGCGCGAGCGCCAGCGCGGCCTGGTCGGGCACCGATTTCACGAGCGCGGGCACCTCGCGCAAGCCGGCCTTCTGTGCGGCGCGCCAGCGACGCTCGCCGGCGATGATCTCGAAGCGCCCGCCTTCGACCGGACGCACGAGGATCGGCTGCATCACGCCCTGCTCGCGGATCGAGTCGGCGAGCTCGGCGAGCGACGCATCGTCCATCCGCGTGCGCGGCTGGTAGCGCCCGGGCATCAGCCGGTCGATCGCGAGCGTCCGCAGCGCTTCCTTCGACGGCGCGGCATCGTCGCTGCCCGCGAGCAACGCGTCGAGCCCGCGGCCGAGTCCTTTGGGTCGAATCATGCGGGACGCGCCTCCATGCGTCGCAGCATCTCGCCCGCGAGCGCGAGGTACGCCTGCGCGCCCTTCGACTGCAATTCGAGCTTCAGCACCGGCACGCCGTGCGACGGCGCCTCGGCGAGCCGGATGTTGCGCGGGACGACGGTGCGGTAGAGCTTCTCGCCGAAATGCTTCTCGAGCTCGGCGGCGACGTTCTGCGCGAGCGTGTTGCGCGGATCGACCATCGTGCGGAGCAACCCTTCGATCTCGAGGGCCGGATTGAGGTGCGCACGCACCTTCTTCACCGTCTGCACGAGGTCCGACAAGCCTTCGAGCGCGTAGTACTCGCACTGCATCGGGATCAACACGCTGTCGGCGGCGCACAGGCCGTTGAGCGTCAGCAGCGACAGCGACGGCGGGCAGTCGAGCAGGATGAAGTCGTACTCGCCCTCCACTTCGCCGATCGCGAGCTTCATCTGCGACAGCGCCTCCGCCAGCGCGGTTTTGAGGCGTGTTTCACGTTCCGGCAGGTCGACGAGCTCGACCTCGGCGCCGGCCAGCTCGCGATTCGACGGGACGAGATCGAAGCCGCCCGTCGGCGACGTGACGCGCACGTCGGCGATCTTCCGCTCGCCGAGCAGCACCTGGTAGACGGTCGCGTCGAGCGCTCGCTTGTCGATGCCAGAGCCGGTCGTCGCGTTCCCCTGCGGGTCGAGGTCGACGAGCAGCACGCGGCGGTTCATCGCGACAAGGCTCGCCGCGAGGTTGACCGCGGTGGTCGTCTTGCCGACGCCGCCTTTCTGGTTGGCGATCGCGATGATGCGCGTCATCGCACGCGCATCACGATCAGGTGGCGCGAGCCGTCGAGGCCGGGCACGTCGAGCCGCCGCGTCGCGACGACCTCGATGTCGTCGTCGAGCTCGGCGAGCTCCTCGTCCGGATGCACGCCTTTCATCGCGTAGAGCGCGCCGCCCGGCGCGACGTGCTTTCGCGCGAGGCGCGCGAACGTCGCGAGATCCGCGAACGCGCGCGAGATCACGACGTCGAACGCCAGGGCGGGCGCGTATTCCTCGACGCGCGCCGCCACCGCGACGGCGTTCGCGAGCGGCAGCTCGATCGCCGCCTGCGCGAGGAAGGTCGCCTTCTTGCCGTTCGCGTCGACGAGCGCGACGTGCGCATCGGGGCGCGCGATCGCGATCGGGATGCCCGGCAATCCTCCGCCGCTGCCGACGTCGAGCACGCGCAAGCCCGGCTGCGCCGGCAAAAGAGGGACGACGGCGAGCGAATCGAGCGCGTGGTGCGTCACCATGCGCTCGGGCTCGCGGATCGCCGTCAGGTTGTAGGTTCGATTCCACTTCGCGAGGAGCGCGAGATAGGCCGCTAGCCGTTCCGCGCCGCCCACCGGCAGCGCGACGCCAAGGCGCTCGACGCCGCGCGCGAGATCGAACGTGTCGCCCACCGCCGCGCTCATGCGCGCATCCGCGTTGCGCGCGTCACGCCGCGTTCTCCGAGCCGAATCCGCGCTTCAGGTGCACGAGCAGCAGCGACACGGCCGCGGGCGTGATCCCCTGCATCCGCCCGGCCTGCCCGATCGTGTCGGGACGCTGATGGTTGAGCCGCTGCTGCACCTCGTTCGACAGGCCGCGCACGGTCCGGTAGTCGAGATCGCGCGGCAGCCGCGTCTCCTCGTGCGAAAGCGTCCGCGCGATCTCGTCTTTCTGCCGCTCGATGTAGCCCGCGTACTTGATCGACACTTCGACCTGCTCGGCCACCGCGGGATCGTCGACCGCGGGCCCCGCGCCGGGCAGCGTCATCAGCGTCGCGTAATCGACGGCGGGGCGGCGCAGCAGGGCGTCCAGCGTGTGCGACTGTTCGAGGGGCGCGCCGACGACGCGCTCGATCTCGTGGCGCGCGACGACGGCGGGATTCACGTGCGTCGACTTCATGCGCTCGAGCTCGCGCGCGACCGCGTCGCGCTTTCGCGCGTACGCATTCCACCGCGCGTCGTCGACGAGCCCGAGATCCCGGCCGTGCTCGGTGAGCCGCAGGTCCGCGTTGTCCTCGCGCAGCTGCAACCGGTATTCGGCACGCGAGGTGAACATCCGGTACGGCTCCGAGACGCCGCGCGTGATGAGATCGTCGACGAGCACGCCGAGATACGCTTCGTCGCGCCGCGGGCTCCAGCCTTCCTGCCCACGCGCATGCCGCGCCGCATTCAGACCCGCGAGCAGCCCCTGCGCGGCCGCTTCCTCGTAGCCGGTCGTGCCGTTGATCTGTCCCGCGAAGAAGAGTCCGCGCATCGACTTGGTCTCGAGCGTCGCATGCAGCGCGCGCGGGTCGACGTAGTCGTACTCGATCGCGTAGCCGGGACGCAGGATGTGCGCGCGCTCGCATCCGCGCAGCGTGCGCACCAGCGCCAGCTGAACATCGAACGGCAGCGATGTCGATACGCCGTTCGGATAGATCTCGTGCGTCGTCAGGCCCTCGGGCTCGAGGAACACCTGGTGCGACGTGCGGCCCGCGAACCGCACGACCTTGTCCTCGATCGACGGGCAGTAGCGCGGTCCGACGCCTTCGATGACGCCCGCGTAGAGCGGCGAGCGATCGAGCCCGCCGCGGATGATCGCGTGCGTCGCCTCGTTCGTGTGCGTGATCCAGCACGGCAACTGCGCCGGATGCATCGTCCGGTCGCCCATGAACGAGAACACCGGCGCGGGATCGTCGCCCGGCTGAACCTCGAGCGCATCGAAGTCGATCGTGCGGCCGTCGAGGCGCGGTGGCGTGCCTGTCTTGAGGCGCCCGACCGGGAGATCGCGCTCGCGCAGCGCAGCGCCGAGCTTTTTGGCGGGCGGTTCGCCCGCGCGGCCCGCCTCGACCTGCTTCATGCCGACGTGGATCAGGCCCGACAGGAACGTGCCGGTCGTCAGCACGACCGCATCGGCGAGGAAGCGCAGCCCGATCTGCGTGACGACGCCGGTGACGCGATCGCCTTCGACGATCAGCTCGTCGACCGCCTGCTGGAACAGCGTGAGGTTCGGCTGGCTCTCGAGTCGTCGTCGGATCGCGGCTTTGTAGAGCAGGCGGTCCGCTTGCGCGCGGGTCGCACGGACTGCCGGCCCTTTGCTGGCGTTCAGCGTCCGGAACTGGATCCCGGCCTCGTCGGTGGCGATCGCCATCGCGCCGCCCATCGCGTCGACCTCCCGGACGAGATGCCCTTTGCCGATGCCGCCGATCGACGGGTTGCAGGACATCTGGCCCAGCGTCTCGATGCTGTGCGTCAGCAGCAGCGTCGAAGCGCCGGTCCGGGCCGACGCGAGCGCCGCCTCGGTGCCGGCATGGCCGCCCCCTACGATGATCACCGCAAAGCGTTGTCCGAAGTCCATGATTTAAAACATGTTCTAGTAATGTTCCGCCGTAGCGATTCCCCCACATTCTACGCGAATGTACGTGGTGCCGAAAGCGCGCCTGCGTTACGTTTCACGTGAAACGCCCCAAACTTCTTTGCCCTCTTAACGCCCCCGTCCTTTCTTCGCCGGTGTCTGCGTGCTGTTCCGGTGGTAACGGAAGCGGCTGGTGCTCATGGCCGACGGATCGAGTGGCGTTCCGCGCCAGCGTTCGGGTGTGCCCAGGAATGCACGCGCGATTCGAAGCGTAGTGAATCCCAGCCGCGGACCGACACCAGGCCGAATCCGGGATGGGGGACTTTCTGAACGCGGTCGCCTGAATTTTCGGGAACGCCCCTGAACCGCCGGCACCCCTTTCGACAGTCATCGCCCACGTAACGGGAGTTCGCCCAGTGAGCATCGTTGCGAGCTCAAATCCGGGGAAGGGTAAACAGGTGTCCGTGGCAGTGCGCCCTCTTCGGCGACGCGCCCGGCTCCCGCGCGCCGTTCGATCGCCACCTGTTCCAGGTCACCGCGGTCGGCGAGGGTACCGGGGGGCATGAGCAATGTCCTGCGCCGGTTTGGTCGAGGCCAAATGCTGCCGTCCTGGAAGGTGGTCCTTGTACGGCACGCCGCAGTCAATGCGGAGACGAAGTCGAGTGGTCTTGGACGCCTCGCCGGAACGTCCAAAGGGATCCCGCTCGTCCGATCCTCGCGGCGGTCTCGCTTCGGTCCGGGCTTGGCCGTCCGCAAGCTGGCGTAGCAATGCGTGGGGCGGCGAGATCACGGAATCCGTGCGGACGGGCAAGTCCGCCAACGCGGCGTTCCACGTGAAACACCGAGAGGGTTACCGATTCCGTGGGAGCGTTACCTGTCGGCGCTGGCGGCCCTGCATCCGGACGTTTTCGCTTGCAAGCGACGTGGTAAAGCATAACGGCGCCCGTAGGCGCCGTTGTGAAAGTCGGTACTTACTATCTTGAATCAGGCCGTCAGACGGCGCCCAAGGCCACGCCTCTCGGCTGCCAACGCCTCCGGCTGTTTATCGCCGACGCGCGCAAACAGTTCGTCGTGGGCCAACAGCTCGCGCTGCCATGCGCCCCGGTCGATCGAGGTCGCCGCCTCGAACCGCGCGCTCGCGTTCGGCAATCCCGACCAGTCGAGATCGTCGAACGCCGGAGCGGTGCCGAGCGGGGTGGCCACCCCGTGCGCCGTGCCCGCGCAACGCTCGACGATCCATTTCAGCACGCGCATGTTCTGTCCGAACCCCGGCCAGACGAACTTGCCTGCGGCGTCCTTCCGGAACCAGTTCACCCCGAAGATCTTCGGCGGATGGGTTACGGCGCGACCCATGGCGAGCCAGTGCCCGAAATAATCGCCGACGTGGTAGCCGCAGAACGGGAGCATCGCGAAAGGATCCCGTCGCACTTCGCCGATCGCGCCCGCGGCGGCCGCCGTCGTTTCCGAGCCCATCGTCGCCGCGAGGTACACGCCGGCCTCCCAGGTCGCGGCCTCGACGACCAGCGGCATCGTGTCCGAGCGCCGCGCGCCGAAGACGAACGCCGAGATCGGAACGCCGGCGGGATCGTCCCAGCCGGGATCCAGCGAAGGGCACTGCGTGGCCGGCGCCGTGAACCGCGCATTGGGGTGCGCCGCCTTGCGCCCGCAGCCGGGCGTCCAGTCCTGCCCCTGCCAGTCGATCAGGTGCGCGGGCGGAGTCTCGGTCATCCCTTCCCACCAGACGTCGCCGTCGTCGGTCAGCGCGACGTTGGTGAAGATCACGTTCGCGCGAAGCGTGTCCATCGCGTTGGGATTCGACGCGTACGAGGTCCCCGGCGCGACACCGAAGTAGCCCGCTTCCGGATTGATCGCGCGAAAGTACCCGTCGGGTCCCGGCTTGATCCACGCGATGTCGTCGCCGACCGTCGTCACCTTCCAGCCTTCGAATCCGGCGGGCGGGATCAGCATCGCGAAATTGGTCTTTCCGCACGCGCTCGGGAACGCCGCCGCGACGTAGCGCTTCTCGCCGGCGGGCGGCGTGACCCCGAGGATCAGCATGTGCTCCGCGAGCCAGCCCTCGTCGCGTCCCATCACGGACGCGATGCGCAGCGCGAGGCATTTCTTGCCGAGCAGCGCGTTGCCGCCGTAACCGGAGCCGTACGACCAGATCTCGCGCGTCTCGGGGAAATGCACGATGTACTTGTGCTCGGGATTGCAAGGCCATGCGCTGTCGCGCTCGCCGGGCGCGAGCGGCGCGCCGACCGAATGCACGCAAGGCACGAACGCGCCGTCGGTGCCGAGGTGCTCGACCACCGCACGGCCCATGCGCGCCATGATGCGCATGCTGGCGACGACGTACGGGCTGTCGGTGATCTCGACGCCCACCTGCGAGATGGGGCTGCCGATCGGCCCCATCGAGAACGGCACGACGTAGAGCGTCCGCCCTCGCATCGCACCGTCGAACAGGTCCTCGAGCGTCGCGCGCATCCCGCGCGGATCGCGCCAGTGGTTGGTCGGACCGGCATCGTCCTCGCGCTCGCTGCAGATGAACGTGCGCTCCTCGACGCGCGCGACATCCGAGGGAACCGAGCGCGCGAGAAAGCTCCGCGGTCGCTTCGCGGGATTCAGCCGCACGAGCATGCCCGACGCGACCATCGCTTCGCACAGCGCGTCGTACTCGTCCTGGCCGCCGTCGCACCAGACGATGCGCGCGGGCTTCGTGCGGGCGGCGATCTCGCGCACCCACCCCAGGAGGCGCGGATGTCGCACGGTGGCGGGGGCGGCGACCGACGCGGCGAGCGTGGTCAGGTTCTCGGGTTGGTTCATCGCGACCAAAGACGGCCTCGTAACGTGATCGAAGGCGGGCCCGATGCCTCGGGTCGCGCGCGCGTCGAGCGAATCTAGCACGCGACGCGCGCCGTCGCAGGCGCGAATCGGTTGGACCAATGGCCTGACCAATCGCGGTTGCGCCGCGCAGGACAGGCACTCCGCGCCTGACGAATCCCCGTGCCGCGATCAGGCTGCTGCTGCCCGCGTCGCGACGACGAACAGCCGCCGGAATGGAAACAACGTCGTCCCGTCCCGCTCCAGCGGAAAGGCGCGAGCGATGCACGCGCGATAGTCGGCGAGGAACGCTTCGCGTGCCGCGGGATCGCCCTCGAGACGGTCGAAATAGGGCACGAGCCAGGTGCCCGAGACGAACGCGACGACCGGATGCTCGCCGTCGTCACGCGGCGAAAGGCGTTGCAGGTAGATGGTTTCCCAGGCGTCGACGCTCGCGGCATCCGCCGCCAGCCAGCGCAGGTACTGCTCGGGCGCGGCGACCGGCGCCTCGCGCACGAGATCGCCGATGCGCGATCGCCAGCGCTCGCTTCGCGCCACTTCGGCGACCGCGCGGTGCGAGGGCGCGTCGAAGTTCCTCGGCATCTGCACCGCCAGCGTTCCGCCCGGAGCGAGCGCCGCGACCAGGCGGGGGAACAGCGTCGCGTGGCCGCCGAGCCAGTGCAGCGCGGCGTTGCTGTAGACGACGTCGACCGGTGCGGCGGGCGTCCACGAGGCGAGGTCGCGTTCCTCGAAGCGCACGCGCGCTGCGCCGGCCATCGTCGCTCGCGCGCGCTCGAGCATCGCGGCCGAGTTATCGATGCCGGCGATGTCCGCGTCCGGCCATCGCTGCGCGAGCAACCGCGTCACGTTGCCCGCGCCGCATCCGAGATCGACAACCGAGTGCGGCGCATCCGCGATGACGCGCGCGAGGAGATCCATCGCCGGACGCAGCCGATGGTCGGCGAACTCGAGATAGCGCCGCGGATTCCAGCTCACGGGTCGCGCTTGCTGCCGCGCGCGCGGTACCACCGACGCGCGCGCACGAACACGAGCGGCGTCGCGAGCAGCAGCACGACCAGCCGCGTCACGTGGAATGCGGTGACGAGCGGCACGCCGAGTTGCAGCACCTTGGCGGTAATGCACATCTCGGCGATGCCGCCCGGCGCGTTGCCGAGCACGAGCGTCGCCGGCTGCTGGCCCGACGCCCAGGCGAGACTGACGCCGAACGCCGCCGACAACGCGATCGACAGCACGACCGCGACGGCGACCGCGGCGACGAAGCGGTGCGCCCGCGACACGAAATCCGGGCCGAAGCGCGCGCCGAGCGCGCAACCGATGAAGAGCTGGCCGGCGTTCGACGCCAGCGTGGGCATCGACGACAGGTCGATCTCGACAGCGGTCATCGGGATGGCGACCGCGAGCGCGCCCAGGACGAAGGCATTGGGCAGGCCGATCGCCTGGAAAACGAGCCCGCCCGACAGCGTGGCCATCAGCAGCATCGCGAAACCGGTCGCCACGAAGGTCTTCGCGCCGGGCTCGTAGACGTCGGCGCCGTGGACGCCCAGCGCCGTGATCGCGGTGGGCACGATCGCCACGACGATGAGGATGCGAAGGCTCTGCGCCGCCGCGATCATGTCGACGCGCCCGCCGAAACGCTCGCCGAGGATCGACATCTCGGCCGCGCCGCCCGGGACGCTCGCAAAGATCCCGGTGGTCTTGTCGAGCCCGGTCAGGCGCGAAAGCGCGAGGCCCGAGACGTAGCCGAGCCCGATGGCGAAGATCGCGCCGGCGACGAGCAGGTACCAGAGCCCCGCCACCAGGTGGACGACGTGCGGCGTGAAGTACAGGCCGAGCGAGGTCCCGATGATCCACTGGCCGGCGTAGCGCACCGGCAGCGGCACCGCGAGCGGCGCGCCGATCATGCGCAGGAGCGCGATCGAGAACAGCGGGCCCAGCATCCACGGGATCGGCGTGTGGAGCCTCGCGCATCCCCATCCGGCGAGCGCGCCGAGCGCGAGCGTCAGCGCCCAGCGCCCCACGCGCGCGAGGCGCTCGTTCGCCGCGCGCGGCATCGTCAGGCGGTCGGGGCGTTGGCGCGCGCGCGGCGGCTCGCGCGCCAGCGCATCGCCGCGGGCACGACGACGAGCGCGAGCGCGATGGCGAGGAGCGCGGCCGAGATCGGACGCGTGAAGAACACCGAGAAGTCGCTCTGGCTGATCTGCAGCGCGCGCCGCAATTCGGTGTCGGCACGCGGTCCCAGGATCATCGCGACGAGGCACGGTGCGACCGGGATGTCCCAGCGCTTCATCGCGTAGCCGACCAGGCCGAAGAACGCGAGCAGGAAGAGGTCGAACCACGAGTTGCGCATCCCGTACGCGGAGATCGTCGCGAACACGACGATCCCCGCGTAGAGCATCGGCCGCGGGATCGTCAGGAGGCGCGCCCACACGCCCGCCATCGGCAGGTTCAGCACCAGCAGCATCACGTTGCCGATGTAGAGGCTCGCGATCAGCGCCCAGACGAGGTCGGCCTGCGTCGTGAACAGGAGCGGCCCGGGCTGGATCCCGTACTGCTGGAAGCCGGTGAGGATGATCGCGGCGGTCGCCGAGGTCGGCAGGCCGAGCGTCAGCAACGGGATCAGCGCGGCGGTGACCGACGCGTTGTTCGCGGCCTCGGGACCGGCCACGCCCTCGATCGCGCCTTCGCCGAACTTGTCGGGACCCTTGTTGAGGCGCTTCTCGGTCGCGTACGACAGGAACGTCGGGATCTCCGCGCCGCCCGCGGGCATCGTGCCGAACGGGAATCCGATCGCGGTGCCGCGCAGCCACGGGCCGACCGAGCGCTTGAAGTCCTCCGCGCTCATCCACAGAGAGCCCTTGATGCGCTCGACCGTCTCGACGGCGCGCCGGTCGTGGCTCGCGACGAAGAGCGTCTCGCCGATCGCGAACAATCCCACCGCGACGACGACGACGTCAATGCCGTCGTAGAGCTCCTGGATGCCCATCGCGAAGCGAATCTGCCCGGACATCGCGTCGGTGCCGATCAGCCCGAGGAAAAGGCCGAAGAACAGGCTCGCGAAGCCGCGCAGCGCCGATTGGCCGAGCACCGCGGAGATCGTCATGAACGCGAGCACGATCAGCGAGAATTTTTCCGCGGGGCCGAACGACAGCCCCCACTCGGCGATCGGCGGCGCGACGAGCGTCACGAGGATCGTCGCGATCGTGCCGGCGACGAACGAGCCGATCGCGGCGGTCGCGAGCGCGGGGCCCGCACGCCCGCGCTTCGCCATCGCGTTGCCCTCGAGCGAGGTCGCGATCGACGCCGATTCTCCGGGCGTGTTCAGCAGGATCGACGTCGTCGACCCGCCGTACATCGCGCCGTAGTAGACGCCGCAGAACATGATGAGCGCCGAGGTCGGCTCGAGCTGCGTCGTGAGAGGCAGCAGCAGCGCGATCGTGACCGCGGGCCCGACACCCGGCAGAACGCCGACGGCGGTGCCGAGAAGGCAGCCGACGAACGCCCACAACAGGTTGGCCGCGGTGATCGCGATCGAGAAGCCGTGCGCGAGGCCTTCCAGTCCGCCCATCCGGTGATCCGATCAGATGATCCGAATGGGGCTCGAGGGAAGCGAGAGCCCGAGCACGCGCGTGAAGAACAGGAACACCGCGATCGCGACGATCGCGCCGACGATCGCGTCGTGCAGCGGCCGCCGGCTGCCGAAGCCGCGCGCGACCGCCGCGAACAACAGCGTCGAGGCGACAGTGAAGCCGACGACACCGATGATCGCCATCTGCAAGGCGAGCCCGCCGGCGATCCAGGCGAACGACGGCCCGTGCAGCGGCTCGTCCGGCGCGGGCGCCATGTCGCGCCAGCCGCCGGTCAGCGCCTGCCGCAGCAGCAGCAATCCGATCGCGAGGAGTCCTACGCCGACGATCATCGGCGCGAAGCGCGGACCGACCGCCGAATAGCCGCCGTCGGCGGGGATCGACGAAAGCTGCTCGAACACGAACAGCGCGAGCGCGACGACGGCCGCCGAGATCGCGATCTCGGCGCCGTTGCGTTCGCGCGACGCCATCGCGGCGTTCCGCCGGGCCGCGACGCTACTTCTTCGCGCCGAGGTTGAGCGCGTCGAGGATCGCGCCGACGCGCTTGTCCTCCTGTTCCACGAACGTCCCGAACGCGTCGCCCGTCAGAACGAAGGACGTCCAATCGAGCTTCTCGAGTGTTTCCTTCCACTTGGCGTTCGCGATGCCCGCCTCCACCGCCCCGAGCAGCGCCTTGCGCTGGTCGGGCGTGATGCCGGGCGCGCCCCAGACCCCGCGCCAGTTGACGAGCTCGACGTTGACGCCCTGCTCCTTCAGCGTCGCGATGTCGACGCCGGGGATGCGCGCGCCCGACGACACGGCGATCGCGCGCACGCGGCCGGACTTGATGTGCTGCGCGAACTCGCCGATGCCCGACACGCCCACCGACACCTGGCCGCCCAGCACCGCCGCGACCGCCTCGGCGCCGCTCGTGAAGGGGACGTAGTTGACCTTCGAGGGATCGACCCCCGCTTCCTTGGTGATCAGCCCCGCGAGGATGTGGTCGGTGCCACCGGCGGAGCCGCCGGCGAAGCTGACCGCGCCGGGATTGGCCTTGAGCGCGGCGACGAGGTCCTTCGCGTTCTTGATCGGCGACGACGCGTTGACGACGAGCGCTTCCGTCTCCGCCGTGAGCCGCGCGATCGGGACGACGTTCGCGAGCGACACCGGGCTCTTGTTCATGTGGGTCGCGCCGACGGTGACCATTCCGGCCACGAACAGCGCGTTCGGATCACCCTTGCTGGTCGTGATGAACTGGGCGAGCCCGATCGCGCCGCCGGCGCCGCCCTTGTTGTCGTACTGGATCCCCTTGACCGATCCGGCGGCCTGCATGGCGGCTCCGAGATTGCGACCGGTCTGGTCGAAACCCCCGCCCGGCCCGGCCGGGATCATCACCCTCATCTGGTCGAGGGCGTGGGCGGGAAGTGCGAACACCAGCGCGGCGGCCGCGGCGAGGGCAGCGGTCCGGAAACGGGGGGAACTCATCGGGAAGGCCTCCTGGGTCGACGTGCGTCGTGGCCGTTGCGCCCGGCGGGGCGAGGGCCGCCTTGCACGCGTCGTGATGCAACGATACCGCGAACAACGCCTGGGTGGCGACTCCGGGAAACCCGGGGCGCTCCCCGGCGGCGTTCGCGGGCGCCTACTTGCCGATGCAAAAGCGCGAGAAGATCACGCCGAGGAGGTCGTCGGCGCAAAAGGCGCCGGTGACCGACGCCAGCGCGTTCTGCGCTTCACGCAACTCCTCGGCGTACAGCTCGAGCGGCGGCTTTTCGACGTCGAGATGCGCGGCGGCGGCGGCGAGCGCGCGCGCGGCGATGCGCAACGCGTCGAGGTGCCGCGCGCGCGCGATGAACGCATCCTCGCCGGCGCCCTCGACGCCCGCGATCCCCAGCACTTCGCGCTCGAGAAGCGCGAGCCCGGCGCCGTCGAGCGCCGAGAGCCACACGTGCGCGCCCGAAGCTTCCTGCACGACTTCGGGCGCGCGTCCGGCGAGGTCGGTCTTGTTGTGGACGACGATGCGCGGGAGCGCCGCCGGTATCCGCGCGAGGATCGCGCGATCGCCCGGCGTGATGCCGTCGCCGGTCTCGCGCGCGTCGACGAGCACGAGCGCGAGGTCCGCACGCTCGACCGCGGCCCAGGTGCGCTCGATGCCGAGCCGCTCGACCGCGTCGCCGGTGTCGCGCAACCCCGCGGTGTCGACGACCACGAGAGGAATCCCGCCGATCTCGACGGCGCGCTCGACCGTGTCGCGCGTGGTGCCCGGCACGTCGGTGACGATCGCGACGTCGTCCCGCGCGAGCCGGTTCATCAGGCTCGACTTGCCGACGTTGGGCCGCCCGACCAGCACGACGACGATGCCGGCGTTGAGGCGCGCTCCGGTCGCGGCGCGCGCGAGGAGGCGATCGACGTCGCCACGCACGTCGGTCAATCGCCGCGCGGCGTCGGCGCCGCGCACGAAGTCGATGTCCTCGTCGGGAAAATCGAGGCTCGCCTCGGTCAGCATCCTCAATCCGGTGACCGCGTCGACGATCGCATGCACTTCGCGAGAGAACGCGCCGGCGAGGCTGCGCGCCGCGGCGCGCGCGGCCGTCGCGCTCGCCGCGTCGATCAGGTCGGCCACGCTCTCCGCCTGCGCGAGGTCGAGCTTGCCGTTGAGGAATGCGCGCTTCGTGAACTCGCCTGGCTCGGCGAGGCGCGCGCCGAGCGCGATGCAGCGTGCGAGCAGCAGTCGCATGGCCGCGGGGCTGCCGTGGCCGTGGAACTCGACGACCGTCTCGCCCGTGTACGACATCGGCGCGACGAACGCGAGTGCGATCCCCTGGTCGATCGGCTCGCCGCGCTCGCCGCGGAATGTGACCAGGGTCGCGATGCGCGGCTCGAGCGTCGCGCCGGTCAGGCCGCGCGCGATCGCGTCGACCGGCGCTGCGGCGCCCGAGACGCGCACGATGCCGATGCCGCCGCGACCCGCCGGGGTCGCGATCGCGGCGATCGGCGGCGGTGCGATGGCGGATGCGGCACGGACGGGCGCGGTCACGCGGCGAAGGGTACCGCGCGGCGCGCCCTTCGACGTCAGCGCCGCTTCGCGAGCGCGAGCGCCTGTTCCTTCTCGAGCATCCGGTTGACCTGCCACTGCTGCGCGATCTGGAGGATGTTGTTGACGAGCCAGTAGAGGACGAGGCCCGACGGGAAGAAGATGAACAGTACCGAGAACGCGATCGGCATGATCTGGAACACCTTCGCCTGCACCGGGTCGGTGATCGGCGTCGGCGACAGCTTCACCTGCGCCCACGCGGTGATCGCGTAGAGCACCGGCAGGATGTAGTACGGATCGGGCGCGGAGAGATCCTGGATCCAGCCGATCCACGGCGCGTGACGGAGCTCGACCGCGGACAGGAGCACCCAGTAGAGCGCGATGAACACCGGGATCTGCACGAGGATCGGCAGGCACCCACCCAGCGGGTTGATCTTCTCCTGCTTGTACAACTCCATCATCTTGATCTGGAGCTGCTGCTTGTCGTCCTTGTACTGTTCCTGCAGCGCCTTCAGCTTTGGCGCGACGAGCTTCATCTTGCCCATCGAGCGAGCCGCCGCCGCGTTCAGCGGATAGAACGCCCCCTTGATCATGATCGTCATCACCACGATCGCCCATCCCCAGTTGCCGATGTGGCCGTGCAGCCATTTCAGCAGCCAGAACAACGGCGCGGCGATCACCGTGAAAATGCCGTAGTCGACCGAGAGGTCGAGGCCGGCCGCGATCTTGCTCAGCACGTCCTGGTCCTGCGGACCGACGTAGAGCGGCACCGTCGCCTTCACGCTCTCGCCCGGCGCGGCGGTGCCGAGCGGGACGATCACGCCCGCCGAGTAGAGACCGTTGTCGAGCTTCCGCGTGTAGAACTCGCGCGGCGTCTTCGCGGCATCGGAAGGAAGCCACGCCGCGACGAAATAGTGCTCGAGCATTCCGACCCAGCCGTTGTCGGTCGTCTTCGCGTAGGGCGACTTGCGCGTCGCGTCGGCCGCGAGCTTGTCGATCTCGGAGGGCTCGACCTTCTTGAAGTGGTCGGTCGCGTTGTAGACGATCGGCCCCGTGTACGCGGCCGGCGCCATCGAGTTCTGCGGCACCGCCTGCTTGGTGTCTCGCGTGAGCTGGAAGTAGGCGTACGGCGTCTGCGGCGCCGTCGTCGCGTTGACGACCTCGAACGTCGCGTCGATCACATAGCTGCCGCGGTGGAACGTGAGCGTCTGCACGACCCGGTCGCCGTTCGCGGCGGTCGCGGTGAGTCGCAGGTCGAGCTTTTCGGCGCCCGGCGCGAGCTCGCGCGGACCCGGCTCGGCCGTGTAGGGCGTCCGATGGTTGGGCATTCCTTCGCCGAGGAGGCCCGCTTGCGCGACGGACGTGCGCGCGGCGTTGCGCTGGAGCGCGAGGTAGGGCTTGTCCTTGTCGTACGCGTCGCGGTGTTGCGCGAGCGCGACCTCGACGATCGCGCCGCCGACCGGATCGATCTCGGCCGTGTAGAGGTCGGTCTTGACCACGATCGGCGTCGATGTCGTGGCGGGAGCGCCGGTCCCGACCGGAGGTGCGCCGGGCGATGCGCCGGGCGGCAATGCCGCCGTACCCGGAGCCGACGGCGCGGCGGGCACATCGGCGGGCCGGGCCGGCGTGTTCGCGGCGCTGGTCGGCGGGGGCGCCGGCGGCCGGTGGTCGCGATTCCAGGCCTCCCACAGCATGACCAGCGAGAAGCTGAAGATGACGAGCAGGATCAGGCGTTGCGTATCCATCGTGGGCTTGAAGCGCACCGGCGGGCGCCGGCGTCCGAAGAGGTCAGGGGACGGGGTCGTATCCGCCCGGATGGTAGGGATGGCAACGGCAGACGCGCCGTGCCGCGAGCCAACTGCCCTTGGCCGCCCCGTGGCGCTCGATGGCCTCGCGCGCGAAGTCGGAGCAGCTGGGGAAGAACCGGCAGTTCGCGCCGAGCAACGGCCGTATCGCGTATTGGTAGCCGCGTATCGCGGCGGTAAGTACTTGCTTCATCGCCCCGGGGCCGCGTCCGGCGATGTGGCGCACACGAGGCCGATCAGGCCCTCGGCCTCCTCGATCGCCGCGACGAGGTCGGGACCTGGCGCCGGCCGCTTGAGACGGACGATCAGGTCGTACGCCTCGATGGCAGGCCGGCAGCGCCGCAGCGTCTCGCGGACGCGACGCTTGAAGCGGTTGCGGTCGACCGCGCGCGGCAGCGCCTTTCGGCCGACGACGAGGCCGATGCGACCGGGGGATTGCTGGGCGCGCGCGATCACGAGCTCGATCCATCGCCCCTGCCGTCGGCGTCCCGTGCGGAACAGCGCGTCGAACGACCCGATCCCGGTCAGGCGATAGGCCCGCGCGGCAGGGCGGCGAGGGGTGCCTGGCGGTCGGACGGTCAGGCGGAAAGCCGAACGCGGCCCTTGGCGCGACGCGCCGAGAGCACCCTGCGACCGCCGACGGTCTTCATGCGGGCCCTAAAGCCGTGGTTCCGCGCGCGGCGGATGTTCGAGGGTTGAAAGGTGCGCTTCATGGCCGATCCGTTTGCGGGGCGTGGGGCGAAAAAGGGAAAAGCCTTGTATTAGAACGTGTTCCATGCAGACCTGTCAAGGAACCGGCGCTCCGGTGTCGATGGGGCGACCCAACGCGAGCAATCACTTCCGCGCCATGCATGGACCCGCTTTCCGGCGTGCGCCCAAGGCTTCCACAGCCCGCAAGCGCTGTGGATAACTGCGCGGGCGACCTTTAGAATGGGCATAACCGCGGGCGCCCAGCCCGGTGAAATCGAGCTTCCGGTGGGGCGCCCGTCCGTTTTTCGCGAGGCAAAGGCCGCCTCCGGGTGTCTCCGGGGCACAAGAACGGCCGGCAGGAGAGGCAAAACCCCCGATGTCCGCTTCGACCCCGACGCCCGCCGCGTGGACGGCGTGCCTGTCCGTCTTCGAGCGCGAGCTGACGCCGCAGCAGTTCGCCACCTGGATCCGCCCGCTCGCCGTCGAGCCCGGCGAAGGCTCGCTCAAGCTCCGGGCCCCGAACCGGTTCGTGCTCCAGTGGGTGAAGGACCGTTTCGGCGGCCGAATCGCCGCACTCGCATGCGCAGCCGCCGGAAGCCCGCTGGCGATCGAATATTCGATCGCGGACCCTGGTGCGGCCGCCTCGTTCGGCGATACCGAGCTTGGCGGTGCGCCGCCTCGCGCCGACGACCCATCGCCTTCCCGGCCGAGCGCCGAGCTCGCGGCGGCGGAGCCCCGGCCGGCCGAAACGAAGCGCGCTGGACCGGCCGTTCCGCGGCGCGTCGAGCCGACGAGCCTCAACGGCACGTTCACGTTCGACTCGTTCGTGACCGGCAAGGCGAACCAGCTCGCGCGCGCCGCCGGGTTGCAGGTGGCCGAGCACCCGACCTCGTACAACCCGCTGTTCGTCTACGGCGGCGTCGGGCTGGGCAAGACCCACCTGATCCAGGCGATCGGCCACGACATCCTGAAGCGCGACCCCGGGGCGCGCATCCGCTACATCCACGCGGAGACCTACGTATCGGACGTCGTGCGCGCCTACCAGCACAAGGCGTTCGACGAGTTCAAACAGTATTACCGCTCGCTCGACCTCCTCCTGATCGACGACATCCAGTTCTTCGGCGGCAAGAGCCGCACGCAGGAGGAGTTCTTCTATTTGTTCAACACGCTGATCGAGGGGCACAAGCAGGTCGTCATCACCTGCGACACCTACCCGAAGGAGATCGCCGGCATCGAGGAGCGCCTGATCTCGCGCTTCGGCTGGGGGCTCACCGTGGCGCTCGAGCCGCCCGAGCTCGAGATGCGCGTGGCGATCCTGCTCTCGAAGGCGCAGCAGACGCGCGTGCGTCTCGACGAGCAGGTCGCGTTCTTCGTCGCCAAGCACATCCGCAGCAACGTGCGCGAGCTCGAGGGCGCGTTGAAGCGCATCGTCGCCTACGCCAATTTCCATGGGCAGGAGATCTCGCTCCCGGTGGCGAAGGAGTCGCTGCGCGACCTGCTCGCCGTGCAGAACCGGCAGATCTCGGTCGAGAATATCCAGAAGACCGTCGCCGACTACTACAAGATCCGGCTCTCCGAGATGCACAGCAAGAAGCGGTCGCGCGCGATCGCCCGGCCGCGCCAGGTCGCGATGGCGCTGGCCAAGGAGCTCACGCAGCTCTCGCTGCCGGAGATCGGCAGCAACTTCGGCGGCCGCGATCACACGACCGTGCTGCACGCGTGCCGCCAGATCGCGAAGCTTCGCGAGTCGCACGCCGACCTCAACCACGACGTCAATTTCCTGCTCCAGGTCCTGCGGAGCTGAAGGTCGACCACCGCCTCTTTTCGCCCTGTTTTCGCCCGGCCCCGCGACTGGATTTCGGGCTTGTTTTGCATTATAATCTGTGGGTTAAGCAGCGTTTTTCCCGGTGGTGCGAAATCGTCCCCAAATCATCCACAGGCGGCCCCGCCGTTATCCGGTCGCCGATACCGCGCCCGAAGCATTGATCCTGCGAGGGAAACGAGCGCTGTACCCGGCCCGCGGGCTCCCTTATTAACGACTATTGGTTTTATCAAGGACAATGCAACTCAAACAGATCGCCCGCGACGCGTTGCTGAAACCCTTGCAGGCGGTATCCGGCATCGTCGAGCGCCGCCACACGCTGCCGATCCTGGCCAACGTGCTGATCGAGCCCAAGGACGGCGTGCTCGAGCTGACGGCGACCGACCTCGAGATGCAGATCACCGCCGTCGCCGATTGCGCGGCGAAGGCGGGCGCGGCAACGACGGTGTCGGCGCGCAAGCTCCACGATCTCCTGCGCGCGTTGCCCGACGACGCGACGCTCAATGTCGACGTGACCGCGAATCGCATGACGGTGCGCGCCGGTCGCTCGCGCTTCAACCTGCAAACGCTCGCCGCCGGCGATTACCCGCGCATCAGCCTCGGGCAGGAAAAGCTACAGTCGCTTTCGATCGCGCAGAAGGATCTTCGCGCGCTGTTCCGGCTCGCCGAGTTCGCGATGGCGCAGCAGGACATCCGCTACTACCTGAACGGAATGCTGCTGGTGATCGACCGCGGCTCGCTTCAGGCGGTCGCGACCGACGGCCACCGCCTCTCATGGGCGAGCCTCGCCGTCGAGGGCGAATACACGCGCCAGGAGGTGATCCTGCCGCGCAAGACGGTGCTCGAGCTCGGCAAGCTCCTGAACGACACCGAGGATGCCGTGTCGATCGACGTCCTGGCCAACCAGGTGCGCTTCCGATTCGCGAACGTCGAGCTCGTGAGCAAGGTCGTCGACGGCAAGTTCCCCGACTACAACCGCGTGATCCCGGTCGGCCATACGAAGTCGGTGACGCTCGACCGCGCCGTGCTGCTGTCCGCGCTGCAACGCGCGGCGATCCTGTCGAACGAGAAGTTCCGCGGGGTGCGCCTCGTGCTCGGGTCGGGCACGCTGCGCATCATCTGCTCGAACAGCGAGCAGGAGGAGGCCGAGGAGGAGCTCGAGGTCGCCTACCAGGGCGAGACGCTCGACATCGGCTTCAACATCACCTACCTGCTCGGCGTGCTGCAGAACGTCGACAGCCCCGAGGTCGCGCTCGCGTTCGGCGATGCGAACTCGAGCGCGGTCGTGACGATGCCCGGCCGCGACGACTACAAGTACGTCGTGATGCCGATGCGCATCTGATCACGCTTCCGGCGATGGCGAAAGCGCGCACGACGCGATCCCCGAAGAGGGCTTCGCGTCCGAGGCGCGACGCCGCCGCGACACCGGCTACAGGCGCGCGGCGCGCGCCGCAGTCGATTCGAAACGAGGCTCGTCCCGCATGACCCCTGCAATGCCCAAGCCGCAATCCGTCGCCGCCGACTACGATTCGTCCAGCATCCAGGTGCTGAAGGGCCTCGACGCCGTCCGCAAGCGTCCCGGCATGTACATCGGCGACACCTCGGACGGCAGCGGCCTGCACCACATGGTGTTCGAGGTGCTCGACAACGCGATCGACGAGGCGCTCGCCGGCTACTGCGACGAGATCAAGGTCGTCATCCACGCCGACAACTCGATTTCGGTCTTCGACAACGGACGCGGCATCCCGACCGACATCAAGCTCGACGACGAAGCGCGCCGCTCCGCCGCCGAGATCGTCATGACCGAGCTGCACGCGGGCGGCAAGTTCGACCAGAACAGCTACAAGGTCTCCGGCGGGTTGCATGGCGTCGGCGTCTCGGTCGTGAACGCGCTGTCCGACTGGCTGCGGCTTCGCATCTGGCGCGGCGGCAAGGTCCATCAGATCGAGTTCCGCCGCGGCGAGCCGACGGCACCGCTGGCCGTGACCGGCAGCACCGACCGGCGCGGCACCGAAGTGCACTTCATGGCCTCGACCGGGACGTTTTCGCGCATCGAGTTCCACTACGAGATCCTCGCGAAGCGCATCCGCGAACTCTCGTTCCTCAACAACGGCGTGAAGATCGAGCTCGTCGACCAGCGCGACGGCAAGAGCGAGAACTTCGCCTAC
>JBDTNO010000015.1:0-28027 GCA_039933715.1 Betaproteobacteria bacterium
GTCGGGAGTCGGGAGTCGGAGAATGCGCGGATGCGGCGGCGTATTCCGACCGTCCGACTAACGACCGCCGCCATTGCCGCCGACGTTCGCCTCTTCCCGAGCCAGCATCCCCTTCACCCACGGAAGCAGGATCAATGCCGGGAACACGAGGAAGAACGTCAGCAGGAACCAGTTCGCGTAGCCCATCTCCTGCGCGCCCAGGCCGCCCACCCATCCGGCGACCGAGCGCGACAGCGCGAAGACCGACGAGAGCAGCGCGTACTCGGTCGCCGCGCGGTCCCTGTGCACGATCGCCATCAGGAACGCGAGGAACGCGGCGGTGCCGAGGCCGCCGGTGAACGACTCGAGCGCGCTCGCCGCATAGAGGATCGCCTGGTGCTCGAACGGCACGACGCTTCCCGTCGCCACCGCGGGCAGCACGAGCGCCGCGGCCCAATACCCGAGGTTCGACGCCGCCTGCACGATGCCGAGGATCCACAGCGCGTGCACGATGCCGATCCGGTCGGTGATCCAGCCGCCCGCGATCCCGCCCGCGATCGACAGCGCGAGGCCGATGTTGACGGACACGAGCCCGATCTGCGCAGCGGTGAAGCCCGCGTCGACCCAGAACGGCTTCACCATGAAGCCCATCGCCGCGTCGGGCAGCTTGAAGATCAGGATGAAGACGAGCACCGGCACGATGCCAGGTCGCCGCAGCAACTCCATCAGCGCGCCGAATAGCACGCCGCCCGCGAGCGCATCGCCGCCGGCGGGAGCGCTCGCCGTCGGCGCGACGCCTCCGGCCGGATTTCCTCTGCGCGCGCGGCCGGCGAGCGCGACGACGCCGGCGAGCGCCAGCGCGCCGGCGATCGCGCCGGGCCAGAAGAGCGGCTCGCGCGCCGACCACTGGGTGACGCTGTCGACGAGCGCCACGACACCGAGCGCGAATGCCGCCACGACCGCCAGCGCGGATGGCGAGCGCGCCAGCGCCGCGATCTCGCTGCCGAGCGACGCGCGCGTCACGACGATCGTGCGCTCCGGCGGCGCCAGCAGGCTCACCACGGCGAGGCCGAAGAAGATCACGGCCGCGCACGCGAACGCGCCGGTCCAGCCGAGCGCGTCGGACGCCATCAGCACCGCGCCCGACGCCAGCATGCCGACCCGGTACATGCCGATGCGGATGCCGTTGGCGAGCCCGAGCTCGTCCTTCGACAGGAGCTCGATCGTGTAGCCGTCGATCGCGATGTCGTTGGTCGCCGAGAGCATCGTGAACACGCCGATCGCGATCCACACGCCCGGGCCGAAGCCGGATTGCATCGCGAACGCGATCATCGCGACGCCCATCGCGACGTCGACGACGGCCATCCAGCGGCGATGGTGGCGCCAGTAGTCGATCGCCGGGGCCCAGAGGAACTTGAGCGTCCACGCGAGGCCGAGCAGCGAGAGCACGCCGATCTGGCGGAGCTCGACGCCCTGCTGCCGGAAGTAGACCGGGAAGATCTCGTAGAAGACGCCGAGCGGGAAGCCCTCCGAGAAATACAGGACGCCGACCCAGAAAAGCTTGTTGCGCAGCAGGGGCGCGCGCGGCGTCCCGGGCGTCACGCGGGCCTTCTCCCGCTTGGCGCCGCCGCGACGCGACGCGGCGCCGTCACGCGAGGCCCCGGCGCGGCACCGGGTTGCGCGACGCGTCGTGACGCCGGAACCGGTAGATCGCGAGCTCGCCGCGCAGGTTGGGCAGCGCGTTCACCTCGCGCCCGCCGGAGAGCACGACGCGGTCGAGCACGGTGAAGCCGCGCTCGGCGAGGAACGCGTCGAAGTCGGCGACCGTGCACAGGTGGATGTTGGGCGTGTCGAACCACTGGTAGGGCAAGCTCTCCGACACCGGCATGCGGCCGCGCAGGATCTGCTGCCGGTGGCGCCAATGGCCGAAGTTCGGGAACGAGACGATCGCCTCGCGCCCGACGCGCAGCATCTCGGCGATGATCGTCTCGATGCGGCGCATCGCCTGCAGCGTCTGCGACAGGATCACGCAGTCGAACGCGCCGTCGGCGAATCCCTTGAGGCCGCCCTCGAGGTCGCGCTGGATCACGTTGATGCCGGTCGCGATCGCCGCGCGCACGCCGGCGTCTCCGATCTCGACGCCGTAGCCGCGTGCGTTGCGCTCGCGCGCGAGGTACGCGAGCAGACCGCCGTCGCCGCAGCCGAGGTCGAGCACGTTCGCGCCGTCGCCGATCCAAGCGGCGATCGTCGCGTAGTCGGTGCGCTGCGCGACCTTCGCGCGCTCCTCGACCGCCTGCGTGAACGCCTTGCCGAGCCGGAACGTCGAATAGTCCTTGAAGTCGTGCGCGATGCGCTCGAAGAGCGCGCGCACGACCGCATGGTATTGCTCGGAGTCGAGCAGGAACGCGTCGTGCCCGTGCGGCGCGACGATCTCCGCGTACGCGACGTCATGGCGGTTGGCGACGAGCGCCTCGACGATCTCACGCGAGCGCGCCGGCGGGAAGCGCCAGTCGGTCGTGAACGAGACGACGAGGAACCGGCACGCGGCGGTCGCGAGCGCGCGCGGCAGGTCGCCTCCGGTCGCCAGCGCCGGGTCGAAGTAGTCGAGCGCCTTGGTGATGCGGAGATAGGTGTTCGCGTCGTAGTAGTCGGCGAACTTCTCCCCCTGGTGGCGGAGGTAGCTCTCGATCTGGAACTCGGGCGCGAAGCTGAAGTGCAGCCCGTCGCGAAGCTGGCGACCGAACTTCGCCTCCATCTGCTCGTCGGACAGGTAGGTGATGTGGCCGATCATGCGCGCCACGCGCAAGCCGCGCCGCGGGATCGTCCCGGCTTCCGCGAAATTCCCGCCGTGGAAATCCGGGTCGGTCATGATCGCCTGGCGCGCGACCTCGTTGAACGCGATGTTCTCGGCGGACAGGTTCGGCGCGGCGGCGATCACCAGCGCGTTGCGGATGCGCCCCGGGTAGCGCGTCGCCCAGCACAGCGCCTGCATGCCGCCGAGGCTCCCGCCCATGACCGCGGCCCAGTCCTCGATGCCGAGGAAGTCGGCGAGACGCGCCTGCGAGTCGACCCAGTCCTCGACGGTGACGATCGGAAAATCGGCGCCCCACGCCTTGCCGGTCGCCGGGTTGATCGACGCGGGCCCGGTCGATCCGAAGCAGCTGCCGAGGTTGTTGACCCCGACGACGAAGAACCGGTTGGTGTCGAGCGGCTTGCCCGGCCCGACCATGTTGTCCCACCAGCCGACGTTGTCGGGCTCGCCCTCCCAAGTTCCGGCGACGTGGTGCGAGGCGTTGAGCGCGTGGCAGACGAGCACGGCGTTGTTGCGGCGCTGGTTGAGATCGCCGTAGGTCTCGTAGGCGAGCTCGTACGAGGGCAGCGACTTGCCGCAGGTCAGCTTGAGCGGCAGGTCGAATCGGGCGACCTTGGGCATGACGACGCCGCCGGTCCGCTGGTCGCCGGGCTTCGCCTCGTCTCCCCCCGTCGTGTCGGCAAAACGGACCATCGCGATTGCCGACCCTCCCTGTCTTGCGCGTCCCGGGTCCGATACCCGTCGAAACGGCCGAAGTCGGAAGGTTTCGTCCCTTCCATCCGCCCGTCCTTGCCTGCTGCGACGCGCCGAAGTCTAGCCGTTCGTCGCCGGTCTGGGTACCTCCGCCCCAGAAGGGTGCATCGGGGAAACACCCTTGTCGTGGTCCCCTCCCTCCGCCAGCGCGCTGTGAGACCGTTCGTCGAGCGTGTCGGCCGCCCCCTTGCCGCCGTTCATGACGTTGGAATACTATGACAATGGAATAGGAGGAGGCGGAAGGATCGCCGCCGACCGATTGTTTGCCGTTTCACCCGGATCTCCATCGTGATGCTCGCCCGCGCACTCGCCGTTCTCCTGGTCGCCGCCGTCGTGGCGGCCCCCGACGCGCGCGCGCAGACCGGCCAGCAGAAGTACGCGACCTGGTGCCAGGGCTGCCACGGGCCGGCCGCCAACAACAAGGACGGCGTCCTCGGCGGCAAGGACTGGAACATCATCAAGCTGGCGATGGACACGAAGCCGGACATGACGTCCGACTTGCGCCCGTTCTACAACCAGGGACTGCTGACCGACGACGACTTCATGCTGATCGCCGGCTACCTGCAAACGTTCCAGGGTGGCGTGACGAGCCAGCTCGGGATGCCCGCGGCGATCGCATTCGGATCGGTGGGCGTCGGCATCGGCAGCGCCGTCGTCGCGCGGAACATCGCGACCATCGGCAACGCCGCGGTCCAGCTCTCGTCGACGGTCACGAGCAGCAACCCGCTCGAGTTCCCGATCGTCAGTACGACATGCACGTCCGGCGCGTTCGTGCTGCCGGCCAGCGCCGGCTGCTCGGTCAGCGTGCAATTCATCCCGGTGACGACCGGCGCGCGCAGCGCGCAGATCAACGTCGTGTCGAACGGCATCGGCAGCCCGCAATCGTTCGCGGTGTCGGGCACCGGCGGGACCGGCGGCCCTCCGGCAACAGGAACGCTGACGATGCCCGCGTCGGTGCCCTTGGGCTCGCAGGCCGTCGGCGTGCAGAGCGCCGGCACCAACTTCACCGTGAGCAACGGGTCCGGCACCGCGGTGACGGTGTCGAGCGTGCTCTCGAACTCGGTGACCGAGTTCCCGATCGTCGGCAACAGCTGCGGCACGGTCGCCGCGAGCGGAAGCTGCACGGTCACCGTCGCGTTCAAGCCGGCGACGAGCGGCGCGCGCAGCGGCATCATCACGATCAGCTCGAACGGCACCGGCAGCCCGCAAACCGTCGTGCTCTCCGGCACCGGGACCAGCGCGCCGCCGCCGCCATCGGGGCTCACGATCCCGTCGAGCCTCTCGCTGGGCAGCCAGGCCGTCGGCGTGCAGACCGCGGGATCGAACATCAGCGTCAGCAACCCCGGCGGCTCGCCGATCTCGATCTCCAGCA
The DNA here is from genome assembly GCA_039933715.1 of Betaproteobacteria bacterium. Classification (GTDB taxonomy): domain Bacteria; phylum Pseudomonadota; class Gammaproteobacteria; order Burkholderiales; family Casimicrobiaceae; genus VBCG01. The sequence continues at coordinate 4,917 of JBDTNO010000015.1, forward strand.
TCGTGACGAGCCCGACGGCCGAGTTCCCGATCGTCGGCAACAGCTGCGGCGTCGTCGCGGCGGGCGGCTCGTGCACGATCACCATCGCGTTCCGGCCGTTCTCGGCCGGATTGCGCACCGGCAGCATGACGGTCACGTCGAACGGATCGGGCAGCCCGAATGTCGTGGCCCTCTCCGGGACCGGCACGGCGACCGCGCCGACCGCAAGCAAGGTTCCGGTGGTCGAGTACTACAACGCGGGATTCGGCCACTACTTCATGACCGCGGATGCCGACGAGATCGCCGGGCTCGACGCCGGCGCGTTCAACTTCGCGTTCGTGCGCACCGGCCGCTTGTTCAACGGCTGGAACGGCCCGCAGGCGGGCACGGTGCCGGTGTGCCGCTTCTTCACGCTGACGTTCGCGCCGAAGAGCTCGCACTTCTACACGGCGGATCCAGTCGAGTGCGACGGGCTCAAGTTCAACCCGAACTGGCAGTACGAGAAGATCGCGTTCTACATCGCGTTGCCGGTCAACGGCGTGTGCCCGATCGCCACGACGCCGATCTACCGGATGTACAACAACGGCCAGACCGGCGCGCCGAACCATCGGTTCGCTTCCGACTTCACGGTCTACCAGGACTTCACGACGAACAAGAACTGGGCGCCGGAGGGCACCGGATTCTGCTCGCCGAACTGAACGCCGCGCGCGGTGCGCGTGCGCGCATTTCAGCGCTGGCCGCCGCGCCGTAGCGCGCCCGAAGCGTCGACGCCCAGCCACTCGAAGCCTTGCGCGTCGAGCCAGGCCGGCGCGTCGTCGCCGAGCAGCATCCCCACGGTCGCGCCGCTGCCCGCCACCACGCAGAGCGGCGCGACGACGCTCATCGACTGCCAGCCTTCGGCCGGCCAGCCGGTCGACGCGTCGAGGATGTGACAGTAACGCCGCCCGTCGACGATGAACGCGCGCTCGTAGTCGCCGCTCGTCGCGACCGCGCCGTCGACGACCTCGATGCCGCCGATCGAGGCGCCGTCGATGCGCGGATCGCGGATGCCGACGCGCCACGGCGCACCGCCGGGGTGCCCGCCCCACGCGCGCACGTCGCCCGCGAGGTTCACGAAGCCGTGCGCGATGCCCAAGTCGATCGCGATCGTCGCGACACGATCGGCCGCGTATTCCTTGCCGACTCCGCCGAGGTCGATCTCCATTCCGCGTCGCGGGAGCCGGATCGATCGCTCGTCCCATGCGACCGAGCGCCAGTCGACGAGCGCGCGCAACGCGTCGATCTCGCGCGCGCCGGGCACGCGCGGCGGCGTGCGCCGGAAATCCCAGGCGCGGCGCAGCGCGCCCGACGTGATGTCGAAGCGCCCGCGCGACGCGGCATGGCAGGCATCGGCGTAGCGCAGCAGCGCGGCGGTTTCGGCGTCGATCGCGACCGCCTCGGCCCCCGCGGCGCGGTTGATCGCCGACACGAGGCTCGTGTCGCGGAAACGCGAGTATTTCGCCTCGATTCGCTCGACGTCGGCGAGGGCCGCGCCGGCGGCGCGGCGCGCGCGCGCCTCGTCGTCGCAGCCGAGCAGGAGCTCGTGCGATGCGGCCATCGCGCGAAACGCGAACGGGAAGAGTCGCATCGGCGGGGCCGCGCGCGCGGCTCCTAGAACGACTTCGAGACGCCGCCCTGGATCCAGCGCGCCGAGAACGGCAGCAGCCTGGGGCTGCCGTCGCCGCCGAGGCGCCACGACCCCTTCTGCCGGTAGAAATCGACGCGGAGGTCCGCGATCCAGCCGTCGGCGAACGCCTTCGCGACCTTGAGCGACGGCGTGAACGCGCCGAACGCGGACAGCCGCGTGTCGGCCGTGTACGGCTCGCCGAACACGAGGCCGTTCGGGAACGGCGGATCGCGGTAAAAATCGGCCGCGCTTTGCGTGTAGTAGCGCAGGCCCGGCGACACGGTGAATCCGAGCGGCAGTCCCTGGACCCACTGTCCCTCGACCATCGTCGAATCCGAGCCGAAGGAATCGTGCAGCAGCCGGAAGGCGACCTTCAGCGTCGCGTCGCGCTCGGGAAACGCCTGGTTCCAGCGCGTGAGCCACGCGACGACGTTCCGCCGCCCCGGACGGTCGTCGAACGACTTGTACGGGTCGTCGTAATAGCCGTGCCCGCGCGAGAACGCGAGGTTCGACTGGACGATCGCGTTCGCGTTGATCGCCTGCGTGACGCCGACGAGAAGGTCGAGCGTGTTCCTCTTCTCGTTCACCGCGATCTCGTTGTTCGAGTTGATCCGGTCGGACGTGCCGGCGAACGAGAGCGCGACCGTCGTGTTGCGATCCTCGGTCCACCAGCGCACGTCGACCGACGCGGCCTTCGACAGGAAATCGCGCTCCGTCGATCCGGCGACGCCGAAACCGATCGCGTAGCGGTCGAAATAGCGCGTGACCTTGGCGTCGCCCGCCGTCCGGTAGTCCTTGACGCCTTCGCCCGACGCGCCGGAGAGCGTGTTGTACTGGCGCGGCGACGCGCCGGACATGCCGTCGTACACGAGGCTCCCTTCGGCGACCCACTGGCCGCCGAACGGCTTCATCACGAACAGCGACGGGCTCTTGACCCGCATGCGGTCGGCGCCGGTCTGCCAGTCGCGATAGTCGAGATAGCGGAGCGAGAACACGCCCTCGTCGGGAATCGCCTGCGCCGCGGCGCCCGGCACGATGCCGGGGAGCGCGAGCGCCGCCGCGATCAGATCACCCCGAAACGGCCTGCGGCCGCCTCCCTTCGAGAGTCCGCGCGCCGTTGGGACGGCCCGGCGGGCGCGGGGCTCCCGCGTCGGCTCATCCTCAGTTGCAGCCACAGCCGCCGCCACCGACGCCATAGCCGCCGCCGGCTGCTTCCTTGCTGTAGTAGACGTGGTCCTGGTACCTCGCCTCCAGCCGGTCCGCGTCGAACTGCATCGCCGGCTTCGCGAGCTCGCCTTTCTCCCACGGCTTCGGCGGCGCGAACGCGCAACCGGAGACGAGCGCGGCGAGCGCGATCGCCGCGGTCCATCGCAGCGCGGGGCGGATGCCGGTCATCGGCTTTCCAGCACGGTCCTGATGCGCGCCTCGATGCCGGCCTTCGCGTCGTCGCGAAAGCCGCTGTCAACAGCGACGATGCGGCCCGCGCGGTCGACCAGGTACGAAGTCGGCATGCCCTTGACGTCGTACGCGGCGGCGACGGCGCCCGCCGGGTCGTAGACGATCGTGAACGCGCCGGGCGTCGCGACGAGGAATTTCTGCGCGTCCGCGCGCTTCTTGTCGACGTTGATCGCCAGAACGGTCAGCCCGCCGTCGCCGTATTTGCGCTGCATGTCGCTCATCCACGGGAACGAGCGCTTGCACGGCCCGCACCACGACGCCCAGAAGTCGACGTAGACGACGCGCCCCTTGAGCTGGTCGAGCGCGACCTCCGCGCCGCCGGCTTCCGGAAGCGTGAACGCGGGCGCGGCGTCGCCGGGGGCGGCGGCGAACGCCGTCGTGGCCGCGAGAGCGAGCGGCAGGATCGCTAGGTGCATGCGCAGGGTCGACATCGTGGTCGGGGACTGGTTTCCAAAGCGATTATGCCATTGTCATTGTACCGCGCGGCCCGGGCGCGCGGCGGCCGGGCGCGCGTCAGGCGTTGAGCTTGTCCATCAGCGCCGCGAGCTTCACGGACGAGTCGGTCCGCCGGATACGCTCGACGATCGGCTTGATCGCCGCGACGTCGGAGCCGAGCACCCGCTGCTTCACCGAGGGAACATGCGCCGGATGCATCGAGAAATCGCGCAGCCCGAGCCCGAGCAAGAGGCGCGTCATCGCCACCTCGCCGGCCATTTCGCCGCACACGGCGATCGGCACCTTCGCCTTGTCCGCGTCGCCGATCGCGAGCGCGAGCAGCCGGATGATCGCCGGGTGCAGCGGATCGTAGAGATGCGAGACCGCCTCGTCGGAGCGGTCGACCGCGAGCGTGTACTGGATGAGGTCGTTGGTGCCGATCGACAGGAAATCGAGCCGCGCGAGGAACCCGCCCATCGCGAGCACGGCCGCGGGGATCTCGATCATGCCGCCCACCGGGACCTCCGCGTCGTACGGCTCGCCCCGCTCGCGCAGCGTCTCCTTCGCGTGCCCGATCATCGCGAGCGTCGCGTCGATCTCGGCGACCGACGCGAGCATCGGGATCAGGATTCGCACCTTGCCGTAGTGCGACGCGCGCAGGATCGCGCGAAGCTGCGTGAGGAAGAGCTTGGGCTCGGCGAGGCAGAATCGCACCGCGCGCAATCCCAGCGCCGGGTTCGGCGCCACGCGCGCGAGGCCGTCGAGCCCCTCCTTGTGCTTGTCGGCGCCGAGGTCGAACGTGCGGATCGTGAGCGGCTTCCCGCCGAGGCCTGCGGCGACCGCGCGGTACGCCTCGAACTGCTCGTCCTCGGTCGGCAGGCCGGCGCGGTTGAGGTACAGGAATTCCGAGCGGAACAGGCCGACGCCGCTCGCGCCGCTGTCGAGCACGTGCGCGAGGTCGCCGGGCAGCTCGATGTTCGCGTTGAGCACGACGCGGTGCCCGTCGAGCGTCTCCGCCGGCTTGCCGCGCAGGCGCTTGAGCTTCTGCCGCTCGAGCTCGTACTCGCTCTGCTTCAGGCGGTACTCGGCGAGCACCGCGCGGTCGGGGTTGACGATGACGACGTGGTTGCCGCCGTCGACGATCAGCATCTCGCCGTCGCGGATCATCTGCCGCGCGTTGTGCGTCGCGACGACCGCGGGGACAGCGAGGCTCCTCGCGACGATCGCCGTGTGCGAGGTCACGCCGCCGAGGTCGGTGAGGAACGCGGCGAAATGATGCTGCTTGAACTGGATGACGTCGGCGGGCGAGAGGTCGTGCGCGACCAGGATCGTGCGCTCCTCGGCCACCGAAGTCGGCAGCGACCCCGGCTTGCCCATCAGGCGCTTCAGCACGCGCTCGACGACCTGCACGACGTCGGCCTTGCGCTCGCGCAGGTAAGGATCCTCGATCTGGTCGAACTGGTCGATCAGGACGTTCATCTGCTGGGTCAGCGCCCATTCGGCGTTGCAGCGCTGCTCGGCGACGATCCGTTTCGGCGCCTCGGCGAGCGTCGGGTCGTTCAGGATCATCCAGTGCACGTCGAGGAACGCGCCGAACTCCCCGGGCACCTCGCCCGAGTTCATCATCGTGTGGTGGAGCGCCGTCAGCTCCTTCTGCACCTCGTCGATCGCGAAGTCGAGCCGCGCGATTTCCTGGTCGACGCGCGAGGCGGGCACCGTGTAGTGCGCGACCTCCAGCGTCGCGTGCGAGACGAGCTGCGCGCGGCCGATCGCGATGCCGGACGACACGCCGACGCCGTGCAGCGCGAACGTGATCATCGGCGCGCGGTCACGGGTGCGACCGGGTCGCGCCGCATGCGCGCGGCGATCGCGGGACGCGGGTCCGGCGATGCGGAAGGTGCGCGAGCGCCGCTCAGCGCTGGTCGCCGGGAGCTGCGAGGATCGCCGAGACCGCCTCGAGCGCCTCCTGCTCGTCCGGCCCCTCGATCTCGAGGCGCACGGTCGCGCCGAACGCGGCGGCGAGCATCATCACCGCCATGATGCTTCGGGCGCTGGCGCGCCGCTCGCCCACGCGGAGAACGATCCGGCTGCGGAACCGTCCCGCGACCTTGACGATCCGCGCGGCGACGCGCGCGTGCAGCCCCTTGACGTTGCGCAACCGGATCTCGCGGATCTGCATCAGGAGCCTCCTGGCACGATGAAAACCTAGGCGCGGTCCGCGCGGGACCGCGATCAATGGATGGAGCGAGTTTGCGCGCCAAGGGTTCCATCCATATGACACGGGGAAAGCACCTGTCTTACACCCGCCTGTCGCCTGCCGGCGACGTCCCGGCAGCGGCGTGAGCGTTCACTGTCCTTCGCCGAAGCAGTCGGCGACCAGCGCGCACAGCGCGTTCATCGCCTCGTCCTCGTCGGGTCCCGCGGTCTCGAGGGTGACCTTCGACCCCTTGCCGGCAGCCAGCATCATCACGCCCATGATGCTCTTGGCGTTCACGCGCCGGCCGTTCCTCGCGATGTGCACGTCGCTCTGGAAGCGCGACGCCACCTGCGTCAGCTTGGCCGAGGCGCGGGCATGCAGTCCCAGCTTGTTGACGATCTCAATCTCGCGTTGCATAGACCGGATCGATCGCGATGTGCACGACGCCCTCGCACCCGCCCGAGATCGCCTTGCGGATCATCGTTTCCATGTCCCGGCCGCGATAGGTGAACGCGCGCACGAGCATCGGCAGGTTGACGCCGGCGACCCCTTCGATGCGGCCGGGCGCGAGGAGCTTGTTCGCGAGGTTCGCGGGCGTCGCGCCGAAGATGTCGGTGAACACGAGGACACCGTCACCGCTATCGATGCGCGCGAGCGCGGCACGGGCTTCTGGAACGAGGTCGAGCGGATCGTCGGTCGAGCGGACCGAGAGCGTCTCGAATTGCGGCGGCCGGGCCCCGAGCACGTGCGTGAGCGCGCGAGCAAGGCTCTCGGCGAGCGTGTCGTGGGCGACGATCAGGATGCCGATCATGGAGGCGTCTCGCGCGCTCCTCCGCTCGCGACGGCGCTCTGGCGATGGTAGCACGCAGGCATCGCCGCCTTCGACGCCCTTGCGCGGCACGTCGTGGGCGTAGCCGGCTGCGGAAAGCCGCGCCCCGGGATCCGAAACGCGGCTTGGCGCCTCGCTAGCCGCCCGAACGCTCCTTGCGGTCGGGCTTGCCGCGCGCCTCGCGCTCGTCGTCGTCGCGAGAATCTTTGTTGCGGCCCTTCGCCTCCGGTTTCGGCGCGGGCTTCGATTGCGCCTGGGGCTGTTCCTGCGGCTGCGGCGGATTCTTGCCCTGCGCTCGCGGCGCTTGTTGCTGCGCCTGCGGCTGGGGTTGCGCCTGCACTGCCGGCGGGATCGGCGCGGGTTGGGCCCGCGCGACCGGAGCATCGCGGCCTTGCGATCCGCGCGGTTCGGGAACCGCGGCACGGAGATCCGCCGAAGGAGTCGCGACCTGAGGCTGCGGTGCCGGAACGGCCGCTTGCGGTGGCTGCGCGGGAACCTGCGGTGCGGCACGACGCTCGACCGGCGGCGTGGCAGCCTGCGGCGGTTCGCGGCGCTCGGGGCGCGCGCCGGCCGACGGCGCAACACGATCCGGCTGCGGCACGAGCGCCTGCGGCGGTTGCGGCGTCATGGCTTGCGGCGGGTTCACGCGAGCGCGATCCGGCGCGTTGGCGGTTTCGTCGCCCTCTTTGCCGCGGTTGCGGTTGCGCTCGCGCCCGTTCTGCGGAGCGGTGAGCGCAGTCGTCGGCGGCGCCGCCTCGCGTGGCTTCGCCTGTGCAGGTGGCGTGGCGGCCGCGGGTTGCTGCGGCGCCGGTGTCGTACCGGCTGGCTGGGGCGCCTGCGCGGTCTGGCCCTTGCTGGCGCCGCGATCTCGCGCCTCGCGTGATTCGGGGCTGCCCGGCTTGATCACGCGCACGTCGCGGCGCGCGCCGTTGGTCGACGCGGTGGCGGGTGCTGCCTGCGGCGCGGCGCCCGGCTTCTGGTTCGCGTCGGGCGTGCGATCGTCGCGCGGCGCGAGGGGCTTCACCTCGAACGGCTTGCCCTGCACACGCGCCGATTCGGCCTGCCGCTGCTCGAAGCGAGGCGGCGCCGCGGGCGGCGCGTTCACGGCGACGACGGGCTTGTTGTTGCGCTCGGAGCGCGGTGCGCGATCGCGGTCGCCTCGTCCGGGCTTGCCGACGAGGCTTTGCCGCTCCGGCGCGACCGGCGCGGCACCGACGACCATCCGGGCGCTCGCGACCTGCGTCGGCGAGACCGACACCGTGGATCCGCGTACCGGTTGCGCGGCGACGAACACGTTGCGCGGCACGACGGTCACCGCGGTCGAACGCTCGCGATGGGCGTAGCGGAAGTTGTTGACGGTCGTGATGTTGACGTTGGTCACGTTGACGACCTGGTTCAGCACGACCGGATCGCGCACGTACGCGACGTTCACGTTGCGGCGATAGCCGGGCGAGGTTTCGTACCACGGGTAGTACGGATCGCGGTAGCCGAGCGGGAACCAGCCGATCGGACCGCCACCCACGTTCACCGACACGCCGACGTTATCGCCGCCGAAGAACGCGACGAGCGCCGGCGCGTACACCGGGCGTGCGACGCGCTCGCCGGGCGTCCAGCCCCAGCGCGACCCGACCTGGACCCAGCGGCCGTAATGGAACGGCGCGAAACCCCACGGCGCCGCGTCGACCCAGCTCCAGCCCCACGGCTCGACCCACACCCAGCGACCGTCGCGGTACGGCGCCCAGTCGGACGACACCGTGCGCGGGAACCAGACGTTGCCGTACTCGGGGGCGGGCTGCCATGTGCCGTACGCGTCGAGGTCCTCGTAGCCGGTCATCTCGGCCGACACGTAGCGCGGCTCGCGCCAGCGCGTGTCGCGCGTGTACGTGAACTGCTCGAACGCGTCGCGCGGTCCGGCGCGGCCGACCGTGTAGTAGCGGCCGTCGCCGTCGATGCGCGTGGATTCCCCGGCCGAGAGGTCGAAGCTCTCGCTCGGCGTGTAGACGTTGGCGCGGCCGAGACGCACGAGCACCGAGGTGCGCCCGCTCGCCGGATCGACGTCGATGCGGACATCGGCCGCCGCGTTGATGACGATCGCCGCGGCGGGTGTGTCGATCTCGGCGGTCCCGCCGGTGCTGCCGCGCGTGCGCACCTGCGCGCGCCCCTGGTCGATCGAAACCTGCAGGATGCGATCGTCGAGCTCCAGCACGTCGAGGCTCGTTCCGCCGTCGAGGCGCATCGCCGTCGAGCCCACGCGGATCTCGGTGCGGCTGCCGTTCTCGGTCCAAAGGCGATCGCCGACGGTCAGCGGCCGGTTGACGAACGCCTCGCCCCATTCGTCCGGCAATCCGGCCGGCGCGAGCGATACGTTGCCGGTCACATAGGAGAGCCGTCCGGCGCGCGAAGGGGGATCGGCCCAGGCCGACGGCGCGGCGAGCACGACGAACGCGGCGACGGCCAAGAGGCCGAGAGGAAGGTCGCGATCGGCGAAGAAAGTCGGGTTTCTCATGGCGTGCCTCGGAAATGCGGAGTGGATACGGACCTGAACGCCCATCCTGCCGGCAGGGACGACCCTTGGCGAGCCGCCCGGAGAGAGGGTCGTCCGACAGGTGCCTTCGCAGCGCCGACAGGGCGCGAGCGCAACGCGAGATCGCTACGCCCGGCGGTGGTGGCGACGGGGCCGATCGCCTCCCCGGGGAAACCGCGGGGGGCGGGAGATCGGTCGACAACCGGTCGCGGCGCCGTCCGACAGGCCGCGCGCTCGCGGCGGGCGAAACCCGCCGGTTCAGCCGCGAACGATGCGCTCCAGCGCGTCGGCGAACTGGCCCGCGACGTCGAAACCGGTCTGCTGGGTGATTTCGACGAAGCAGGTCGGGCTCGTCACGTTCACTTCCGTCAGCGAGTCGCCGATCACGTCGAGCCCGACGACGAGGAGGCCCTCCGCCCACAGCGCGGGACCGAGCGCGCTCGCGATCTCGCGATCGCGCGCTGTGAGCGGTCGCGCGACGCCGCGTCCGCCGGCAGCGAGGTTGCCGCGCGTCTCGCCCGGCTTGGGGATGCGCGCGAGCGCGAACGGGACCGCTTCACCGGCGATCAACAGGATCCGCTTGTCCCCCTCGGCGATCTCGGGAATGTAGCGTTGCGCCATCGCGGTCCGGCGGCCGAGCTGACTCACCGTCTCGACGATCGCATTGCGGTTCGGGTCGTCGGCGCGCACGCGGAACACGCCGGTCCCCCCCATTCCGTCGAGCGGCTTGACGATCGCGTCGCGGTGCTCGTCGATGAACGCGCCGAGCAGCGCCGCGTCGCGCGTGACGAGCGTCGGCGCGATGAACGCGCCGAATTCCGCGATCGCCAACTTCTCGTTGTGGTCGCGAATCGCCCGTGGGCGGTTGAAGACGCGCGCGCCTTCCGCCTCAGCGCGCTCGAGAAGGTAGGTCGAATAGACGTACTCGATGTCGAACGGCGGGTCCTTGCGCATGATGACGGCGTCGAATTCGGCGAGGCGGTGCCGGCGCGGCTCCAGCGCGCGGAACCAGTCGTGCTCGTCGTCGAGGATCTCGAGCTCGCTCGCGAGCGCATCGGTCGTGCCGTCGCGCCACGCGAGGTCCGGCTGGAGGACCGCATGCACGCGATGCCCGCGACGCGCGAGCGCGCGCATCATCGCGACGCTCGAGTCCTTGTACGCCTTGAGCTCGGGCAGCGGATCGACGATGAAGGCGACATCCATGGGCGCGGGCGCGGGCATCGGTGCCGCGCATTCTACGCGGCGTCGCCGCGCGATGCGGTCGGTCAGGACACCGCGAGCTCGCGCAAGCGAGCCTGAACCGCCAGCACGTCGTAGGGCGTCGCGACGCGCGTCGCGTACCAGTGCGGCGCGCCGCGCGCGCCCGAGAGCTCCGGGTACTTCGCGCGGAATCGCGCCGCGTAGCGTTCCCACGCCGCGTCGAAGCGGCCCTTCGACGCGTGCACGATGCCGAGGTCGCACGCGACCGCGAGCCGCCAGCCGGCGCGGTGCGCGCGAACGCTGAAATCGAGGTCGTAGAGATGGAAGCCGTCGAACGTCGCCTCGTCGAACGGCACGGCGAGCGCGAGCTCGCGGCGGCACGCCATCAGTACGCCGTCGATCGCCTGCATGCCGGCGACGACCGGTCCGGCGAGGCTCGAGAACGACGTCTCGTAGGCGTCCTCGCCGGGCAGTCGATGCGTCATCCAGCCGTGGATGTGCGGATGCCCCGACCAGAACACCGCGGGACCGGTCACCTGCGTCGTGCCCGCGACGCCGACCAGGTCATGGCGGGTCAGGTGGCGGGCGAGACGATGCGCCGCGTCCGGAGCGAGGAGGTCGATGTCGTCGTGGCAGAAGACGATCGCGTCGCCGCGCGCGCGCGCGAGCCCGCGCCGGTAGCCTTCGCACAGCGACGTCGCGTCGCCGATGCGGATCAGCTCGACGTCCAGTTCCGCGAACCGCGCCGCGATGGTGACGGAGATCGCGTCGAACTTCGACGCGTCGATGCTGCAGATGACGAACGAGAACGATCGCGGCGGCGGCCGGTCGCCCGGCGAGTCGAGCGGGAGCGGCGACGTCGCGCTCGCGCGGTCGGCCGAAGCGAGGTCGACGAGCGCCTGGATCGCGTCGAACGCATCGGGATCGGCGCCCACGATTCCGCGCCAGACCTCCGCGGCGGCGGCAACGTCGCCGGCCTTGCCGAGCGCTTTCGCGAGCGCCGCCGCGTGCGGGCCGAGGGACGCGGCGTGCCGCGCGGCGCGACGCCATGCGGCGCGCGCGGCCTCGCGATTGCCCGCCGCCTTCCAGGCATTGCCGGCGTTGAACGCGCAGGCGACGTCGCCGCCGAGCGACTCCGCCGCTTCGAAGCTCCGCGCGGCGCCATGGGCGTCGCCGAGCCGCGCGGCCGCCTGGCCGTCGAGCTGGTGCGCCTCCGCCGACCGGGGCTCCGCGGCGACCCACGCGCGGGTGGCGTCGCGCGCTTCGGCATAGCGCCCCTCGCGCCAGGCGGAAAGCGCGCGCTCGCGAGGCGAGTCCGCGCCGCTCACGCGTGCCGGGCGCGCGTCACGGCGCGGCGAGCCAATCGGCCGCCGCGTCGCAATCCGCGTAGCCGAAATGGCGCACTTCCGCGTGCACGAACAGCCCGGCGATCTGCGGCGCGATCGAGAGGAACGCGCTGTCCGAGGCGATCGCGACGCGCCGGATCTTGCGCACGTGCGTGCGCACGAAGCCGAGATGGCCGAGGAACGCGGCGAAGTCCCCCCAGCCGGGAAAAGACCGTGCGTGGATGAGCACGCCGCGGAGCTCGCCGTGCTCGGCGATCCACGGATCCACCTCGGCCGCGACCGCCGCGAAATCCGCTGCCGACAGCGGTCCCGACGGCGCGAGCGTCAGGACGCCGGTGGCGCGGGAGAGCTGGTGGGCGAGCATCGACGATCGGGGCAAATGCGGATGCCGCACTATAACGCCGCGCGCCCGAAACGCCGCGGCCCACCTCGACGCCTGGCCGAAGGAGCGACCGCGACCGGCCGTCTACAATCGGCGGCGTGGATCCCCGCTACGCCGTCGACGCCGAGATCGCGCGCGCCAGCACGCTTCCATGCGCGTTCTACCGCGACGACGCCGCATGGGAGGCGGCGCGCGCGCGCGTTTTCGCCCGCACCTGGCAGTGGCTCGGCGATCTCGACGACGTCGCGGCACCGCAATCGCTGTCCCCGCGCGACCTGCTGCCGGGTCTTCTCGACGAGCCGCTGCTCCTCGCGCGCGATGACGCGGGGACGCTGCGCTGCCTGTCGAACGTCTGCACGCACCGTGGGAACATCCTCGTGCGCGAGCCAGGTCGCGCCGCGCAAATCCGCTGCGGCTACCATTCGCGCCGCTTCGATCTCTCCGGCCGCATGACGTTCATGCCCGGTTTCGAGGGTGCGCAGGATTTTCCTTCGCCGGCCGACGACCTGCCCGCGGTCGCGCTCGAGCCCTGGGCGGCGTTCGCGTTCGCGTCGCTCGATCCGGCGGCCCCGTTCGCTTCGTTCGCCGGCGACGTTGCCGCGGGGCTCGCGGCGATGCCGCTCGCGAGCCTCGCGCGCGACCGGACCCGCGACCGCGAGTACGAAGTGCGCGCGCACTGGGCGCTGTACGTCGAGAACTATCTCGAGGGCCTCCACATCCCGCTCGTGCATCCGGGGCTCGACGCGGCGCTCGACGGCGGTGGCTGCGCGACGACGCTGCACCGCCTCTCGAGCGTGCAGGTCGCGCGCGCGCGAAACGAGGCCGACGCGTTCCCGGCCTCGATCGCCGGAGGCGAGGGCGTGGCCGCGTACTACGCGTGGGTGTTCCCGAACCTGATGATCAACGCCTACCCGTGGGGGCTGTCGATCAACCTGGTGCTGCCCCAATCGCAGGAGCGCACGCGCATCCTGTTCCGCAGCTACGTGTGGGATCCCGCGCGCGTCGACCGCGGCGCCGGCGGCGCGCTCGATCGCGTCGAGCGCGAGGACGAGGCGATCGTCGAGGCGGTGCAGCGCGGCGTGCGATCGCGGATGTTCCGGCAAGGTCGCTACGCGCCGATGCACGAGCAGGGCGTCCATCATTTCCACCGGCTCCTGTGCGCGTTCCTCGCGACGCCGCCGGGCGCCGCGCTCGCATGAGCGCGGGCGCCGACGCCCTCGCGATCCGCGCCCGCGAGACGCTCGGTCGCGTCTTCGGACACGCGGCGTTCCGCCCCGGCCAGGAGGCGATCGTCACGCACGTCGCCGAGGGCGGCGATGCGCTCGTGCTGATGCCGACCGGCGCCGGCAAGAGCCTCTGCTACCAGGTGCCCGCGCTGCTGCGCGACGGATGCGCGGTCGTCGTCTCGCCGCTGATCGCGCTGATGGCCGACCAGGTGGCCGCGCTCGAGCAGCTCGGCGTCCGCGCCGCGTACCTCAACTCGTCGCTCGACGCGCGCGCGGCGGCGGCGGTCGAGCGGGCGTTCGCGGCCGGCGAGCTCGACCTCCTGTACGTCGCCCCCGAGCGCCTGCTGATGCCGCGCTGCCTCGAGCTCGTCGAGCGAGCGCGCGTGGCGCTCTTCGCGATCGACGAGGCGCACTGCGTCTCGCAATGGGGGCACGACTTCCGGCCCGAGTACCTGCAATTGTCGGTGCTGCACGAGCGCTGGCCAGCCGTTCCGCGCGTCGCGCTCACCGCGACCGCCGACCCGCTGACGCGCGAGGAGATCGTCGCGCGCCTCGCGCTCGAAGGCGCGCGCGTGTTCGTGTCGAGCTTCGACCGCCCGAACATCCGCTACGCGATCGTCGACAAGGATGCCGGTCCGCGCGGCGACGCGCGCGCGCAGCTCGTCGCGTTCATCGAAGACGGCCACCGGGGCGACGCCGGCATCGTCTACTGCCTGTCGCGGCGCAAGGTCGACGAGACCGCTGCGTGGCTCGCCGGCAAGGGCGTGGACGCGATGCCCTACCACGCGGGGATGGAAACGGCCGCGCGCACGGCGACGCAGACGCGCTTCCAGCGCGAGGACGGCGTGGTCGTCGTCGCGACGATCGCGTTCGGCATGGGCATCGACAAGCCGGACGTGCGCTACGTCGCGCACCTCGATCTTCCGAAGAGCATCGAAGGCTACTACCAGGAGACCGGTCGCGCGGGCCGCGACGGGCTGCCCGCCGACGCGTGGATGACGTACGGCCTCGCCGACGTCGTGCAGCAGCAGCGGCTGATCGACCGGTCCGACGGGGCCGAGGCGTTCAAGCGCGTGTCGAGCGCGAAGCTCAACGCGCTGCTCGGGCTCGCCGAGACCGTCGGCTGCCGCCGCGTGCGGCTGCTCGGCTATTTCGGCGAGGCCAGCGCGCGCTGCGGCAACTGCGACAACTGCCTCGCGCCGCCGGAAAGCTGGGACGCGACCGATGCGGCGCGCAAGGCGCTGTCGGCGATCTACCGTACCGGGCAGCGCTACGGCGCCGCGTACGTGATCGACGTCCTGCGCGGCGCGTCGAACGAGCGCATCGCGCGGCAGGGCCACGAGCAGCTCGCGGTGTTCGGGGTCGGCGCGAACCTCGACGAGGCGGCGTGGCGGGCGGTGTTCCGCCAGCTCGTCGCGCAGGGCCTCGCGAGCGTCGACCACGAGGCGTACGGCGCACTCAGGCTGGCGGAGCCGAGCCGGGCCGTGCTGCGCGGCGAAGCGAACGTCGCGATGCGAAGGTCAGCGGCGCGCGCGAGCAAGGGGCCCCGCGTGCGCGGCGAAGCGGCGACGCTGGATCCAGGAGCGCGCGGCCTGTTCGATGCGCTGCGAGAGTGGCGGCTCGGCGAGGCGCGCACGCAGGGCGTTCCCGCGTACGTGATCCTGCACGACCGCACGCTCGCGGCGATCGCGCAATCGCGGCCGTCGAGCCTCGACGCGCTCGCGCGCATCGACGGCATCGGCGCCGCCAAGCTCGACCGCTACGGCGCGGCGATCGTTTCGCTCGCGCGCGGGACGACGGCGAACGCGACCTAGGACGGGCGCGTCGCCGTCAAGGCGTCAGCGCGCGGTGCGGCGGCGCGCGCCCGGCTTCGGCGCGTGGCGCCCGTCCGCCTTCGCGCCCGGTGCCGGGCGCCCGAAACCCGAACGCTGGCCGTGCGCGTGCCCGGCGCGGCCTTCGGCAGCCCGTTGCCGCGGCTGTGGCGAAGCGGGACGACCGTTCCCGCGCGGCGCGGCGTTGCCGCGCGCATGCGAATGCGGCGTGCCGGCGCCGTGCGTGCCGCGTCCGCGCGGCTGGAACACCGGCTGCGCGCGCGCGTTGCGATCGGGGGCGAAGCCGTCGACCGTCTCGCGCGGCAGCGTGCGCCGCAGGAGCCGCTCGATGTCGCGCAGGAATCCGTGCTCGTCGACGCACACGAGCGAGATCGCCTCGCCGTCGGAGCCCGCGCGGCCGGTGCGGCCGATGCGGTGCACGTAGTCCTCGGGCACGTTGGGGAGGTCGTAGTTGACGACGCGCGGGAGCTCGGCGATGTCGATGCCGCGCGCAGCGATGTCGGTGGCGACGAGCACGTCGACGCCGCCCTTCTTGAAGTCGGCGAGCGCCTTGGTGCGCGCGCCCTGGCTCTTGTTGCCATGGATCGCCTGCGCGCGGATCCCGTCCTGCGCCAGCGCGAACGCGAGCTTGTCGGCGCCGTGCTTGGTGCGCGTGAACACGAGCACCTGGCTCCAGCGGTTGCGGCCGATCATCGACGACAGGAGCTCGCGCTTGCGGTCGCGGTCGACCTCGACGATCCGCTGGCGGATCGCGTCGACGGTGGCGTTGCGCGGCGCGACCTCGATCGTGCGCGGCCGGTCGAGCAGCCGCTCGGCGAGCGCGCGGATGTCATCGGAGAACGTCGCCGAGAACAGCAGGTTCTGGCGCTTCGGCGGCAGCAGCGCGAGCACGCGGCGGATGTCGGGAAGGAAGCCCATGTCGAGCATCCGGTCGGCCTCGTCGAGCACCAGGATCTCGACGGTGGACAGATCGACGTTGCGCTGCTGCGCGTGGTCGAGCAGGCGACCGGGGGTGGCGACGACGATGTCGACGCCGCGCCGGAGCAGCGCGGCCTGCGGGCCGATGCCCACGCCGCCGAAGATCGCGGTCGAGCGGAAGCGCAGGTGCTTGCCGTACGCGCGCACCGAGGCTTCGACCTGCGCGGCGAGCTCGCGCGTCGGCGTGACGATCAGCGCGCGCACCGGCGGCTTGCCGCCGCGACGGTGCGCCGCGTAGGGCGACGGGCCCGCGGACAGCCGCTCGAGGAGCGGCAGCACGAAGCCGGCGGTCTTGCCCGTGCCGGTCTGCGCGCCGGCGAGGAGGTCGCCTCCCGCGAGCACCGCGGGAATCGCCTGCAATTGGATCGGAGTGGGCTCTTGGTAGCCCTGTTCGGCGACCGCACGCACAAGCGCATCGGACAGCCCGAGTTTCAGGAACGGCATGGAATGCTTTCGAAAATGCGTGGCCAGTCGCCTTACGTCGAAGGCGGCCAGTCATGACCAGGCGGGGGGTATTGCGAAGGTCGGAAGCGACTGCGGCAGGGGACTGGAACAATTGCCGCAGCCCTCATCGTACCACACGCGGCGCCGTTACGCGAGCGGCGCCACCCCGGGAGTAGAAGGGCGCCATGCGTCGAGCGCCTCGCGCGCGCTCCGGTAGCCGATCTCGACGATCGGCTCGTAGCGGTCGAACGCGAGGATCGGGAAGTCGCCGAGCGGCGGCTCGACCAGCACGTCGGCCAGCGCGCGGAACGACGCGAGGCGCATGCGGTTCGCGCTGTTGATCTCGGTGGCGCGCATGACGCTCCCCAGGATCGACGGCGCGCGGACCGTCGAGCCGAACCATCGCAGACGCCCCTTCAGTGCCTCCCAGCCCGTGAGGCTCGGACCGAAGCAGTAAGGCTTGCGCTTGTCCTCGCCGGGCATCGGGTTGACGCCGATCACCGTGCCGCCTTCGCACCAATCGCGCATCACGTCGAGCGGCATGTTGTTCATCACGCCGCCGTCGACCAGGACGTCGCCGTCGTCGGCGAGCAATGGCGGGAAGATCGCGGGGATCGCCGTGCTCGCGCGCACCGCCTGCCACAAGAGCCCGGTGCGGTGGACGACGGCGCGCGCCGAGGTGAGGCTGCTCGACACGGTGAAGAGCGGCGTCCACAGGTCCTCGATCCGCGCGTCGCCGAACAGGTGCTGGTAGAGCGCGGTGACCTTGCGCGCCGCCATCAGCGAAGCGAGCGGCAGCGTGCGGTCGAGCAGCTTCGCGGGCGACGCGAAGCTCCGCGCCAGGTCCATCATCTCGTCGATGCCGCGACCGTGCGCGTGCGCGGCCGCGATCAACGCGCCGATGCTCGTCCCGCCGACGACGTCGACGTCGATGCGGTCCTCGGCGAGCGCGCGGAGCATGCCGATGTGCGCGAATCCGCGCGCGCCTCCGCCGCCCAGCACGAGGCCGGTCGCGTGGCCGCTCATGCGTCGCGCGAGGCGCGCCACGTCGCCGGCGCGCGAAAGGCGCACATGGTGGTGGGCCGCCACGTCGCGCGGCGCGAGCCAGCGCGCCGTGCCCTCGGGTCGCGCGCGGCCCTCGCGCTGGACGAGCACCAGCTCGACGCGCGCCTGCGCGGACACCGTGCGCATCGCCGCCTCGATCTCGCCCGGCGCGGGATCGTCGTCCGCGCCCGCGACGACGAACACGCGGTCCGCCTGCCGCAGGCAGCGCCTCGTCCACGGCGTCCACGAAGCATCGGCTTCGAGCATGACGTGCCGATGCGTGCGCTCCTGCTCGGAGAGCCACGCGACGACGGCGCCGTGCGTCGCCTCGCCTTCGCCGGCTTGCGCGGCGCCCGTGCGGCCGAGAGCGCGGTCGACGCTCGCGGCGGCGACGTGCAGCACGTGCGACGGTCCGCCGAGCGCCCCGGCCAGCAGACGCGCAAGCCCGGCGACCGGCGCGCCCGCGCTGGCGGGCACGAGCGCGAACGTCGCGGGACCGCTGCCGCGCGACGGCGCGCGCGATGCGTTCCGCAGGCGCATCGCGGCGGCGCGCGCGATCCTCATCATCGCGTGCGGATGGCGCTCGAGCAACGCGTCGAACGCGACCTTCGGAAGCCGCACGAGATCGCTGTCGCGCATCGCGACCACGCTCGCCGCGCGCGCCTCGCCGGTCAGGAGCGCGAGCTCGCCGAGGGTGGCGCCGCGACCGGCCTCCTCGAGCACGCGGCGGCCGCCCTGCGTCTCGTCCAGCACCGTGCGCAAGCGGCCATTGACGATGACGAAGACGTCGTCGCCTGCGTCGCCCTGCCTGAACAGCGTGTCGCCGCCCTTCAGCGAAACCCAGTGGAGCTTTTCGGCGACCGCGACGAGCGCCGGCGCGTCGAGCGCGCCGAAGACGCCGGCCAGCACGGGCCCGAGCTGCGCGTGCCGGTCGGCGTGGAACGTGTCATCCCGCATTCCTTCGTTCTCTCCCCTCGCCCCGGCGCGTCGCTCGCGTCGGCGCTCATTTCCCGAGCATGGTGAGCTGCCACAGGTCGCGCTGGCTCATGTGCAGCATCGGCTTCAGCGCCAGGAGCCCGGTCGTGCCGATGCTTTTCTCCAGGTACGCGAGCTCGGCGAACTTGTCGCGCGTCGCGTCGTCGACCGGCATGTCGAAGCCGTTCTCGCGCATCATCAGCACGCCTTTCGCGCGAAGCGCGAGCTCGGTATGGATGCGAACGTAGCACAGGAGGTCGGCGACGACCGGTCCCTTGAAGCGCGTGCGCAGCGAATCGAGGTAACGCCCGGTCGGCGAGTCGGCGAAGTTGCCCGAGTGGATCGACGCGAGCATCGCGGTGTCCGTGTCGAAGCCGCGCCCCAGCCAGTCGCCTACCGCGCGCTCGCTGCGCTGGAACACGGCGGCCATCAGCGCGGGCAGCACGACGATGACGGCGAGCGTCGCGACCAGCGGATAGTCCGCGAGCCGGTTGAACGCGGCGTGCAGCAGGATCGCGAGCGCGAGCCCGGGGACGAGCGCGAGCGGCTTGCCGCCGCCGAGGCGCTCGATCATCGCAACCGCCATGATCGCGAAGATCGCGGTGGCGCCGCCGTGCATGATCGCGGTGCCGAAGCCGCGCACGATCCAGGTCCCGACGCCGGCGTCGGGCAGCATTCGCTGGAATTGCAGATTCTCGAGGATCGCGAAGCCCGCGCCGACTGCGAACCCGAGGATCGCCGCGTCGACCAGGAAGCCGATCCGGTTCAATCGGATCAGCGCGACGACGACGAGGGCCTTGGCGAGCTCCTCGACCGCGGGCGCGACGTAGCGCGAATACGTCGCGAAGTCGAGGCCGCTCCGCGCGATGAGCTCGCCGTTGACGAAATAGCAGGCGACCGCGACCGCGACGCCGCACGCCAGCACGAGCACGACGAGACGCATCGAGACGAGCTTGTAGCTGTCGAGCCAGACCAGCGTCGCGAGGAACAGCAGCACCGGCAACAGCCCCACGAGGGCGTCAGACAGGAAGGCGGCCATCGCGGCGACGCTACAGGATCTTGAGCGAGATCATCCACTCGTCGCCCGCGCGCCGCCCGCCGCGGAAGCCGGCCGCGTAGCCGACCGACAGCGTCATGTCGTAGCCGTGCAGCACCGAGAGGCTAAAGTCGAGCTGCGTGCCGGCATTCTGGTAGTCCTTGCGAAACGGCTGGCGCCCCGGATCGGTCCACAGTGCGGTGGCGAACACCGCGGGGCGCAGCCACGACAGGTGCAGCGCGGGCCAGCCGACGTGCTCGAACGCGACCGGCGGCAGGTTCCACTCGCCTTGCACGCGCGCGAACGACGTGCCGGACAGCTCGTTGATCTCGAAGCCCGGGAACGAGTCGTACCCGCGGTAGCGCTTGACCGGGTAGATGTCGACGTAGTTGTTGCCGAAGCCGCCGAAGTAGAAGTTCGCGACCGGGTTGTCGCGCCGGTTGCTCGCCGCGCCGGCGGCCGTACGCAACCACAGCGACGAATTGGCGAGCGGCAGGTCCCAGCCGTAGTCAAATGCCGCGCGCACCTGCGAGACCGTGTCGTGGTTGACCCGGTTGACGGTGCCGACCAGGTACCACGCGAGGCCCTTCTCGTCGTCCACTGCGCCGATCGAGCGGCGCACGTCGGTGTAGTAGAGGCCGGCCTCGCCGGTCAACAGCCGCTCGAACGTCGTCTCGACGTTCTGCGCGTTGGGCAGCGTGTCGATCTTGTCGTAGTACTTGATGTCGAACTTCGCGTCGAGGCGGCGCGGGTCGTCCCAGATCACGATGTGGTCGTAGCCGCCCTTGAGCGCGAGGCCCTTGCGGCTGCGCTTGGTCGGGCCGAACAGGTCGTAGAAATCGGCCTTGTTCCACGATGCCTCCCCGCGCCAGCCGAGGTAGTTCGCGGTGATCGCCGCGTGCATCCTCTCGTCCTTCTTGAGCTCGCTGTCGGGCGAGTACGAGGCCTGGACGCCGACGTTCACGAAGTTCATCGGGTCTGCGAAGTTGAGGCGGTAGCCCGCGCCGACCGAGTCCTTGTAGCCCTGCAGGATTGGATAGCCGCTCTCGACCGTCACGTGCTTCGGCGGGTCGTACGGACCCCTCCGCAGCACCAGCGGGTCGAAGTCGACGGTCGACGGCGGCGGCACCTGCCACTCCTTGACCACCGGGTGCTTCTCTGCGACCAAGGTGCCGAGGAACTTGATCGCGCTTACGTCGTCGAGCACTCTGGGCTGGATGATGGCCGGCACGAAGCCGGCCGCCGTGTAGTCCAGCACCACGAGCCGGCCGTCGGCCAGCGGGACCGGCCGGAAGAACCCGGTCTCGGCGTTCGACACGGTGTCGACCTTCCCGGTGGCGACGTCGTAGCGGAAGATGTTCGACACGCCGGTGTAGTAGCTGCTGCCGAAGAGGTAGCGCGAGTCCTTCGAGAACACGAAGCTCTCGGGCACCGACTGGCCGAACTTGAACTCGGACAGCGGCGTGAGGTTGCCCGCCATCACCTGCTCGAGCGACCACACGCGCAGGAACTGGTCGGCGTTCGCGTCGCTCATCGACGCCGACAGCAACTTGCCGTCCGGCGATACGTCGAGGTCGTAGGGAACGTACTCGTAGGGCAGCGTCGCGACGCGGAACCAGTCGTTGTAGGGCGGCGGAATCCGCACGAGGTGCGCGATAGCGTCGCGATGCTCGATCCCCCATAGCGTCCGGTCGACCGGGTTGAACGCGAGCTCGCCGACGCGAGCGTTCTCGAGCAGCATGCGCGTCTCGCCGGTCTTCACGTCGACCGCCATCAGGTCGCGCAGCGCCAGGTTGTCGTTCGTGTAGAACGCAGTGCCGCTCTGCGCGTCGAACGCGAACGACGCGACCTTGTAGAGCATCGCGCGCTTGATGTCGGCGAGCCGCCGCACGGTGCCGGTGCGCGTGTCGATCGCCGCGACGTGCTCGACGACGCCCGGGTAGCGGAACGCGCCGTACAACATCCCGGTCGCCTCGTCGTAGTGGACGCGCGAGATCGAGCCCACGCCGCTCGCCGCCAGCGGCTGGTGCGGCGTGATCGGGTGCTGGCGCACCTCGGCGAGGTTGCGGCGCTGGAACTCGCGCTCGAACGCGATCCAGTCGCCCCAGGCGTCGTCGAGCGGCCGGCCGAAGACGTGGCGGAAGTTGTCCGCGTAATAGCGCGCGCTGTCGGGGTCCCGGCGGATCCACGCGATCACCTTCTCGGGGCCGTACTCGTGGGCGAGCCAGGTCATGAAGCGCGTGCCGTAGAGGTAGGCGTTCGCGCCGAACTGGAAGTCGCTGCGGATGCCGCGCGACTCGAGGCCGAGGGGGTCGAAGAAGTGCGCGCCGTCGCGCACCATCGCCCGGAACACCATCTCGTCGTATCCACCCTGCGCCCGGCCCAGCCCGCCGCCCATGAACGTCTCGAAGAACACGGCGCCGCCCTCGAGGTACCAGCGCGGCGCGGTGACCCGCGGGATCGTGAGGTAGCTGTAGAGCAGCGTCTCCGGGTGCTCGGCGGTCGGCCGGATCTTGCCCATGAAGAACGTGCGCCAGCGGCGGTCCTCGTCGTTGGCGACGTCGCCTTGCGCGATGTGCGCCACCTCGTGGTTCATCAGCGAGTAGAAGCGCTCGCTCGCAGGGAAGGTCTCGAACGCGTGCGACATCGGCGCGACGTCGTAGATCAGCCGGCTGCGCGGCGACGATCCCGCAGTCGCGAAGCCGTAGTCGGCGAAGTCCTTGAGCAGGATCGTCGTCGGCTGCGACGGCGTCCAGCCGAACGTGCGCTTGTGGAACGCGAGCGAGTTGGTGAACGTGCGCGTGACGTGCGGCGCGAGGAAGTCGAGCGGCTCGAACCAGATGAGCTTCAGGTCCGGCGTCTCGAGGTAGCCCATCCCGAGCGGGTTGTCGTCCTCCGCGACGGCGACGCCAGGCATCCAGGCGCAGAGCAACGCGATCACCAAGACGCACGTACGCATCGACCGTCCCTCCCCCAGAGCCGCGGACCGCCGCAGCATAGCGGACGCCGCCCGGCGCCCAAAAGCAAGCCGCCGGCTCGAGGCCGGCGGTCGCGTGGAACGAAGGAGGAGTGGGTTACTGCGTGCGGCCCGCTTGTTGGCCGGCCTGGCTGCCGGCTTGCGAACCGGCTTGCGAGCCCGCCTGCGAACCGGCTTGCGACCCGGCTTGGCTCCCAGCCTGCGAGCCCGCCTGCTTGCCCGCCTGCGAACCGGCCTGGCTGCCCGCCTGCGCACCGGCTTGCTTGCCGGCCTGCGCACCGGCTTGCGACCCGGCTTGTTGACCGGCCTGTGCACCCGCTTGCGAACCGGCTTGCTTGCCGGCCTGCGCACCGGCTTGCGAACCGGCTTGCTGCCCGGCTTGCGACCCGGCCTGGCTGCCCGCTTGCGAGCCGGCTTGCTTGCCCGCCTGTGCACCGGCTTGCGCACCGGCTTGCTGCCCGGCTTGCGACCCGGCCTGGCTACCCGCTTGCGAACCGGCCTGGTTGCCGGCTTGCGACCCGGCCTGGCTGCCGGCTTGCGAACCCGCTTGCGAGCCCGCCTGGTTGCCGGCCTGCGAACCCGC
>JBDTNO010000016.1:0-27514 GCA_039933715.1 Betaproteobacteria bacterium
GTCGAGCGCTCGCACCAGCGCGCCGTCGCGGTCGACGGCGACGGCAAGGGCCGCGCCGCGCGACCGCGCTTCGAGCGACAGCGCGCCGCTTCCCGCGTAAGGCTCGAGCGTCGCCCGGCCGTCCATGTCCTGGCCGAGCCAGTTGAACAGGGTCTCGCGCACCCGGTCGGGCGTGGGCCGCAAGCCGGGCACGCCCGGAAAGCGCAGCAGGCGCCCGCGATGGCGACCGCCGATGATGCGCACGCGATTGGTCGTGGGGGTCGCCATCGGTAGCCGGCTTCCGCAGCCCCGGCGGGTAGAATTCTAGAGGACGCTACGAGGCGCAACCGCGATGTTCGATCTGTTCAAGCGCAAGACCGACGACGCGGCGCCCAGGCCCTCCTGGTCCGAGCGGCTCGCCGGCGGGCTCGCGGCGTCGCGCGAGCGCATGACCGGCGCGCTCACCGGAGTGTTCCGTCGCCGCGCGCTCGACGACGACGCGATCGAAGAGCTCGAGGCCGCGCTGCTTGGCGCCGACGTCGGCGTCGCGGCGACCGCGCACCTGATCGAGGACCTGAAGGCTCGATACCGGCGCGCGGGCGACGGCGCCGATGCGCGCGCGCTGCTGCGGCAGTCGCTGGTCGCGCTCCTCGCGCCGCTCGAGAAGCCGTTCGCGATCGGGCCCGAGCGTCCGTACGTGATCATGATCGCGGGCGTCAACGGCGCGGGCAAGACGACGTCGATCGGCAAGCTCGCGAAATGGCTGCAGCAGCAGGGCCATTCGGTGCTGCTCGCCGCCGGCGACACGTTCCGCGCGGCCGCGCGCGAGCAGCTCGCCGTCTGGGGCGAGCGCAACGGCGTCGCGGTGATCGCGCAGGCGGGCGGCGATCCGGCCGCGGTCGCGTTCGACGCGGTCGCCGCGGCGGCCGCACGCGGCATCGACGTCGTCCTCGCCGACACCGCCGGCCGGCTGCCGACGCAGTCGAACCTGATGGACGAGCTCGCGAAGGTGCGCCGCGTCCTCGGCAAGGCGAAGGAAGGCGCGCCGCACGCGGTGCTGCTGGTGCTCGACGCGAACACCGGCCAGAACACGCTCGCGCAGGTCGCCGCATTCGATCGCGCGTCGGGATTGACCGGGCTCGTGCTGACCAAGCTCGACGGCAGCGCGAAAGGCGGCGTCGTCGCGGCGATCGCGCGCGAGCATCCGGTTCCGCTCGCGTTCATCGGCGTCGGCGAGGGCGTCGACGACCTTCGCCCGTTCGTCGCGTCGGAATTCGTCGACGCGCTCGTGCCGGCCGCCGACTGAGCGTCGCATGTCGGCGACGATCCGCTTCGCGGGCGTCACCAAGCGCTATCCGGGCGGCCACGAGGCGCTCGTCGACGCGAGCTTCGCGCTCGAGGCGGGCGCATTCGCCTACCTGACCGGCCCCTCGGGCGCGGGAACGAGCACGGTGCTGAAGCTGGTCGCCGGGATCGAGCGGCCGACGCAGGACACGGTGCTCGTCAACGACCAGAACGTCGGCCGCCTGTCGCCGCGCACGATGCCGTGGCTGTGCCGCAAGCTCGGGCTCGTGATGCCCGAGGTCGCGCTGCACGACGATCGAACGGTGGGCGAGAACGTCGCGCTGCCTCTCGAGATCGCGGGCGTCGAGCGTGACGACGCCGCACGACGCGTCCGCGCCGCGCTCGACAAGGTCGGCCTCGCGGGACGCGAGCGCGTGCGTCCGATGGCGCTGTCGGGTGGCGAGCAGCAGCGCGTCGCGGTCGCGCGCGCGCTCGTGCACCGGCCCTCGGCGCTGCTCGCCGACGAGCCGACCGCCAATCTCGACGGCGCGGCGGCCGACGTCGTCCTCGGTCTCTTTCGCGACTTCCACGCGGTCGGCGTGACGATCGTCATCGCGACGCACGACGAGGGCGTGATGGCGCGCCACTTCGGACGTCGGATCGCGCTCGAGCGCGGACGCATCGTCGGCGACGTCGCGCCGGAGGCATCGTGAGGGCGGCCCGCGCGTACGCGGACGCGTTCGCGCGCGCATGGGGGATCGCGCGGGCGACGCCGGTCCTGTCGCTGCTGGTCGTCGTCGCGCTCGCCACGGCGCTGGCGTTGCCGCTGTTCGCCGCGGCGGTCTCCGAGGGCGCGCTGGCCGCGGTCGGCCGGATCGACGCCAATCCGACCGTCTCGGTCGTCCTGGTGCCGACCTCCGGGGCAAAGGAGCGCGAGACGGTCGAGCGCGGTCTCCGTCGGCTCCCCGGCGTCCCCGCCGTCCGGTTCATTCCGCGCGACGCCGCGCTCGCGCAACTGGCGGCGGTCGAGGGAATGGGAGACCTCGTCGCGGGGCTCGACGCCAATCCCCTGCCTGACACGCTGGTTGCGACCCTCGAGGACGGCGATCCTCGAACGGCGGCGGACGTCGCCGGTCGAATCCGGACGACGGCAGGCGTGGGGAGCGTGCAGTCCGACGTCGCCTGGGTCGCGCGGCTCGACGCGCTGGCGCGGGTGATCCGGTGGATCGGCGGTCTGCTGGCGATCCTGATGGCGGTGGCGGTTGTGGCTGCCACATTCGCCGCTGCGCGGCTGCAAGCGCTTACTCACCGAAAATCCATCCCGGTAGCGACCCTGCTGGGCGCAACCCGGCGCTGGGTCGCCCGGCCCTATCTGTTCCACGGCCTGCTCCAGGGGACCGCGGCGGGCTTGGGCGCCGCGGCGATCGTCGCCGCCGCGCTTGCGGGCCTCTCCTGGATCCTGCGGCCGATGTTCCCGGCGCTGGCCGACTTCGCGCCGCTGCCTGGGCTGCGCTGGGTCGCGGTTGCGGTCGTGGCCGGCGCGGTCCTGGGCTACGCGGGCGCCTGGCTCGCGACGCGAAATCTTTCGTCGCGCCCTGCCGTCGCCTGACCCGTTCCGGGCGTCGCCGGTCATACCCGACTGTCCTGGTCGGGAACTTTCGGGCAGCCTTAGCACTCCCACTATCCGACTGCTAACATGGCGCCGGGCAGGAGGATCCGACGGGTCCCCCGGCTGCTGACGAGAGGAGCAGAAGATGACCGGTTCGACGCTGGCGTTTCCGACCCCCACGTCCCTCGGGAGTCTGGACCACTACATCCAGGCGGTGAATCGCTTTCCGCTGTTGACCGCCGAGCAGGAGCAGGAACTCGCCCGCCGCTGGCGCAATGGCGAGGACGTCGATGCCGCCCGGCAGATGGTGATGTCGCACCTGCGCCTGGTCGTGGCGATCTCGCGCAACTACCTGGGCTACGGTCTGCCGCAAGGCGACCTCATCCAGGAAGGCAACGTGGGCCTGATGAAGGCAGTGAGCCGTTTCGATCCGGACCGCGGCGTGCGGCTGGTCTCGTTCGCGCTGCACTGGATCAAGGCCGAGATGCACGAGTACATCCTGCGCAACTGGCGCCTCGTCAAGGTCGCGACGACCAAGGCGCAGCGCAAGCTGTTCTTCAACCTGCGCCGCATGAAGACGTCGGCGCACGCGCTCACGCGCGAGCAGGCGGCGGCGATCGCGCGCGAGCTCAACGTGAAGCCCGAGGAAGTCGTCGAAATGGAGATGCGGCTCACCGGACGCGACATCGCGCTGGACCCGGCGCCGACCGACGACGACGAGCACAGCTACGCGCCGATCGCCTGGCTCACCGACAGCGAGGACGGGCCCGCACAGCACTTCGAGCGCAAAGAGACCGAGCAGAACCGCACCGACGGCCTGAAGCGCGCGCTCAACAAGCTCGACCCGCGCAGCCGCCGGATCATCGAAGCCCGCTGGCTCAAGGAGACGGACCCTGCGACGTTGCAGGAGCTCGCCGACGAATACGGGATTTCGGCCGAGCGCATCCGCCAGATCGAGAGCAAGGCGCTGAAGCAGATGCGCGGCGCGTTCCCGATCGCGGCCTGAAGCGGCCGCTCGCCGCACCTTCGAAACGCCGGCCTCGCGCCGGCGTTTTTCTTTCCCGTCCGCGCTTCCGTGACGACGCCGACCATCGCTGGATCGGCGCGCAGCCCGTCGCATGATGCTCGGGGTTTCGTCGCCGTTGCCGCGGTGCGGGCGCCGGGCCGCCCCAAGCCCGCGCCGCACTTCGAACGACGGGGGAAAGTATCGCGCTTCCGGTGGCGGCGCCGAAGGCGCTCGCCATCGGAAGCGAAACTTTCGCCCGCTACAACTCCACCTGCGTCCCCAGCTCCACCACCCGGTTCGCCGGTACATGGAAGAAGTCGCTCGCCTTGACCGCGTTCTTCGACATCGACGAGAACAATCGCTCGCGCCAGCGCGCCATCCCCGGCCGCACCGAGGAGATCAGCGTCTCGCGCGACACGAAGAACGAGGTCTCCATCATCTCGAACGGGAATCCGTTGCGGCCCGCTTCCTCGAGGAGCTCGGGGACGTCGGGCTCTTCCTTGAAGCCGTAGAACGCGAGAATCCGGTAGAAGTCGCAGCCGAGCGTGGTGATCTCGAGGCGCTCGTCGGGCGCCACGAACGGGATCTCGCGCGTGACGACCGTCAGGAAGACGACGCGCTCGTGCAGCACCTTGTTGTGCTTGAGGTTGTGCAGCAGCGCGTGGGGCACGCGGTCCTGCGTCGAGGTCAGGAACACCGCGGTGCCCTCGACGCGGACCGGCGGCGCGATCTCGATCGACTGGATGAACGCCTCGAGCGGCAGCGCGTCCTCGGAGAGGCGGTCGAGCAGGATCTTGCGGCCGCGCTTCCAGGTTGTCATGAGCGTAAACACCACAGCGCCGACTAGCAGCGGAAACCAGCCGCCGTCAGGAATCTTGAGCGAGTTGGATGCGAGAAACGCCGCGTCGATCAGCGCCAGCGGCAGCGCGATCGCCAGGGCGATCCAGGCGGGCCAGTGCCACAGGCGCCGCATCACGAAATAGATCAGGATCGAGTCGATCAGCATCGACATCGTCACCGCGATGCCGTACGCCCCGGCCAGCGCGCTCGACCCCTGGAAACCGATTACCAGCAGCGCCACCGCGATCAGCAGCGTCCAGTTGATGAACGGCACGTAGATCTGGCCGATCGTCTTTTCCGATGTGTGGCGGATCGCGATGCGCGGGCAGTAGCCCATCTGCACGGCGGCGCGCGCGATCGAGAAAGCGCCTGAGATGACGGCCTGCGACGCGATGACCGCGGCGGCCGTGGCGAGGATCACCAGCGGGACAAGCGCCCACGACGGCGCGAGCAGGTAGAACGGGTTGGCGATCGCCTTGGGATTCGCGAGCAGGAGTGCCCCCTGCCCGAAATAGTTGAGCATCAGCGCGGGGAGCACGAAGAACAGCCACGCGCGGCGGATCGGGGTCGCTCCGAAATGGCCCATGTCGGCGTAGAGCGCCTCGGTGCCGGTCACCGCGAGCACGACCGCGCCGAGCGACAGGAACGCGAGCTTCGGGTGGCTCACGATGAAATCCAGCGCCCACCCGGGCCACACCGCCTGCAGGACCGCGGGGTCGGCCACGAGCTGGTTCCCGCCGAGGAGCGCGAGCGCGACGAACCACACCGCGCAGATCGGGCCGAACAGCGCGCCCACCGAGCCGGTGCCGCGCTTCTGGATCGCGAACAGCCCGATCAGGATCACCAGCGCGAGCGGCACGATGAACGGCTTCAGCGCGGGGGTTATGACCTCGAGCCCCTCGACGGCGCCGAGGACCGACACCGCGGGCGTGATCATCGCGTCGCCGAAGAACATCGCCGCGCCGAAGATGCCGAGGCCGACCAGCCACCAGCGCAGCCGGCTTTCGCGCGTGAGCCGGCTGGACACCAGCGCCGTGAGCGCCAGGATCCCTCCTTCGCCGCGGTTGTCGGCGCGCATGATCAGCGTCACGTACTTCAGCGTCACGATGATGATCAGCGACCAGAACACCACCGAGAGCAGTCCCAGCACGTTCGCCGGCACCAACTCGACGCCATGATGCGCGCCGAATATCTCGCGCATCGTGTAGAGCGGTGAGGTGCCGATGTCGCCGAACACGACGCCGATCGCGCCGAGCATCAGCATGCCCATCGGCTGGCGGACGCCGTGTTTCGCGTTGGCGCTCATCGCAAGGCGCCGGACTCAAGCCGGAGGAGGGTCGTCGCCGCGCCGTGCGAAGCGGATGTTGAGCTGCTTCAGCTTGCGGTAGAGGTGCGTGCGCTCGAGCCCGGCGCGCTCGGCGACGCGGCTCATGTTGCTCTGCTCGCGCCCGAGCAATTGCTCGAAGTAGATGCGCTCGAACGCCTCGCGCGCCTCGCGGAGCGGGAGGTCGAAGAACCGCGCCGTGAGCTCGGGGGCGACCGGTCCGCTGCCGGTCGCGGCCGCGGTCTCGCCGATCAGGCGTTTCGCGTGGTCGGCGCCGATGTCGCCGCGCAGGAGCTTGAGGTTCGACACGACGTTCGCGAGCTGGTCGAGGTTCCCCGGCCAGTGCGCGTTGGCGAGCGTCGCCAGCGTCGCCGGCTGCAACGTCGCGAGCAGCGGCTCGCCAGTGCCGCCGGCGCGCCAGTGCCGCTCGATCAGCGGCGGGATGTCCTCGCGCCGCACGCGCAGCGGCGGCAGCATCACGGCGCCGGCCGACAGCGCCGACAGCAGCGCCGCGTCGAATTTCCCCTCGGCCGCGAGCGCGCCGAGCGCCTCCGACGACGTCGCGACGAGCGTGACGTTCTGCCGCTCGAGCTTGGTGACGAGGAACGCGAGGCCCTTCTGCTCGGACTTCGAGTACTGGCCGATCTCGGCGCAGTAGAGCGTGCCCTCGTGCGCCTCCTCGACGAGCGACGCGGGATGCGCCGCGAGGCGCGCGCCGTCGGCGAGCGCGACCCACGGCGCATCGGTGCTGCGCAGCGCCAGCGCGGCGACGTCGTGCCCGGTGCCGGGCTCGCCCAGGATCAGGATCGGCCGGCGCGCGCCGAGCAGCGTCTCGAGCGCGCGCTCGGCCTCGCGCACCGGCGCACTCGTTCCGAGCGACGCGAGTGACACGCGGCGCGGCTCGCGGGCGGCCGCGCTCTTGAGCGCGCGCGTGATCGTGCCGAGGAGCTTCTGCAACCCGATCGGCTTTTCGAGGAAGTCGAACGCGCCGATGCGCGTCGCCTCGACCGCCGTCTCGATCGTGCCGTGCCCGGACATCATCACGACCGGCATCGTGAGCAGGCCCGACGATCCCCATTCGCGCAGCAGCGTGACGCCGTCGGTGTCCGGCATCCAGATGTCGAGCAGCACGAGCGCGGGCTGCATGCGCGCGCGGTAGGCGCGCGCTTCGTGCGCGTTCTCGGCGACGGCGACGCGGTAGCCCTCGTCCTGCAGGATCTCCGAGAGGAGCTCGCGGATGCCGACCTCGTCGTCGACGACCAGGATCTCGCGCGCGTGCATGCTCATGGCCGGCCCAGCGGCAGCGCGACGGTGACGCGCGCGCCGCGCGGGGCGCGGTTGGCGATCGTCACGCGGCCGGCATGCTCGTCGACGATCTTGCGCACGATCGCGAGCCCGAGCCCGGTGCCTTTGGGCTTGGTCGTCACGTACGGCTCGAACGCGTGCGCGACGACGTCGGGCGGAAAGCCCGGACCGTCGTCCTCGACCGTGAGCACCGCCTCGCCGTCGCGCGCGTCGATCGCGATCGCGTAGGACGCGTCGGCGCGATCGGACTGGGCGTCGATCGCGTTCTGCAGGAGATTGTGCAGCACCTGGCGCAGGCGGGTGGGTTCGCCCTGGACGACGACGGGGGCGTTGGGGAGCGTGAGGACGACGTGGGGTCGCAGATTGTCGTACAGAGCCAGCACGTCGAGCAAGAGGGCGTTGAGATCGACCGGCTGCATCTGGCCGGGACGCGGCTGGCGCGCGTACACGGCGAAGTCGTCGACCATGTGCTTCATCGCCGTCACCTGGTTGACGATCGTCTGTGTGCCGCGCTTGAGCGTTTCCAGGTCGGCGCCTTCGAGTCGTCCTTCCAGCTTGACGGCGAGCCGCTCGGCCGAAAGCTGGATCGGCGTGAGCGGATTCTTGATCTCGTGGGCGAGTCTACGCGCAACTTCGGCCCACGCCGCGTCGCGTTGCGCCTGGACCAGCTCGGACACGTCGTCGAACACGACGACGTAGCCGTGCGGCGCGCCGGGCAATCGCGAGCCGCGCATCAGGAGCGTGCGCGACAGGCTCGCGACGCCGAACGGCGCCTCGCGCTGCCATTGGCCCTCGCGCGCGCCGCGGAAGCCCTCGGCGATCAGTTCGGCGAACGGCGCGAGCGCGGGCAGCCGCCGGCCCCATTCGGGCAGCGCGACGCCCGAAAGCTCGGCGAGCGGCTGCTGCAGGATCACGCTCGCGCTCGGATTCGCCGTGCGCAGCCGATGACGGTCGTCGAAGGCGAGCACGCCGGCCGACAGGTTGCCGAGGATGCTTTCCAGGTAGGCTCGCGTCGTCTCGATCGCGCGCCGCGACTCCGCGTCGCGCGTGTGCGCGTCGGCGAGCTGGCCGGTCATCGTGTTGAACGACTCGGTGAGCACGCCGAGCTCGTCGCGTGAGGTGACCGGCTGGCGGCGCGTGAAATCGCCCTGCGCGACCGCGCGCGTGCCTTCGGCGAGGAGGCCGAGCGGCTCGGCGAAGCGCTCGGAGAGCACGACGGCGAGCCCGAGCGCCGACGTGAGCGCGAGCAGGAGCGTCAACGTCAGCGTCAGCGCATAGAGCCGCTTCAGCGCTTGGCGCGAGAACGAGATCTCCTGGTAGTCGCGGAATCCCGCTTCCGCCTTCTCGATCTCGAGCGCGAGCGACCGCGGCACCGGTTCCAGCACCTGCAGAAGCTTCATGGGCTCGCTGCGATCGGCGCTGTTCACCGGCACGACGACGCGCATGCGGAGACCGCCCGACGGCGTCGCGTCGACCGCCGCGTAGGGAAGCTGGAGGCGCGCACGCCGCAGCGCCTGCGCAGGGGGCGGCTCGGGCGACACCGGCCCCCCCGCGGCGCCGGCGACCGCGAGCACCGCGCCCGACGACGAGAACAGCGCCGCCTCCGAGATGCCGGCCTGCTCGGTCGCGCGCGACAGCGCGATCGGCAGCGGGCCCGACGCGTCGCCGATCTGCGCGGCGATCTGCATCGCCTTGTTGGTCGTCTCCCGGTTGAGGTAGTCGAGCGCGTTGCGCCCGAGCGCGATGCCGCCTTCGAGCGCACGATCGACCCGCACGTCGAACCAGCTCTCGATCGAGCGCCCGAGGAACTGCACCGACACCGCGTAGACGAGCGCGCCGGGAAGCACGGCGACGAGCGCGAACAGCAGCACGAGGCGCGCCGCGAGCTTCGAGCCGAACACGCCGCGCTTCAGGTTGCGCCGCAGCTGCCACAGCTGCCACGCGACGATCAGCATCAGCAGGCCCACCATCGCGAAATTGAGCACGACGAGCGTGTCGTAGCCGCGCGCGAAGAGGTCGGTGTTCTCGGTCGCCGTCGCGAGCAGGAACAACCCGATCGCCGAGAGGCACGCGGCGACGAGCAGCAACCAGCGCAGTCCGCGCGACGTATAGAGATTGGTCACGGGACGAAGGTGAAGCGCTGCCAGTCGCTCGCGAGCTGCCACTCCCGCGACGCGAGCGCGTCGACCTGGAACGGCTTCGGCAGCTGCGCGACGTCGAGGCGCAGCCGCACGGCCGCATCGTAGCGCGCGCCGCGCACGAGGTCGGCCGCGCGCGCGATCGGCCGCGAGGTGACGCGCCCGATCAGTCGCTCGACTTCGGCGAGAGAGCCCAGCGCCTGCGCGATGAGCCCGTTCGACACGCGGTAGTGCTGGGTGAGCGGCGCGTACGCCACGCGCCACGTGGTCGCGCTCGAGAGCACCTTCTCGTCGAGCCAGTACCAGCGGGAACGCGACAGCTCGACCTCGAGGATGAAATAGAGCGGGATTCCGTTCTTCAGCGCCTCCTCGAGCGTGGGGGTGAGCGAGAACTCGAACTCGGCGTTGAGGAGCACCTCGCCGTCCTCGACGCGAAGCTCGGCGCTCTTCACCGGGATGACGTCGGCGCGCGCGCTCGGCGCGGGCCAGGCGGCGGCGAACGCGAGCGCGAGCGACAGCGACAGCGCCCGCCGTCGAGCGGGGGCGGCCAGCGTGAGGTCGCGCGGCGGGAATGTGCGGGGCGTCATGCTCGCGTCGAAGCGGTCCCGCGGCGAACGCGCGTCGCCTCGAAGCGCGGCGCCGGCGTCACGCCTTGCGGAAACGCGCGTAGAAGAAGCCGTCCTGATTGTGGCGTGCGCCCGGCAGCGAAGGCAAGAGCTGGCCGCCGCGCGCGTCCACATCGGGGGCGAAGGCGACGCTTTCGCGCAACGCGGACGGTGCGCGGACGGCGAAGGCCGCGGCCTGCGCCTCGTTTTCCTCGACGAAGACCGAGCAGGTCGCGTAGACGAGCGTCCCGCCCGGCGCGAGGATTCCCCAGAGCGCGTCGAGCATCGAGCGCTGCGCGGCCACGAACGCCGCGACGTCGCTCGCGCGGCGCAGCCACTTGCCGTCGGGATGACGCCGCACGATGCCCGACGCCGTGCACGGGACGTCGGCGAGGATGCGATCGTAAGGCCGGCCGTCCCACCATGGCGCGGGCGTCGCCGCGTCCCCTGCCACGAGGCGCAGGCGATCGCTCGCGAGTCGCAACCTCTCGACGTTCTCGCGCACGCGCGAAAGCCGGCTGACATCGAGGTCGAGCGCGGTGAGCTCGACGTCGGCGCGCTCGAGGATGTGCGTCGTCTTGCCTCCGGGCGCGGCGCAGGCGTCCAGCACCCGCTCGCCGTCGCGCGCATCGAGGATACCCGCGGCGAGCTGCGCGCCCGCGTCCTGCACGGAGAACGCGCCCTGCGCGAAGCCCGGCAACTCGCGCACGGCGCGCGGCGGCGCGACGATCACGCCGTCGTCGCCGACCGGCTCGCCCGCGATCCCCTCGGACGCGAAGCGTGCGAGAAGCGCGTCGCGCGTGCCGACCCGTGCGTTGACGCGCAGCGTGAGCGGCGGATGCTCGTTGCCCGCCGCGAGGATGCGCTCCCAGTCGCCGGGCCAGTCCGCGCGCGCCCGCCCGATCCACCAGCGCGGGTGCGACCATCGCGCCACCGGCATCGCCGCGACCCCGGCGAGCACCGCGTCGCGCTCGCGCAGGAAGCGCCGCAGCACCGCGTTGACGAGGCCCTTCGCCTGCGGCCGCACGGCATCGCCGGCCGCCGCCACCGCGCGGTCGACGACTGCGTGCGGCTCGGCGCGCATGTGCTCGAGCTGGTAGATCGCGACGGCGACGATCGCGACGAGACGCGCGTCGTCGGGCGGCTTGCGCATGAGCGCGCGCGCGATCGCCTCGAGCGTGCCCCAGTGGCGCAGCGTTCCGTAGGCGAGCTCGTGCACGAACCCGCGCGCGGGCGTCGATTCGGCGCCCGACGCCTCCAGCGCGCGCGAAAGCGTCGCGCCGCTCATCACGCGCACGATCGCGTCGGCGGCCTGGCGTTGCGACGCGTCCATCGGCGACCGCTCAGCGCGCGACGGGCGCGCCGGCACCGAAGCGCGCGCCCGGCCCGATGCCGCGGCCCGCCGCGTAGGCATCGGCCGTCATGCGTCGCCCGCCCGCGGGCTGCACCTCGACCAGGCGCAGCGCGCCTTCCGCGGGGTGCGCGCCGCACGCGACGTCGATGCCCTCGGACGTGCGGGCGATCACCTCGCCGGGCGTTGCCGCGCCGCTGCGACCGATCGGCAGCGCGCGATGGATCTTGACCGTCTCGCCCGCGTAGCTCGCGGTGGCGCCAGGAACGGGGTCGAACGCCCGCACGCGCCGGTCGAGAGCCACCGCCCCGAGCGTCCATTCGATCGCGGCATCGCGCCGCCCGATCTTGGCCGCGTAGGTGGCGCCCTGCGCGGATTGCGGCGTGGCGTGTAGCGCCTGGTCGTGCGCGAGCCGGCCGAGCGTAGCGACGATCGCGTGCGCGCCGACTTCGGCCAGCCGATCATGCAGCGTTGCCGCCGTGTCGCGCAGCGCGATCGGCACGTCGACCGTCCCGACGATCGGCCCGGTATCGAGGCCGGCATCCATCCGCATGATCGAAATGCCGGTCTCCCGGTCGCCGGCCTCGATCGCCCGCGCGATCGGCGCCGCGCCGCGCCAGCGCGGCAGTCGCGAGGCGTGGATGTTGAGGCAGCCATGCCGGGGCCAGTCGAGGAGCGGCTGCGGCAGGATCAGCCCGTACGCGGCCACGACCAGGACGTCGAGCGGCACTTCGACGAACGGCGCGCGGTCCTCGGGGGAGCGCAGCGATCGCGGCTGGAAGACCTCGATGCGAAGCGCCTCCGCAAGGGCCCTGACCGGGGAGCGCTCGAGCTTGAGGCCTCGTCCTTTCGGCCGATCGGGCTGCGTGAGGCAGAGCGGTATCGTGAATCCCGCCGCGGCGATCGCCTGAAGCGCCCTGGTTGCGAACGCCGGGGTGCCGGCGAAGCCGACGCGAAGCGCGCTAATGGAAAACCCCCAACCGGCCGGTCGGCGGCGCGCCTTTTGACCGCCCGACGCCCACCTTCGACTTCAGCCGGCCAGGCGCTGCTTCTTGCGCAGCTTGCCGGTCAGACGCGCACGCTTCAGCGGCGAAAGGTAGTCGACGAAGACCTTGCCTACGAGATGGTCCATTTCGTGCTGGATGCAGGTGGCGAGCAGGCCTTCGGCGTCGAGCTCGAACGGCTTGCCGTTGGCGCCGGTGGCCCGGACGCGGATCCTCGCGGCCCGGCTGACCTTGTCGTAGTAGCCGGGGACCGAAAGGCAGCCTTCCTCGGAGTCGGACTCGCCCTCGAGGGACAGGATCTCGGGGTCGATGAACACGCGGAGCTCGTCACGGGTGTCGGAAACGTCCAGGACGATCACGCGCTTGTGGACGTCGACCTGGGTGGCCGCGAGCCCGACGCCGGGCGCCGCGTACATGGTCTCGGCCAGATCGCGAACGAGCCGCTGGATGTCGGGCGTCACCGTGCCGACGCGAGCAGCGACCTTGCGAAGGCGCGGGTCGGGGTATTCGAGGATCGGTAGCAGCATGTATGCTGGACAATTGCAGGTGCCGGATGCAAAATCAATCCCAAGTCCTTATTTTGCGGCGGTTTAGGACATTCGCAAGCTCCGCCCGGCCCGGAAGAGGTCTTATGCGTCAACAGTTTAGCATGGGGAGACGCCTCGCCCTCGCGTGGGCCGCGGGCGCGATCATCCTATCCGGCGCCGCCCTCGCGGCCGACCCGATTCCGATCGCCGACAACGCGCCGACCTCGTACACGGTGCAAAAAGGCGACACGTTGTGGGCGATTTCCGGCCGGTTCCTCAAGGACCCCTGGCGCTGGCCCGACGTCTGGCGCATGAACCGCGAGCAGATCCGCAACCCGCACCGGATCTACCCGGGCGACGTCGTCGTGCTCGATTACACGGCGGACGGCCAGCCGCGGCTGTCGCTCGCGCAGGCCGCGCCGGCCGCATCCGCCGGAGGGGCGTCGGACACGAACCGCGTGTCGCCGCGCGTCCGATCCGAGGCGCTCGACGCCCAGGCGATCCCGAGCATCCCGCCGGGCGACATCGAAGCCTACCTGACGCGACCGGTGATCACCGATTCGCCGGGGTTGACGGACGCCCCCGAGATCGTCGAGGGGCGCGACCGCGACCGCGTCGTGCGCGGCGAGGGCGACCGCGTCTACGTCGTCGGCCTCGATCCGAAGCTCGGCGACCGCTGGTACATCTACCGGCCGGGCAAGGCGCTCGTCTCGGCGTCCGGCGAGGTCCTGGGGTACGAGAACCGCTACATCGGCGCGATCCGCGTGGACCGTTTCGCCGACGTGTCGACCGTGCAGATCACCGACGCGACGGAAGAGGTGTTCATCGGCGACCGGCTGCTGCCGGTGCCGCGCGAGCAACTGATCAACTTCGTGCCCCGCGCGCCCGAGGCCGATCTTCACGGCCATATCATCGCGTCCTACCGCAATTCGAGCGAAATGGGGCGCGGCAACATCGTCACGATCGACCTCGGCAGACGCGAGGGCGTCGAAGTCGGGTACGTGATGGCGATCTACAAGACCGTGCCGCCGATCGTCGACCCGCGGCCCGACCAGAGCCCGCCATTCATGCTGCGCTTCCTCGACCAGACGACGACGTTCCTGCCGCAGAAGACGCTCGCGGTCCCCGACGAGCGCGTCGGCCTGATGTTCGTGTTCCGCGTGTTCGACCGCGTCGCCTACGCGATCCTGCTCAACACGACCGATCCGATCCTCGTCGGCGACGCCGTCCGGCGGCCCTGACCTCCCGGCGGCGCCCGCCGCTTCCGCGATGACCGACGCCCTGCGCGCCGCGTCGTGGGTCGCGCTCGCGAACGCGGCGCTGCCCGCGACCGCGCTGGTCGCGCTGCTGCGCGCGTTCGAAACGCCCGCGAACGTGCTGTCGGCCTCACGCGCGAGCATCGAGCGGATCGCGGGGAAGGGCGTGCACGAGCGGATCGCCGGGCGCGACGCCGCGCGCGAGGAGAAGACGCTCGCGTGGCTCGCCGCACCGGGCCATCGCCTGCTCGCATGGGAGGACGTCGACTACCCTCGCGCGCTCCTCGAGATCGCCGATCCGCCGCTCGTCCTCTACGCGCTCGGTCGCGTCGAGCTGCTCGCGCGGCCGGCCCTCGCGATCGTCGGCAGCCGTCACGGCACGCCGCAAGGCTGCGAGGACGCGAGCGCGTTCGCGCGCACGCTCGCCGACGCGGGGCTCACCATCGTGTCGGGCCTCGCGCAGGGCATCGACGCGGCCGCGCACCGCGGCGCGCTTCCCACCCCCGCATCGACGATCGCCGTCACCGGCACCGGGCCCGATCGCGTGTATCCGGCGAGCCAGCGCGACCTCGCGCACGCGATCGTCGGGCGCGGATGCCTGGTCACCGAGTTCGCGCCCGGCACGCCGCCGCTCAAAGGCAACTTTCCGCGGCGCAACCGACTGATCGCCGGGCTCGCGCGGGGCGTTCTCGTCGTCGAGGCGGCGCCCGGCTCGGGATCGCTGATCACCGCGCGCTGCGCGAACGAGCAGGGGCGCGACGTGTTCGCGGTGCCCGGTTCCATCCACTCGCCGCTGTCGAAGGGTCCGCACAAGCTGATCCGCGACGGCGCGAAGCTCGTCGAGACCGCGCAGGACGTGCTGGCCGAGCTCGGGATCGCCGCGGCGACGGCAGGCGATGCGGGCGGCCGCGACCCCTCGCCGCCCGCCGATCCGCTGCATGCGCGTATCCTCGACGCGATGGGGCGCGGACCGGTCGACCTCGATCGCCTGGTGACGCGCACCGGCCTCGCCGCCGAAGCGCTGGCGGCGTCGCTCGTGCATCTCGAGCTCGACGGGCGCGTCGCTACGCTGCCGGGCGGCGGATGGTCGCGGCTAAACTAGCCTTCGCGCGGACACGTATGCGCTCGCGTGCGGGCGGGCGCGCACGCGGGGAAGGTTCCTTGCCCGATCGCTCGCACCTTTAGTAGTATCGCCGCCTCGCCTGCGATGCTCGGCGCCTCGCGAGCGCATCCACTCCTTCGATCCCGGGCATCCTGCTTCCCATGGCCAAACGCCTCGTCATCGCCGAGAAACCATCCGTCGCCGCCGACATCGCGCGCGCGATCGGCGGATTCACGCGCCATGGCGACTATTTCGAGAGCGACGACACGATCGTCTCGTCGGCGGTCGGGCACCTGCTCGAGATCGGCATGCCCGAGGACGAGGAGGTGAAGCGCGGCAAGTGGACGTTCGCGCACCTGCCGGCGATCCCGTCCGAGTTCGCGCTGAAGCCGATCGAGAAGTCGGAGGACCGGCTGAAGACGCTCCTGAAGCTCATTCGGCGCAAGGACGTGACGGCGCTCGTCAACGCGTGCGACGCCGGTCGCGAGGGCGAGCTCATCTTCCGCTACGTCGTCCAGTACGCAGGCACCGACAAGCCGATCCGGCGCCTGTGGCTGCAGTCGATGACGACCGCGGCGATCCGAGAGGGCTTCGAGTCGCTGCGCAACGACGCGCAGATGCTGCCGCTCGCCGACGCCGCGAAGTGCCGCTCCGAGTCCGACTGGCTCGTCGGCATCAACGGCACGCGCGCGATGACCGCGTTCAACTCGAAGTCCGGGGGCTTCCAGCTCACGACCGTCGGGCGCGTGCAGACGCCGACGCTCGCGATCATGGTGGAGCGCGAGGAGAAGATCCGTGCTTTCGTGCCGCGCGACTACTGGGAGCTGCACGGTACGTTCCGCGCGGCCGCCGGCGAATACAAGGGGCGCTGGTTCGACGAGGCGTTCCGCAAGCCCGACGGCGATCCCGACGCGCGCGCCGAGCGCCTGTGGGACGAGGCGAAGGCGCGCGCGATCGCGACGCGCTGCGCGGGCAAGCCCGGCGTCGTCACCGAGGAATCGAAGCCCACGACGCAAAGCCCGCCGCTCCTCTACGACCTCACGACGCTGCAGCGCGAGGCGAACGGCCGCTTCGGCTTCTCGGCGCGCACGACGCTCTCGCTCGCGCAGGCGCTCTACGAGAAGCACAAGGTGCTGACCTACCCGCGCACCGACTCGCGCGCGCTGCCCGAGGACTACGTCGCGACCGTGAAAAAGACGCTCGAGGTGCTCGGCGGAACCAGCACCTACGGCACGCACGCGCGGCGCGTCATCAAGGAGAAGTGGGTCCGGCCGAACAAGCGCGTCTTCGACAACGCGAAGATCTCCGACCACTTCGCGATCATCCCGACGCTGGCGACGCCGAAGCACCTGTCCGAGATCGAGCAGAAGCTCTACGATTTCGTCGTCAGGCGCTTCCTCGCCGTGTTCCATCCGGCGGCCGAGTTCCTGGTGACGACGCGGATCACGCGCGTCGACGGCGAGCCGTTCAAGACCGAGGGCAAGGTGCTGGTCGAGCCGGGCTGGCTCGCCGTCTACGGCAAGGAAGCCGCCGAGGAGAACGGTTCGCTCGTGCCGGTCAAGGCGAACGAGAAGGTCGCGACGGTCGCGATCGAGCCCCAGAAGGTGACGACGCGCCCGCCGCCGCGCTACAACGAAGGCACGCTGCTTTCGGCGATGGAAG
The DNA here is from genome assembly GCA_039933715.1 of Betaproteobacteria bacterium. Lineage (GTDB taxonomy): Bacteria > Pseudomonadota > Gammaproteobacteria > Burkholderiales > Casimicrobiaceae > VBCG01. Next base: position 16,993 of record JBDTNO010000016.1, read on the forward strand.
GCGCGGGCAAGGCGATCGAGGACGAGGAACTGCGCGAGGCGATGCGCGAGAAGGGCCTCGGCACGCCGGCCACGCGCGCGCAGATCATCGAGGGGCTGATCGGCGAGCGCTACATCTACCGCGAGGGCAAGGAGCTCGTGCCCACCGCGAAGGCGTCCTCGCTGATGACGCTGCTCCACGGCCTCGGCGTCCCCGAGCTCTTCAGCCCCGAGCTGACCGCCGAGTGGGAGTTCAAGCTCGCGCAGATGGAGCACGGCAAGCTCAAGCGCTCGGCGTTCATGAAGGAAATCGTCGCGATGACGAAGCACATCGTCGCGCAGGCGAAGAATTACGAGAGCGACACGATTCCCGGCGACTTCGCCACGCTCGTGGTGCCGTGCCCGAAGTGCGGCGGCGAGGTGCACGAGAAGTACAAGAAGTTCCAGTGCATCCGCTGCGACTTCGGCTTCTGGAAGATCATGGGCGGTCGCCAGCTCGAGCCCGCCGAGGCCGAGTCGCTGCTGCGCGAGCGCGAAGTCGGGCCGCTCGACGGCTTCCGCAGCAAGCTCGGCCGTCCGTTCAGCGCCAAGCTCAAGCTCAACGACACGAACGAGGTGGTGTTCGACTTCGGCCCGCGCCTCGACGACGAGGATGCCGAGGCGCCCGATTTCAGCGGCCAGGTCCCGCTCGGCCCGTGCCCGAAGTGCGGCCACCGCGTGTTCGAGACGCCGTCCGTGTACGTGTGCGAGAAAGCGGTCGGGCCGGACCGGACCTGCGACTTCCGCTCGGGGCGCACGATCCTGCAGCGCGCGATCGAGCGCCAGCAGATGGAGAAGCTCCTCGCGACCGGGAAGACCGATCTCCTTTCCTTCGTGTCCGCGCGCACGCGCCGCCCGTTCTCGGCATTCCTGGTACGCCAGCCTGACGGCAAGGTCGGCTTCGAGTTCGAGAAAAAAGAGCGCGGACCAGGCGGACGCGGCGCGCGCCCGACGCCGGCCGCGCTCAAGGTGCTCGGCAAGCATCCGCGCGATGGCAGGCCGGTCGAGGTGTTCGCGGGGCGTTACGGCCCGTACGTCAAGCACGGCGACGTGAACGCGACAATCGGCGATCGCGACGGCGTCGACACGCTCACGCTCGAGGCAGCGGTCGCGCTGGTCGACGAGAAGGCCGGGCGCACGACCCCGAAGCCGCGAAGGACCGCGAAGCCGGCTTCGCCGCCCGCGCGCAAGCCGGTCGCGCGCGCGGCGATCGACGATGCGAAGAAGCCGGCGCGTGTTCCGCGCGGCGCGCCCGCGAAGGGCCGCACGCCGGTCGTGACCGCCGCGGCGGCGAAGACGCCGGCGGCCGCGCGCAAGACCACCCGCACCGCCGCTGCCAAGGCGCCTGCGACGGCGCCGGTCGCACGCACGCCGGCGAAGACCCGAACGCGCACCGCGAAGAAGGCGACGTCGCGCCGCCGGTGAGGCGTCGCGCGTCGCTTCCGGCGATCGCGCGATTCGTGCATTCGTTATCGCGACGGGCGCACGCCCGAGGCGCGCGCTACTGCGGCGCGCAGAACGCGATGCCCTCGGGCGCCCAGTTCTGCGCCGTCGTGAACTGCTGGTAGAGCGCGAGATCGGTCGTGAACCGGTGGTTCGGCGCGCCGGTCTGCCCGTTGTTGTACATCCGATAGACGGGCAGCGTGCCTGCCGTGCATTCACCGGCGACAGGGACGCGGATGTGGAACGCGATCTTCTCGTACTGCCAGTTCGGATTGAGCTTCACGCCCGCGCACTCGACCGGGTCGGCCGTGTAGAAGTGCGAGCTCTTCGGCGCGAACGTCACCGTGAAGAATCGGCACACCGGCTCGGTTCCCGTCGTCGGAAGGTTCCATGCGTTGAACTGGCGCCCGGAGCGCACGAACGCGCCGCCGAACGCGCCGCCATCGAGCCCGGTGATCTCGTCGTTGTCGGCCGACATGAAGTAGTGGCCGAAGCCGGCGTTGAAGTACTCGACGACCGGCACCTGCTGCGCTCCCGGAGCGGCCGCCTGCGCCGCGAGCACCGCGCCTTGCGCGTTGACGATCCCGTGCCCGCACGAGGTCGGCGTGCACTGGGACGAAGGTGGGAACGCCTTCGCGGTGTCCTGGATGATCGCGCGGACCTGGGCGGGCGTGAGGTTCGGCGCGACCGAGAGCATCAGGCTCGCGACGCCCGAAACGATCGGCGCGGCGAAGCTCGTGCCGGCGATGCCGCGCACGTAGTAGCCCGCCGCCGTCGTCGTGCCGGTGTTCGACAGCACGGCGATGAGCCCGAAGTCGGGGCTTCCGGGCACCCCGCCTTGACCCCCGGGCGCGGCGATGTCGACGCTCGAGCCGTAGTTCGAGTAACTGGTGCGGTTGCCGCCGTTCGTCGTCGCGGCGACCGAGATCGCCGACGGGCACGACGACGGGAATTGCTGGTTCGCGTCCCCGGCGTTGTTGCCGGCAGCCACGACGATCGCGCGGAGCCCGCTCGGCGACAGGAACTGGGACAGGAGCGCATCGTCCTGTGCCGTGCAGGGATCGTTGTCGCCGCCGAGGCTCAGATTGACGATCTGCGCCGGGTACTGATTCGCAGGCACCCCCGGCACCGCGTATCCCGCGGCCCAGGCGATCGCGTCGAAGATGTCGGAGAAATTGCCCCCGCACTTGCCGAGCACGCGTAGCGGCAGGATGCGCGCCGACCAGTCGAGCCCGGCGAGGGCGAGCCCATTGTTGCCATTAGCGCCGATGACGCCGGCGACCGACGTGCCGTGCCAACTCGAGCTGTCGACCTCGCAATCCGGGAACTTGCCGCTGCCGAGGTCCGCCAAGTCGATCCAGTCGCCGGGGTCGGTGGGGTCGGCGTCCCGGCCGTTGCTGTCGTTCGCGGTGTCGACGTCGCTCACGAAATCGTAGCCGGGCAACAGTCGTCCAGCGAGGTCCGGGTGCGGAAGCACGCCGGTGTCGAGAACGGCGACGACGACCGACGGCGAGCCGGTCGTGACGTCCCACGCGGAGTAGGCGCTCACGGATGCCGGGTCGTTCCTGAGGTAGGGCTGCGACTGCAGGTTGGTGTCGTTCGGCACCTTCGCCGCGCGCAACCGACGGTCGGGCACCGCGATCTTCGCGCCACCCTGAACGATGGCCGCGGCCGCAGCCGCATGGACGTCGGTTCCCTCGGGAAACTCGACCAGATGCGCGCCGAGCGCCATCCGTCGCAGGTGGTGCGCCTCGGCGCCGAGGTCGAGGCCGAGGCGCTCGACACGCGACTTCGGCGCGAATGCCGCTTCGACGTCGTCGTCGGCGAACTGGACGATCAGCCGCGGGGCGGCGAAGGCCGGCGCGGCGCACGCCAGGGCGAGAACGGCGGCGCCGCACACGGCGGCCGCGCGACGGGGGCGGGGGGCAGCGGACATCGGGGAATCCGGGAAACGAGTGCGGGGTCGGGGCGCACCCCCCGGGCGCCCCGAATCGCGCATGGTACCTGCGCCCCGGCGGGCCCGCCAATGACAGCCGAACAACGTCGTCCTGTCCGATGCGCGAGCCCGATTCGCCGCGATCGCCGAGCGCCAGTGCGAAGACGGTCGCCCGGCACCGGACACCCGGCCGCCCGGCTCCCGGCGCTGCTATCCTGCGGCGACGGTTCGCATGAACACGGTCCTTTCCGGCCATGAACGTGCTCTACGTCGTCACGCGGAACGAGGCGGCATTGCTCCGCCTCAACATCGAGCACCACCTCGCGTGGGGCTTCGACCACGTAGCCGTCGCCGACAACGACAGCGACGACGCGACCCCTGACGTGATTTCCGAGTTTCGCGGCGCGGTGACCTCGATCTCGCTCCGCGATCCGGACGATCGGCTCACGGCGCTTCCTCCGCTCGTTCAGCGCATCGAGGCGAAGCACGGGCCCGCCTCCTGGGTGGCCGTGTCCGACACCGATGAGTTCTGGTGGCATCCGGGCCCGGACCTTCGTGCCACGCTCGCGCGCCTGCCCTCGGAGGTGATCGGACTCAACACAGCGCAGAAGCTGTTCCTGCCGACCGCGCTCGACCCCTCCGACGGGCCCGTCCATTGCCGTCTCGTCTACCGCACGAGCGGCCCCGAAAGCCCGCTGCATTCGAGCTACCGCGAAGGCAAGTCGATCTACCGGGCGTCCTGGGCGCGCGCGCATGTCCTCCGCAATCCCCACTGGTGCGAATCGATCCCGCGCCGGCTCTGGCGCAGCACGGCGCGCCCGATGATCCATCACTACATGATCGATCGCGAGGACAGCTTCATCCAGAAGGTGCTCTCGCTGGAGCGCTGGGATCCAGCGGTGCGCGCGAGCGCCCCCGCCGCGGACCATCGGGCTGCCGCGGCTCGCTTCGGAGTCGAGAAGATGGCGTGGTGGCGCCTCTACGAGGAACGGGGCGAAGCCGGGTTGCGAGACCATTATCAAAACCACTACGTGATCGGGGCCGACGCGCTCGAACGTCACCTGCGGCGTGGCGACCTCGTCGAGGATCGCCGATTCGCCGAAATCATGCGAGCACGCGCCGATGATTCGGCATCAGGTCCACCGGACCCCGCGAGCCGTTGACTATTGCACTCGCCAACCAGTATCTTCTTGTGCCAACATGGGCGACCCGCGAGAGGGCTTGCCAGCGAACCGGTGCAGGAGACGCGCTTGGACTTCATCTTCATGCTGACCCGCCACGATCGCACGATCGAGGATGCCGAGGATGTCGTTGATTCGGTGACGGATCTCGGCGTCCGCCATGTCGGATTCAAGGATGTAGGCGTGCCGCAGGCGGCGCAGGAGCGCATCGTCTCTCGCATCCGCGCGCGCGGGGCGGTTTGTTACCTCGAAGTGGTGAGCACCACACCGGAGGCCGTGATGGACTCGCTGGCCGCCGGCGCGGCGCTCGGGGTCGACTGCATCCTCGGCGGCACCGACCTCGACGCAGCGACCCGGGTCCTCGGCCGGCTGAATGGCTATTTCCCGTTCCCCGGTCGACCTTCCGGCCATCCGACCCGGCTCGGCGGAACCGATGCCGATGTCGAACGCGACGCGCGGAACGCGCGCCAGCGCGGCTGCGGCGGCGTCGACCTCCTGGCGTACCGCGCGACCGAGGCCGATCCGCTGGCACTGGTTCGCGCCGCGCGCCGCGGCATCGGCGAGGGTCGGCTGATCGTCGCCGGCAGCGTGCATTCACCGACCCAGATCCACGCGCTCGCGGTGGCCGGTGCCGACGCGTTCACGATCGGCTCTGCGGTGTTCGACGGCACGTTCTCGCCGACGAAGGGCTCGCTGCGCGGACAGATCCTCGCGATCCTCGACGCCTGCGACAGCGCGCCGGCGATGGCCGGATGAGTCCCGACGGCGCGCGCGGCGCCGGACGGGGCGATCCGATCGACGCGCTGCTTCGCGGCGACTGGATCGATCCCGACAACGGCGTTCCGACCGGCATCGGCATCGCGGCGATCGCGATCGAGCCCCATCTGCGCGGGCAGGAAGCGGAGCGCGTCGCGGCGCTCTCGCTGGGCCGCCGCCTGGCGGTCGTCAGCGACGCGGTGACGCACCGCGTGATGGGTGCGCGCGTCGCGCGCGCTCTCGCGTCGATCGCGACCGTCGACGAGATCGTGTTGCCGCGCGATCCGCACGCGGACGCCGCGACCGCCGACGCCGTGCGAAAGGCGAGCGCCGCGGCCGACGCGCTGATCGCCGTGGGCTCCGGCACGATCAACGATCTCGCGAAATACGCGGCCGCGATCGCGCGGAAGCCCTACGCGGTGTTCGCGACCGCGCCGTCGATGAACGGCTACACGTCGGCGAACGCCGCGATCACCGTCGACGGCCACAAGAAGACGCTGCCGGCCGCGCTCGCGCGCGGTGTGTTCGTCGACCTCGAGATCCTTTGCGCTGCGCCGCCGCGCATGATCCGCGCGGGCCTCGGCGACTCGCTCTGCCGCGCCACCGCGCAAGTCGACTGGCTGCTGTCGCACCACCTTCTCGGGACGACCTACCGGAGCGCGCCGTTCGCGCTGCTCGCCGCCGACGAGCCCGCGCTCTTTGCCGCGCCCGAGGCGCTCGTGCGCGGCGATCCGGCCGCGATGCGCGCGCTCGCCCGCACGCTCGTCCTCTCGGGCATCGGGATGACGCTTTGCGGGGGCAGCTACCCGGCGAGCCAGGGCGAGTACCTGATCAGCCACCATCTCGACATGCACGCGCGCGAAGGCGCGGCGCGAAGCCTGCACGGCGAGCAGGTCGCGGTCGCCACGCTGACGATGGCGCGCCTGCAGGAAGCGATGCTCGACGCGCCGGCACCGGTGCTGTACGCGACGCGCGCGGACGCGCCTGCGCTGGTCGCGCACTTCGGCGACGAGGTGGGCGCATCGTGCTGGCGCGCGTTCGCGCCCAAGCGGCTCGACGCCACGTCGGCCGCCGCGCTCACCGCCCGCGCGGCCGCGAGCTGGGACGCGCTGCGCCGCGATGCCGGCGCGGCGCGCATCGCGTCGGCAACGCTCGCGTCGGTCATGCGGCGCGCGGGCGGGCCGACACTCGCCGTCGACCTCGGGCTCGACGCGTCGGCCTACCGCGACGCGGTCCGCCATGCGCGGTACCTGCGCGACCGTTACACGTTCCTCGACCTCGCGGACGACGCAGGGCGCCTGGACGCCGCGCTCGCCTGACGCGCCGCCGTCGCTTCGCCCCGCTATCATGGGCGACGCCTTCTTGGAAAATGCCTTGTCGATTGATCCGTCCGCGCCCGCCCGCGCCCGCCTGTCGCAACAGGACCGTCACGCGCAGATCCTCGCGCTCCTGCGGCGCGACGGCATCGTTCGCATCGCCACCCTCGCACGCACGTTCGACGTCACGACCGAGACCGCGCGGCGCGATCTCGACGACCTCGCCGCCTCGGGCGCGCTGCAGCGGACCTACGGCGGGGGCGCGAGCCGCTCGCTGATCGACGAGCCGGGCATCGGGCTGCGCGGCCTCGTGCATGCGGAGGAGCGCAAGCGCATCGCCGCGGCGGCCGCCGCGCTGGTCGAAACCGGCGACGCGTTGCTGATCGATGCCGGCTCGACGACGAGCCTGTTCGCTTCCGCGCTGGCGGCGCGCGACCTGCACCTGACCGTCGTCACCAACTGCCTGCCGGTGGCGAGCGCGCTCGGCGCGGCGGAGCGCTGCCGCGTGATCCTGTGCCCGGGCGACTACGTGCCGCGCGAGGCCGGCGTGTTCGGCACCGAAGCGGTCGCGTTCCTGAGCCGCTTCCATGCGAACAAGGCGTTCATCGGCGCGGGCGGCATCACCGCGGAGGGCCTGAGCGACGCCGACTCGGCCGGCTGCGCGGTCAAGCGCACGATGGTCGAATGCGCCGACCGCTCGCTGCTGCTCCTCGACAGTTCGAAGTTTGACACCGTGCAGTTCGAGCGCGTCGGGCCGCTGGACGCGCTCGACGACCTCGTCACCGACGCCGCGCCACCGCGACGGCTCGCCGCGGCGCTGAAGGCCGCGAAGGTCGTCGTCCGGCTGGCCGAGTCCTGACGAGGCCGCGCATGCCCTATGTTGGGGTTGCAAAGGTTCTCGGGGCCCCGCCCGCCGGAAACGCGTGACCGACCATTGGGGAATGCAACATCTGGCATTGTGAACCCCATTTTCGCGTGCTATGGTCGCGTCGCGCCCGTCCGGGCGCCGCGACCCGCGGCGGATGCCCGGGGGCGCCCAAGGACACAGGAGCGCGGTCATGACGATACGAGACGCGGCAGCAAGGCTCGCAGCGACGCTGGCGCTGCTGGTGGCGTGCACGGGCGTGCATGCGGGCGACATCACCGTCTACACGGCACTCGAAGAGGACGACGTGCGCGTCTACCTCGCCGAGTTCGCGAAGGCGAAGCCGTCGATCAAGGTCAACGTGCTGCGCCTGTCGACCGGCGACCTCGCCGCGCGCATCGTCGCGGAGAAGGCGAATCCGCGCATGGACGTGATCTGGGGCACCGCGCTCACGCAGATGGTCGACCCGCGCATCCTCGAGATGGCCGAGCCGTACCGTCCGGCGGGGATCGAAGGCGTGAAGGCGCAATTCAAGGATCCGGCCGGGCGGTGGTTCGCGACGACCGGCTACTTCGCGGGCTTCTGCGTCAACACCGAGGTGCTGAAGAAGAACAACCTGCCGATGCCGACGTCGTGGCAGGACTTGCTGAACCCGGTCTACAAGGGCCAGATCGTGATGCCCAACGCGGCGAGCTCGGGCACCGGCTACCTGCAGATCGTGAGCCTGTTGCAGATGAAGGGCGAGGAGCGCGGCTGGCAGTACCTGAAGGACCTCGACAAGAACATCGCGCAGTACATCAAGTCGGGCTCGCGCCCGTGCAAGGCGGCCGCGACCGGCGAGTACGCGATCGGGCTGTCGTTCGCGTTCTCCGGCGTCAAGCAGATCATCGAAGGCTACCCGGTCAAGCTCGTGATTCCCTCGGAGGGCGCGGGGTACGAGATCGAGGTCAGCATGCTGATGAAGACCTCGAAGAACAAGGAAGACGCGAAGCAGTTCCTCGACTGGCTGCTGACGCTCGACGCGGCGAAGCTCTACGGCGAGCGCGCCGAAATGTCGTCGGTGCCCGGCGCGAAGCCCACCGAAGCGGTGCTGAAGGCCGGGCTTCCGGTCGACGTCTCGGCCGTGTTGTACAAGATGGACTTCGACGCGTCGGCGAAGAACAAGGACCGCATCCTCTCCGAGTGGAAGCAGAAGATCGAGCGCTGAGCGTCACCGCCGGCGGGCGCGGGCAGGCCCGCCGGCTTCGCTTCGCGCCGTCCGCGCGACGTCGCGGTCCCTGACCGACGCGGGGCCGCCGCCTTGTTCCTCTCGCTGTCCGGCATCTGCAAGGCGTTCGACGGCGTCGCCGCGCTCGACGACGTCAGCCTCGACGTCCGCGAAGGCGAGTTCGTCTGCTTCCTCGGGCCTTCCGGGTGCGGCAAGACAACGCTGCTGCGGATCATCGCGGGGCTCGAGACGCCCGACCGCGCCGACATCCGGCTCGACGGGCGCAACCTCGCCGACATCCCGGCGCGCCGGCGCAACTTCGGCATCGTCTTCCAGTCGTACTCGCTCTTTCCCACGATGTCGGTGGCGCGCAACATCGCCTACGGCCTCGAATGCCGCGGCTGGCCGCGCGAGGCGATTCCCCCGCGCGTCGCCGAGATGCTGGCGCTCGTTAATCTCGGCGACCAGGTGCACAAGAAGCCGCACCAGCTTTCGGGCGGCCAGCAGCAGCGCGTCGCGCTCGCCCGCGCGCTCGCGCCGAAGCCGGTCGTGCTGCTGCTCGACGAGCCGCTGTCGGCGCTCGACGCGCGCGTGCGCGAGGAGCTTCGCGCCGAGATCAAGGCGCTGCAGTCGCGCCTGTCGATCACGACGATCATGGTCACGCACGACCAGCACGAGGCGATGGAGGTCGCCGACCGCATCGTCGTGATGAACCGCGGCCGCATCGAGCAGACCGGCCGCCCGGTCGACCTTTACGAGCGGCCGGGCACGCGGTTCGTCGCCGAGTTCATCGGCCGCATGAACCTCGTGCGCGACGTCCACGGCCATGCAGTCGCCGGCATCCGGCCCGAGCACGTCGAGATCGTGAACGGCCCCGCCGCGCCCGACACGCGGCACGGCCGCGTCGCGCGCGCCGTGTTCCTCGGCAGCATCACGCGCATCACGCTCGACGTCGACGGCAGCCCGGTCACGCTAGAGCTCGCCGGGCGGCGCGATGATCTCGCGCCGGGCGCGACGATCGCCATCCGATTCCCGCCGCACGCGCTCGTCGCGCTCGGCGAGCCGGCGCGATGACCGGCGCCGTCGCGGCGGCGCCGACGCGCGCCCGCGCGTTCGACGCCGACCGGATCGCGCTGTGGGGCATCGGCGCGGCGGTCGTCGCCGGGCTCGTCGTGTTCGTCGCCGTGCCGCTGGTCGCGATCCTGCGGCTGTCGTTCGTCACGCCCGACGGCGTGGGGCTCGCGAACTACGCGCGCGAATTCGCGAACCCGAAGTTCCCGCGCATCGTCGCCAACAGCTTCTCGGTCGCGATCACGACGACCGTCATCACCGTCGCGCTCGCCTACGCGTTCGCGTGGGCGCTGCGGCGCACCGCGATGCCGTTGAAACGCACCTGCGGGGCGATCGCGCTCCTGCCTCTCTACGCGCCCTCGCTCGTCCAGGCGCTCGGCATCCTGTTCCTGTTCGGTCGCAACGGCATCGTCAACCGCACGTTCGACCTGCGTATCGACATCTACGGATTCTGGGGAATCGTCGTCTCCGACCTGTTCTACAGCTTCCCGCACGCGTTCCTGATCCTGTCGGCCGCGCTGGCGGTCGGCGACGCGCGCCTCTACGAGTCGGCGCGGATGCTGGGCGCGGGCCCGGCGCGGCTGTTCCGGACGATCACGCTGCCGTCGACGCGCTACGGGATCATCTCGGCGATCTTCGTCGTGTTCACGATCGTCATCACCGACTTCGGCAATCCGATGGTGATCGGCGGCGATTTCGGCGTGCTCGCCACCGAGATCTACAACCAGGT